>CANRDC010000002.1 GCA_947629245.1 uncultured Oscillospiraceae bacterium | reverse complement strand
AATGCTAAGGTTGTAGTAAGTGCAAAAGCACCGATTGTACTTGGCGACAAGATCGTGATTCGTAACGGGCAGAAGGGAATCGTGAGCAAAATACTGCCTGATGAGCAGATCCTGCGAGGGGTCGACGGAAAGCCTTTCGATGTCCTTCTTAACCCCCTATCCCTCCCATCCCGTGTGAATACAGCCACCTTGTACGAACTCGCCCTCGGCAAGGTGGCGGCCAAGAACGGGAAGCCCATCAAAGTACCTGCCTATACGAAGCCGGGGGAGTCGAGGCTCGCCTTCGTGAAGAAGCAGCTGGCTGATGCCGGGCTCTCTCCGACGGAGGAGGTGTTCGACCCCGTGATGCACACCAAGCTGGAGCGACCGGTGACGACAGGGGTGGCCTATATCACAAAGTTACACCATGTGGTGGAGAGCAAACAGTCTGCCCGAGGAAATGCCGGGTATGACCAGAATGAGCAGCCGCTGCGAGGTGGGAGCGAGCAGGCGCAGGCAAAACGCCTCGGCGGGCTAGAGACTACAGCTCTTATGGCTAAGGGCGGGTATGCAACGATTCGTGAGGGGAGTACACTACGCGGGCAAAAATCGGAGGACTATTGGAGGCTCATCCGCCAGGGTTACAAACCGCCAGAGCCGGGTGCCCCCTTCGTATTCGAAAAATTCAAATACCTACTTAATGGCGCTGGACTCAACGCGCGTGACCTGGGAAATGGACGCCTGCGTCTGGGGCCGATGACGGACCGTGATCTCGCCGCTCAGCAGCCGGTGGAGGTGAAGAACGGCAAGATGATGGACGGCGACTCCCTGGAGGGCATTGCTGAGGGTCTCTTTGACCCACGTATGGTTGCACTCAATAAATGGGGTTATATCCCCCTACGCTCCAAGCTGCCTAATCCTGCATTTGAGCCGCAGATCGCCCAGATGCTCGGGATTAAGGAGAAGGACATGCGCGCAGTTATAGCCGGGGAGATGACGATGAAGGAAGCACAAGAAAAAGGAAAGATCTAAATCTATGGAAGTACCGTTACGCGTTGATTTTGCAGGAGGGTGGCTGGACGTACCTCAATATGCCCGGAAGGATGGGTATATTGTCAACTGTGCCATTTCGCCCTTGGTCTCATTAGATAACTGGCCCTATCGTAAGTTTAGCGGGCTTGGAGGAAGCGGCGCATGGTGGCTGCTCAATGGGAAGGATCCTGTCCAGGATGAGTTGAACATGGGTGCAGGGTGGCAGGATGCGGCCGTGATCCAAAAGACAGGATTGTGCACATGGTATTCCGGAGTTTTACCAGAACTCGACCGCCAATACGACGGCGAATGGCTGCGCGGGCGTATGGCCATATTTGATACAGGAAAAGAACATAGTACTGTATCAATAGCCAAGAGGTACGACCCTATCAGGGATTATGAAGCTATAGCCAGAAACTCTGATCTGGCACGCCGGGGAGTCATAGGCAGGAACTTCCGCGTACTGGCAGAGGGAGTAAACCGTACCTATAAACTCCAGCTCGATGAGCAGATGGATCACCTTCCATTCCGCGGGGAAGAGGCGCGTAAGTATTGCGGATCAGGACATGGAGGATATGCTCTTTACCTCTTCCGGGAACAATACGAGCGGGATGCCGCCGTCAAGGACCACCCGGAGATGATGGCTGTGGAGCCCTATTATCGAGAAGATGCCTAAGGTGATGGTGTCAGGGTGCTTCGACATGCTCCATAGCGGGCATGTGCGATTCTTGCAGGAGGCTGCCTCGTATGGTGACGTCTATGTCGCTCTTGCATCATCTGAGACCATAAAGAGACTGAAGTATAGGGAGCCTGTGTACACGACATCGGAACGCAGGTTTGTGCTGGAAGCTCTGAAGTACGTGAAAGAAGTACACGTCTCTCCTGGAGATGGATTATTAGACTTTGCTCCGCTCCTCCACGAGATTAACCCGGATATATTCTTTGTCAATGATGACGGCGACTTTCCGGAAAAGAGGGAGCTGATAGAAAGGTTAGGGATTCGGTATATTGTACACAAGCGTGTACCTGCTGAAGGTTTGCCTGTACGGTCGACGACAGACTTGCTTTTATGGGGGGGGTGGTAGAATAGAAACATGAACACCTCCCTAGAACTTATAGGATTAGCAGATGCTATGCAGAAAAGTGCTGCAAAAATTTTGATCGAATCGTTGAACACGTTATCTCATGCAGCTGTTCCAGATGGTAAAGCTCTTGCAGACGTTGGTACGAATTTGGTAAACCGTACAAGTGGGCAATTAAGCTCTTTACTC
Source organism: uncultured Oscillospiraceae bacterium (assembly GCA_947629245.1). Classification (GTDB taxonomy): domain Bacteria; phylum Bacillota; class Clostridia; order Oscillospirales; family Oscillospiraceae; genus CAJOIG01. The sequence goes on along the minus strand of CANRDC010000002.1, from coordinate 134,118 downwards.
CCAAAAGCTATTGGTAATCCAAACCTTGAGCAGAAAATTTTAGATACTGCTAGTAAACGTTTACAAAATATGAAAACCAATTCTTATTTTAACTTGGATAATTACAGTACACATTTAGCAAAGAAACCTAATTTGGCTGAAGCTGTACAAAATCTTGCTTGGAGGTACGGGTTACGATATTAAATACTCAGGTTTATATACATCCGCCCCGCTCCCGGAGCTCCATCCGGGATGATGCGGAATGCCAGGCTTTTAGTTACATGTAAAGCTTTCTAGGATCTTATCATACAATGGAACACATATAGGATTAAACTCGTATTACCCTTCTGCTAATCGTTATCAATTTAATAAGCAATATAAAGATGAGGTAGATGCAGCTTATAAGAAGAATAAAAATGAGAGTTTAGAAGACCTAAAAAGTCGGATCATAAAATCTTGGTACGACAGACCTATAAATGCATCTAAATACTGGGACCGGTTTAAGTCAGGTGTTTAGTCTTGCATATGGGGTGGGGGGACAATATAATACGCGCCATGAACATTGTTGGTTTATGCACAACACGGTCCGGCTCGTTTCGAGTAAAGGACAAAAACACACGTCCGTTTGGTTACAATGATAATGATGGAGGGTATTGTCTCCTCACGCGCAAATTGAGGCAGCTGAAGGCTGTACCTGAGTTCACTGATGTCTTTCTGGCAAGTAACGACGATGCTATGCTCGACATCGGCCGGGGAGAGGGGGGTGTCATGTATTAGGATGCCGCAGATTATGTGTGATGAGACTCTGCCCGGTTACAGTTTTCAAAAGACACTTTATTGGGTGAGTGACACCATGAGGCAATACTGCGATCTGATGTTGTGGGGAAATTGCACGTGTCCATTTGTCTCTTCACAGCGTTTTTCAGAGGCCATTAAAGCTTACGAGGAGCATTGTCCTGATGAATATGACAGCGTGATTTCCTATCACAAGCTGAAACAGTATATTTGGGATGGGAACAAACCATACAACTTTACAACTGATAAGCCTCATATTTTAACCCAGTATCTGCCTAAGCTACGTATTGTGACAAATGGCTTCTTTGTACTGGATCCGCGGTCAATCTACATGTTTAAAGGTTGGCCACACGGTAAGAATCCGTATATGATCGAGCTCTCGGAGATCGAGAATATCGATATTGACTATATGGAGCACTTCATCATTGCCGACGCCCTACTGAAGCAAAATCCACATGGATACATGTACAAACCGGATGCAGAGGTGGAAGATCACCTGCACCCGTATGAAGGAGATTAACGCACAGCTGATTTCAACAACTGCTTGAGTGCAGTATGCACAGCCGGAGATTCTTTCTCTAAGGTAGCAATCGCTTCTGCTATAGCTCCCTCTTGACTTTGTAAAAGCAAGCGTGACAGCCGAAATACAGGTATACGTTTATCAGACGTAACAACCGGACCGAGCTGTGAAACGTCGTCTAATCCGACGGAGTCATCATCTGATGCCCATTTCACCAAGAATTTCTCTGCTTCGGTCATGTGGTTAGTATAATCAAAATGAGGCATAAACACCAGTCTTTTGTTGACCTGACGGCTATTCCTGCTATACTGCGCTCATGGCTAAGATACGTATCCGCCTGCGTAACGGGAAGCTCTATGATGTAAAAGACGCAGCATTCGTGGAGTTGTGCAATAATGACAACAAGCTAGCAGGACTTGTTTATATGATGGATAACAATGTCTTCCAGGTGTGCTACCCTGATGATGAGAACTTTAAGCGCTATCTCGTTGCCTATAAGGGTCAAGGTATACCTATGCGAGTTATTGATCATCCGTAGACGCCTTTTTAAGCTTATCAACGTCCTCTTTAGAGCACGAGGTCCATATATTAGTGCCGCTTTGACGTATGTAGTATTCTTCACCCCATCTGTCCCATAAAACATGGAGGTAGCCATTCTCTACAAATTCTAAACAGGTGAATTTATCATTATTTCCCTGACGGCAGCCTCGATTAAACTTCTTGCTGATAACCAGGCGTGCGGACCAGGCATCGTGAATAGCGTGAATCACACACATGTCATCAATATACGCCGGGTCAATAAGTTGTGAGTCGTCGAATTCAGTTACGTCGGATTTTGTGAGCCCTTGTCTTCTGATGGCGTTGCAAGCCGGTTCAAATGCTTCACACGATGTGATGTTGTCCCAGATGTTTTTCTCAAGAATCCGTGAGAAACTACGGCGTGCTGCATATTCAGGATGCGCGCCTGCTTTCGTACTTTGAAGATTTGGGTTGCCGTAATAGATGATTTTCGCCTCAGGATAACTAAGGTGAAACCAAGCCAAAATAGCCGTAAAATCCTTTAATTTAAGGGCTAAATCGTTTTTCGCAAGAATACACGGCATTTCGACCACTTTTCGACCTATTTTGGTACCTTCATATATGCTGTAAACGAGAGAATTTTCGTCAAATTCTTCTTTTTTATCCAGTGAGAAGAGTACATCGGCGTCGAAATCCATCGTAACTTCGTCCGTACACCCTATTATTTTAGCTGTCAGGTCGCACTGGTACATGGTTTCCCGCACGTTGCTGCTCCTGAAATCGGTATTTGCCAGGACAATTCCTATGTACTTCGGGTTAAACCATGGGTTGAGCAATGCTAAATGTCTGTCTTTCAGCTGTTCCTCCAACTCATCTGCTTGCTGCTGCGACTTAATATAGATCCCGCATACCTCCGGGGTGACGAGTATACGTGTATCTGTCCCGATAAGATCATGAACACGCCGGTATACATAGGCGTCATAGAGCAAAATGCTGCCCGAAGATACGCGAAGCATGGGCAAGGTATCATCTTTTGTCAGGATAATGCTCATGTTTCTGAGCATTCCTTTAGGCCTTAACGGGAATCTTGGATCCAGTACGGCTAACAGGTCGCAGGTATAGTGCTTGAAGATGTCATGAACATGCTGCGTATTGAGATAGGTGATGCCTGCATGCAGACAAGATTGACGCACTTCTCCACTAGTGGACACCACAATAGGCTGGAACCCTTCTTCTTTAGCATACTGAACGCTCCACATCCATAGCAGACGTCCTCCAAGTTTGATAGCAGCACTATTTGCAGGGTGATCGACTGGGATAACAGCTATCTTTTTCCTTACCTCTGCCTCAGGTACGGAACATATCTCTTGTACAATGTCCATGGGATGCCAGCAGTATATACGAGATAGTTCGGCAAAACAAGAACAAAGCCTTGTGCTGGCGGTAATTTTGTGGTAGTCTCAGCGTATGGCAATCTCGACCAGTAGGGTTACGGCACAAGTGCTGGCATTAACGTCAGGCGGAGCCACAACGACACTCAATAAGGACCAGCTTGACGCGTTGCTTAATGGCACCACACCTCCTTCTCCCGGGGCAGGTGGTGGCACGGGAAGCACGAGCGGTGTTGTTTCTCAATTTACTTCCCAGGAAGTAGCAACATTGAAGGCTTTGGCTGCCGGTGGATTCACCGCCCAGCAGGTGCAGAGTCTTAAGAATCTGAGCGCACTCAATCTGACACAGGCACAGATCATGTCCATCCAGAAGATTGCCGGGTTGAATGTAGATTGGCAGGATGTCGGCGCTATGTGTGCGTCTGATCGACTTAAGCAGCTTGCTGTATCGGATGGGTATGCCATCTGTTCCAAGTCACTTGACTATATTGAGCAAGTGACGGAGTCCCCGACAACTTTGGCGGAGCGTACATTCTATATCCTGGTGCAGCCAGCTATAGGCATTAATGCTTCGCCGCAAGCTGCGTCTCTTCCTGTACCTGATGATGAACCTGAAGAACCTCAGACGCCTCCCATTCTTCAAGAAGGACCTTCTATTGAAGCAGAACCTGTAGTAACTGTACCTGAGACTACTTCCCCTACGACGCCTGAAGTAACAGAAGGTCCTGCTAATGACCTGGAAATTATTCCTCCAATCCAGGAACCAACTCCTATCGAAGGACCAAGTATTGAGCCAGCCACTATAAGTGCAGCTCCAATGATGACCGCTGAAGTAGCACAGCCCGTAGCAACGACAGCTGAAACGACAACAACCAAGAAAAAAGCGGCAACCAAAAGAAAGCGCACAAAGAAAAACACGACTAGTGAGTAACTAAATCTGTCTTTTGCATACAATGGGTCAGCGCCCCGATTCGTCGGGGCGCATTTTTTTACATTTGCTACCACTTTTTTCTTGCGCCCCATAGAAATTGCCGATATAGTACAGGCATACCTCCTATGAATAACCCACCTGTTGTCCGCATCATCACGCACCCATTCTTTGCTCGGTACGAACATGAGCTCAAAGGGTTTTATAAGGAGCCTTCTACACCGGACATGGACATGTTGTTTGCCGCTATTGACTTGCAGCACATGAGCGAGGACCTGCGCAAGACAAAAGCCATCATCGATATTTTCGACAACTATTCTCTCTTCTGTACAGCTGTCCATCTGTTTGTCCAGCGTGTGAATCAGGATTACAGTATTAACCACCTGAAAAAACTGGAAACAGACCTGCGCGCCTATACGACAGCGTTTGCCCCCATCACACTTCATATTCTCCCGGCAGACTTTTGGTGCTCTCCATCTCGGGAGACTAAGTTTGAGGATGAGTTTCACGTCCTCGTGAATGTACTTATGAATGGTACTCGAAAACTTGAGACACCGATTGAGAACATTCCTAACTCCCTTGACGATAATACAGCTTACATTCTGGAGCTTCCTTCAGATGAACGCGAAGTCGTCAGTTTTCCAACTCTAAATATACATCATATACCATGAGCAAACGCAAAACACAATCCGCCGTTACCCTCACTGATGGGAACCTCAAAACAATCGAAAACCTGAAAGGTCACATCGCTTCCTATCTGGATGCCCAGCTGAATGGCAAACAAAAGATTGAAGCAGAGCAGGCCTTTGGTATCAAAGACTGCCTGCGTGCACTCGCTCCGAAGTTCCGGATTCCTCAAGTGGAATTCTCCGAGCTGGAGCTGCACACGGTTGCTATGTTCCTTGTAGCTGCACTTCGGCAGAGCCTGGATGCTACTGACAAGAATTTATTCCAGTGGGCCTGTGTTCCTGAAACACCTGTGTCCCAAGAAAATTCGTAACACGTTATGGCTATTCCTAAGATTACCATTCCTACTCGAGCGCAGGCCTTGCAGCTCGTGAATACGATTCTCTCCATCACCAAGAACGAGAGAAAGCAGGACATCCCGGAGACACTGGTAAAGGAGATCCAATCCACCACCAAGGATTACCTGAAAAAGTGGTATGCCGAAGTTCCGGGCGACAACGAGGATCTCATTGCCTTGAAGACAGAGGAAGCAGAAGCCAAGGATGATAAGCCCAAGCCTGAATGGGTCGTGCTGAAGGTGAGTGACGAGCAGGCCTACGTCTTCACGACCTGCCTGGCTATCCATAAGCCGGAGAGTGACCCGTACGCGAAGTTTGCCCCTCACGAGATCGGACTCGATACCATCAACGCTCGCCTCAAGGCCTATATCACCCGGGAAACACAGGACAACAAGAGGGCAGTTACCTTCAAGTGTCTTGGCGATTTCCTGGAATATGGTAGCAAGAAGCGGCTGAAAGAGTGGGGGCTTGTTCTCAAGACCAAGATTCCATGTTATTTAGTGAACACGGATCCCTCGCTCTCTCCTCGCCACATTATTTTAACCATAGGTAAAGACAATGAGTACGATCTATAATATACCGATCAATGAGCTCTATAATGACTACCTATCTGGATTGGGATTCCAGTGTGGAGGCATTTGCTGCGTGATTTTGGCTATCCTATGTGTGGTAGCTATCAGCCTGACGCTGACGGATTGCGACAAGTTCTCCTACGCGATGCGCTGGACGTTTAGCGCTACTGCATTTGTCTGCTTCGTCCTTGGGTTCACCTTCCTGAGTATCTGTAAAGGCCATGCTTCCAGGGAAGATGTAGAGGCGGCTGTCATCTACAACATTGAGCGGGGCAATTATTTTTCCCCGCTTAAGAAAGAGCAGCTCATCAAGGATATCAAGCTGATCTGGTCTAGTAAAAAGAAATAGTTTCTCGATCCATACATAAAGTAGGGCACCGGTCTTGCGACTGGTGCCCCTTTTATTGTTATGACATATCGACGATTTTACGACAGCCCGGAAGCAGCGCCGCCAACAGCTTTTGCTGCATTGCGTGCAGCAGCGCCGCCTGAAGCCGCCATACTGCCTTTAAATGCCTGAGCGCCTTGCTGCCCGGCCTCCATTAGACGACTTCCATAGTTCTTAGCTGCCTGCCAACCTTGCTGAATCATACTATCCGCACGTCCAGCCAGTTGTTGGAGATTTCCATTGGTAAGACTCTTACCAAGGCCGTTCATTTGATTGCCGAGACCATTTAGTCCATTCTCAGCATACGGCCCGCTTTGCCTCAGGAGCTTACCTCCCTGATTGCCGATCCAGTTGAGGCCCTGCTTAAAGTACTCACCGCCATTTTGTAGCAAAGTCTTTGCATGCGGAGCAAGGAATTTCATTGCCTGACTACCGTAATCTAATGCCTTACCGGCCCAACCAGCAAGAGCTGCAAATGCTACTTTCTCCATATCAACATCCGCAGTCTCTTCGTAATAGGAAGCATACTTCTCCATTACCGCAGCGCTCTTTTCTTCACCCATCAGCTTCTTGCTGAGCAAATGACCAAGTAAGGCACCACCGGCTGTCGTTATCCAAGGAGCAATCTCGCGAAGGCTGGATCCTGCAGGAACCAGCTTCTTCACGTAGTCAGAGTTAGCTAGCATGCGCCCACCTTCATAACCTGCAAGACCGCCAAGACCTGTCAGAGCTCCGCGTCCAAGTCCACTCAACAGGCTGCCACCGCCAAGCAGGCTACCTGCCAACGCAGGGAGAGCAACGGCACCTATTTGAGCAACAGGGGTCAATGATTTCGCATTCGGAGACCCTGCAGTATACGACTCATCGATGTACTTCAAGTAGTCACCCAGGTTTTTGTTCTCTTTAAAGAGCGTTAACGCTCCCGCTCCGGGGAGCTGGATCTTGTTCAAAGCTGTTACAGCTTGCTCTGTCTGTTGGTCGGCTGCAGATTTATACAAAGAGAGGCTTCCCATTGCTATAGCTTGAAGTGCGCGCATAATGATTCGTCGTTTTGGTCATTATAACTAAAAATATGCAACTTGCCAAGACTTTATTGTTCCGCATATCCAAGCTGCTTTCTGAATTTGAAATAGCAGACAGCCATGATGATAATTGGTCCCATATCCCTGGCCCAAGCTTTGACGTAGCTTGTCAGTATATCATGCAGCCTTGAATACATGACATCCAGGTCCCGTACAGGCAGGTTCGTTTCCACAGCCACTTGCAGCTTTCGGGACACCCTGTTAAGCTCGATAAGTTCTCTTCGGTTCATGAACAAGTGATCTGTGACCTTCTTAGGATTACAGTCCATAATCTCCGTAAACTCTATATTCCAAAGCTCAACAATCCTGGCTACCAATGGATAGAGACTGCCAAGCTTTTCACGGACAGGCCGATAATGACTCATGCGCCCTCGCCTGGTCAATTTCTTTGCCCGGCCTATACCGTGGGCATTCTTGTTAATAATGAGACTTCTCTCGCGTAGTTGGTAGACGATGGCTTTCGTCTCCATACAATTATGCAAGAGTTTTTCAGCAGTTGTAGGTATTTCTTCCATAGCTTTATTTCCACCAACGGTCTTTGAAACGCTTAGCGATCTCCCTGTCGCCTCCGTAGATCTTCTCTATCTTCTTCCTGTGTTCATCAGTAACATCATCGAGTAGTAACCCGATAGATGCCTCCAGGTTAGCTTTGGTGCAGCTTATCTTCAACTCACGCTCTATGAATTTATCGAGCTTATCCAGCTCAATAATACTCTCAATCTGTACAGGGATTGTCCTATGATAGAACATCTGCGGCATCATGTGCTGCTCATAGAATTCTTTTGTATTATAGGTGTTGATCTCGGCTATCGCCAGATAGGTGTCGATAAATGCTGCCGCATCATTCATCTTCTCCGGGTTATCGGAAAAGAATGTATTGAGCTGAAAGTTGTTGCAGGCAAGCACATAGTTCATATGGCGAATACACTTGTAAAGCGGGTCCTGGTAGACAATACATTGCTTGTACTCCAGCCATTTCTCCGGGTTAGAAAGCTTGTTCCCAGTTTCGTCAAAGAAATAATCCGTGGACCCCGTACACCCCCAGATGGCGGCAGGCTGCGTCACTTTTACCTCAAGCCCGGCATTTTTCATGAGAGAAGCCAATATGGTGCAGCTCCCATTTCTCGGGATCATCCATATAATGGTTTTCGTGTTCTTATCAAAAAATGCCCTATGCCCGGTCATATGCTGAGGTGTACGGAATGGCTTGGATGGTGCCTTAGCACGTACGTAATATCGGTCCAATGCCGGGTTATAGGAGGCCCAGAACTCTTCCCCTGTGTTGCTCTTTAGTTCTGAAATGCGTCCTTCTTCATTACGGGCAACAATGGTGTATTCCTTGGAGGTCGGGACCTGACTTTTGACGACTGTCAACGTGTTCTGGCTTTCCGTACAGTGTTCAAGATCAGGCCAGACCGTATGCTCACGCGTATGCTGTAATAGAGGCCCGGTGTTGACCTGTGCCTTCGATGGTCTTTTGCTCATGACGGCGCTATCCTACCATGCAAACCTTAGAACCGCAAGATTATTGCTTTACTTTGTGCCAAAAAACTACTACATTTGAGTCATGCAGATAACTCCTCAATTATACGGACTTGCCGATGCTGTGCTTGAGAAAACAGCGTACTTCAGTTCTAATCAAAAATACAACAAGCAGGATCTGGACACTAACTACGGCACGGCTTCAGGTCTTGTAGCCGGGATGGATACCGATACAGGGCTATTCGGCGGCAGCTACCAGAATAAGCGTAATTCCATCAATAACCAGGAAGCCTATGCCCGCCATAAGCTCGACGAACTCACGAACATGAAGATGAGTGATGAAGAGCGTAAGCAATATACTGATCGGTACAACAAGCTTATTAGCATGGCCAAAACCAAGCGCCAAGACCTTGATAACGCTTCACCAATCCGTAGCGCTTGGCGTGATAGCTTCGGACAGAGGCTCACGAACTGGATAACAGGACGAGGCTTCCGCGGCGAATCTGAGATCAATGAGCAGAAGATGGGCGATCTTTATGGAAAGCGCTACTTTGACTCCGAAAACGCTTAAGATTTTTCTGGACAAAATACACGCGGTTATGGAGGGTGTTCCAGTTTTTTGGAGCGCCATCTTCTTTGCCTTGAGTTTTCCTATGTTTTCAGTATACTAGAGCCATGCCTGAAGACACGCAAATCAGGGGAGACGGAATTGCCCACCCAGCTATTTTCGCCAAGACTCCGACGAGTGAGCCGAACCGCTCCTATCCTGTCTGGTTTAGCTATTCCAAGTATAAGAGGCTTATTGAAAGTGCGGACAAGATCTGCAAGATGTACAACTTGCTGGACGATGCCATGGAGTTGTGGATCGACACGACGACGCAGCGCGATATCAGGTTGGAAATTCTATTACAGTGGTATGGGCCTTATGGAAATCAAAAATTACAGTCAGATACAATCTGCTGTATTGATTGGGGGGATGATTCGCCTGAAGTATGCTGGCAAAAAGGAGTAAACACCAACGTTACTCATGACTACGCAGGACACCGTAACTACAAGATTCTCATTCACGGCGAGCGAGTTACATGGAACCAACAAGCTTATCCTTCGGTGTGGGATCAAAACTACGACTTCACCTATTTGAGTCGAGCCTTATTGGAGATCCATGTTCCGCCTGGCCGTAACTCCATTATCCGCCGTACGATTCGTGGGTTTGGATCAAATTACTTTAAGAAGTTGCGCTATGTGGATCCGCGATTGTATGATTACCTTGAACCGCGTCCGGATAACAGCTTTGTCGAGATGTTCGACGGCTGCTCAGCGCTCACCGTAGCCCCGCGGCTTTGGGAAATGTACCCTGACATTCCGCACGAGCATTGCTTTCGAGGAACCCAGGTGCCGGATGTTCCTGACGATTGGAAATAATTTTACAATACAATGTCACGCCCTTACCCTTACAGCCTTGAAACGACGCGAGACCTGCTGAAGTCTCCAGATACGTATGCCTTCACTTTAATGTGTATCCTGCTTTCCAAGTATGAAGCAGATGAGATATTGGAAGAAGAGAACACAGAAGTCATCTTCAAGAATATAGAAGATGACTTCGGTACTCGTATTCCAGAGGAAGTGGAAAACCGCATCAACGCCGCTATAACTGTCCTAACGACCGATCTGCCATTAATTTCCTTCCCCGTGTTCAAATCGGTCGCTCTGGCCTTTGCTGAGGGCCAAATTGGGGACGAGGACGACCGGGAGGATGAGGAGTTGAATACGTGTGAGCTGCTGTGGGCGCTCTATGAGATAGCCATTCTTAAAGGGCAGACGGTGCCGGAAGTTCAAGCCGATTTGTCAGAGTCCGTGGTGGAGGAACTTAACAATATCATCGACTCCGAGGCGGAGGACCCGGATGATGATTATGAGGAGGAGAATGCTGAGGAGACCAAGGCCGAGGGGATTGCGGACATCAATGAGGTGGCGAAGGATCCTTATTACAACCGCTACGTCCATGCCAGCTTGGATCAACTCGTACGTCAGCTCAGGAAACTCGGCGTAGCTCCGGAAACTTGTCTAGAGATACTTACTACATTCCGTGGAATGGGTCGTTAACCAGATTTGGCTTGGGCTCAATGCTCCGCCAAAGAACATGCAGCGGACTGAGGAGAAAACAAGAGCCCGTGGCCTGAAGTATAAACGCTGGAGCTGGAAGGAGCTTGGCGATACATTTGGCTTCTACCTCTTCTGGGATTTCAATCTGGACCATGTGGCCGTGCAGGTGTATTCATTCCTGGCTAAATACTACCTGTGGCAGATCATGGAACATACGGACAACTACAACATCTTCCTGGATGCGGACCGTACACTCACCGACGATATGATCGACTATGCCCGGGTAGCAAGGGAGGACGTGATCCTGGGACCTAATTATAATCCCTATTTCGCCGCCTGTAAGAGTACGCGGGCAGCGGCGGTCGCCAATAGGCAAATTCGTAACGATTTAGATCTGCGCTATCGTGTGCTGGGTGACAAGATGTTCGACTTCTTCTGGAAGAACTCGCCGAATATCCTTGGCCGTAAGTTCATCTACTGTACAATGGTGCCTGTCTGGCGCATGTCCGGCATCTATGTAACCAATACAGCTATTCTGGCGGGAACAGAAACAGAAGCTCCTATTACCAATTTCGTACCGGCTATCTACCCGAAGTACAACAACCCATTACTACGTACAGCTTCAGCAACTGCTTCTACCTCGACGGAAACAGCTGTTACAGTTACGCCGAAACGTAAGAGCATCAATGCCATCTCTTGTACACTTCCCGGGACAACGAGGCGTATTATTGTGGTAGGTGATGATTGTACAGGCATTACGGACTTGAAGACATTTGCTGTGGCGGATGATGCAGTCATTCATACGAACGCTTGCCGTTACTTGAGTCACACAGGGGCTAATGCCAATATCACCAATATCATCTACTACGACAAAGCTTCCTATCTACCGGATGGCGTCACAAAGAATGAGAGTGTATTGAAAGCCTCCCGTCAGATTTATCCCAGTTCGACATTTGAGGGGTTTGAATGGAAAAAGAAGGTATCGTCCGAGATTGCTTCATCTGTGGCATTAGCTTGCTCATACAAAGAGAAGCACATGGATACGCCTGTAGTGCTGTACGGGCATAATGTAGCTGATGATGCCAGTAATGGTAATGACTCCGAGCTGGAGGACGTCTTGCTGAAAGACCACGACATCAAGGTGTTTTCGCCTACCTACGAGGTGCTCTACCTCGTACTTACTTCTTTCCGCAGGAAATTGCGTTGGTTTAATGCTGAGTCTACGTGGTGCAAGAAGATGGAAAATACACACCATACGTGGAGATTCGCCTATGCTTCCAAAAACAAGACTGCTTCCAAGATCGACAATGCCTGGGCGATACCGGTGGTGGAAGATGTCGACGTCGCTCCTAAGAGCTTCTACGCGGCATTAAGAAATGCCGCCCGTATGAACTTCAAGTATATCTATATCTGCAAAGATTTGGCAGAGCCGGATCCATTGGATATATGGAGCGTGTTGCTGCATGATGTACACAAGTGCATCGGCTACAGAGAGTATGATAATGTGACCGAGCTGCTCTATTTTAATCTTGCAAAAGGCGCATGCTTAAATCGTGAAACATTTGAAGCATGTTTGATAAATATGGATCTTGCAGATGAGACCACGATAGACCTTGCCCTTGCACGTGCGCTTAAAAGAAGCAATATAGCCCTGGAGGCATTGACCGTTTAAGAGACGGACGAGATATTGTTGACAACAACTTCAGGCTTCTGTGTATTGACGCTCTTGATCTTGATGCCTGCTCCCACAGTGAGTGTATGCGTTGTTGCATCGTAGACAAGAATCTGCTCGTCATTCGGACCTTTGATGCTAACATGTCCTCGATAGCTCGCAATGCGATCGCCTCCGACACCTGTACCGCTGCCACTCCCGCTACCGCTTCCTGTTCCTCCTCCGCCTCCCAGCAAGCTGTTGACATAGTTCTTCACCTGCGCCGCTGTAACAGCTTTAGAGGAATCGTCGTCGTCTATACTTGAAGCCAACTGGATAAGCCCCTTCTGCGTCGTACTGGCGTCCTTGAGCTTATCCTGAATGTAATTATAGACAAGATTACCCGTAGTTACCCCGGTTTCTCCTGACGAGATAGATTCTGCCAACCGTACGGCGCCTGCCTTTGTTGTTGTAGCCGCATCAGATCCTCTGGAAGCCATATAGTTGGCCACCATGGCAGCTGTCGGTACGCCGCTGTCATCCGGGGAGATGGATGAGGCCATCTTTACCGTACCATAACGCGACGTATTGGCGGCAGATGACTGTGTGCTAATGTAGGTATAGACGGTATCTGATGTCGGCACGTTGACGTCATTTTCAGATATGGTAGCAGCAAGCTTAACAATACCATACGATGAAAATGTCGCCTTAGTGCCTATACCTCCACCTTCCTTGTTAAAGAAGTCATAGACAGCTTTACAGGTAGGCACCTTGTTGATGCTCTGATCCACAGTGTTGGACAGCATCACGATACCGGCAGTAGATGTCGTAGCGTTATACACAACTGACGCGTGTTCCGCTACGTATTGGATCATCGCCTTGACGGACGGCACAACGTCAGACTGATCTAACGTCGGCGTGATGATGTCGACCTTCTTGACAACGCCAGCATTCGTCTCGGTCGAGGTATCAATGCCAAGATTTTTGATACCATGTTGCTTCTCAGAGGAAGATAAACTCTGATCCGCATCCACGCGCAGGAACCGGGAGGTCTCGGTGAGATCCTCCCAGTGTCCCAGATAGCGTGGCGTTTTGCCCCAAGCACCGTCAACATAAGTGTAGATGCCTGTGGTGTCCCAGGCTATACTTCCCGGTCTGCCGGATGAGCTGGATGTGCTGGGGGCGTTGTGTTCCCAGAAGACGTTGTTCTCTGTCAGCTTAGAAGCGCTGGCTCTATACAACGTCGTATTCTTAATGATCACTAATATGCTGTCCCCGTCGCCTAGCGTGCCGGTGTAAGGCGGCAGGTCACGACTTAATACGACGGGAAACGAGCTATCAGTGGTTGCCATTAGTCTGGGTCATAGATTAGACGCCTTGCGCAATGTCTTGCAGTGTGACGTCTTTTTGATTTTTGGTGCTTCCTTCAAAGGGGGCAGACTCTTTCATCTTGTCCTCCTTCTCTTTGTCATCGAGGCGCTGCTCGATGTCCATCATACGCTTGGAGAGCTGATCAGTCTGTTGCTGCTGGGCTTCGGAAGCTTGAGCCAGCTGGTCGAGACCGCCTGCCATATCGGTCAGAGCTCCCTCCACTTCGGGAGGTACGCCGCCGCCATCTTGAGGAGGCGGAGCGCCGCCATCGGGAGGCATAGCATTAGGATCACCAGGAGGTGGCCCACCAGGACCGCCAGGAGGCATAGCGTTAGGATCCATAGGAGGAGGACCGCCAGGACCCGGAGGAGGACCACCCGGACCCCCTTGAGGAGGCATCGGCTGTCCTGTGTTAGGATCGATTGGCATTCCTGTGTTAGGATCGATTGGCATCCCTGTATTGGGATCAATCGGCATACCTGTCTGCGGATCCACAGGAGGAGCCTGCGGAGGCGGAGCCCCAGCTCCCGGGACGAATGCCTGCTTCTTGAGCATGGCGCATCCGTCGTCAAACTGGTCGCACAGATCGTAGAGCGCTTTTGTATTGAGCTTCTGCATAGGTTATTATTGTTGGGGTTCTTTGAAACGTTTGTATCTGGATGTAATGCCACGGCGGTGATGGATGTTGAAGTCAGGACGCTGCACGATATATTGGCGCAGATGCCCGTTAATGGTTACCTGCACCTTGGTGTCGCCTACAGGCAACGTACGGGCAGGACAATCGAGGTAGAAGTAAACAGTCTTTGGCTCAATAGGCTCCGGATCGGGCTCCGGCTCATCGCCGATGGTAGGCCCTGGGAATACGGGAGGCTGGATCTCCGGCGGTTCTGTTTCCTCAGTATCTTCCTCCTCATTCTCGTCGCAGAGTTCCGTGATAAGGATCGCACAGCCATGGATCATAACGCGCGGGATGAGGATATGCTTGGGAAGCTTGGTGTCCTTCTTCATGAAGTTCGGCCAGTTCTCCTTCATCTCGTCGGTTGGCCTGGATGTCCAGAAGTCTTCTATGTCCTTATTGACAAACTCATAGGTGGGGTCCTTGATGACTCCTCGCCTCCAGCCGGGTATGTCGAGGGTGTAGTGTACTTCGTCCTCCTTGGCGCCGCAATGTAGTAGCAACCGCAGGCTGCCGTCCTCTGGGGCGATAAGTCTCCGCCTCCATGCAGCGGCTTTCGGCGGCATGAGTCCTGGGATGGCGAATATGGCGTGGTTATGCATTGAATACCTCCTTTTCTTCCAGGTCTCTCGCGGCATGATACTCTTTCACCAGTTTCGTCACTCTCCCGGTAATCTTCTTCCAGATTTCTTCAGCCTCGTCGGCTGTAAAGCAATCAAGTGTGACGTGGTCGGAACGATAGTACGGAATGTGGTCCTCTGCTGGGTGCTCTTCTTCCATGTCTTCACATCTTCCGACAGGAAGGAAATTCAGATCATGCACATCGGCCACATCCACAAACGGGTCTCCGGCTTCGTCGTGGTACACATTCCTTTGGAAAATCAGGATGTTCGGATCGGCGCCTTCCTCATCTACTTCTACCTTAATAGCTAAAGTCCAATTTCTACCACAAGCAGCGCGAGGGGCAGCAGTCGGCTTTAGGCTAGATCTGATGAGCTTATACATGAACCGGGTCCTTCTCGGAAATTGTAACACGTAGCGGGGCTGTGGTCAATACAGACCCTAGCGGTAATTCCCTGCGTAAAAAGGCAATAAGTCGTAAGTACATGTCACTAGGCATCTGGTGCCCATTAATTCTTGCAATGACACAACGGTTCTTACAGAGAATCTCGCGAACGAAGGCAATGCCATTCATCGCGGCAGGCATTGCTCCTGCGTAATCGTACTTACCGTCATACTGCTTCAGCCAGTTATGATATTGCTCCAATTTGTCTGAGTCCCCGGTAAATGCAGGACGGAACTTGTCACCATCCATAATCTGTATGGTGGAATTGGGAGCCGTCAGCCCTTGTACCGGGAGAGCATAATCTAATGAGATTCCTTCCAGATTAACAGGCAATGGGGTGGACGGAAGAATCAACTGATAGAGCTCATCGCTGCCTATAATGGTTCCTTCTTCTAAATAGGTGTTGATTGGAACATGCGTATGAGGAAATGGAGCGGCGTAGAATCCATCTGTCGTAGAATAGATCACACCTTCCAGCATAGGTGAAACAGACAAGACCTTACATGTTTTCCGGATGACAGGTAAGCCTGCGGCTTGAGCTGATGCCAGGTAGAGCATTTTTAGTGATTGGGATGATCTCTCGTACCTGAGGATATAATCGACCGGACCATAGACATCCACACCAAGTGGGAAGCAGTACAGGTTCCTGTACCTGCGGATGGCCGACTTCACAAACACCTTCATCTCCGGGAAGAGATTGATGGGGTTGATGTTAAAGGAGAGTTTGCCGAATTGACTGGCGAAGTCGATGTGCTCGTATAGGATTCTGCCGTTCTTGAGCTGGATGCTCGTTACCTTGATGTTGGGATCGACGACCAGATCAAAGTCAGGTATTTGTTGCTGTGAAATCTCGATGGTGTTGTCGTCGCCGTTGTCAGCAATGGCTACAGGCTTATAAGCAACGCCTATGTTCCCATCGCTCGATTCCTGCCGCAAAAATATATAATCAGGCAGTGTGAGCTCCAGGCTGCGAGAGTTTGTTGTCTCACCGGATGCGAGTTCACCTACGCCGTGCTGTACTTGAAGTGCGCGTTTCTGTCCGTTCCATATGACATCTTCGTCCTTGAACCTCAATACAATAAAGTTGTCCTCATAATACCCTCCGGCGAGCACGGCATCCTCGATCATGGAGAGTTGTTGACGTATCCTGCTCTGTAAAGGAAGGTGACAAAGTTTGTGGACAAGAGGAACTTCTTTCTCTGAGAGGACTTTATACCAAAAGTCCCCCAGCCTTGAGAGCATCTCGCTCTTTTCTTGTATGGCGTTCCACATTAGATGTCGCGGATTTCTTTGAATGTTAAGGAACCTTCCATGAACCAGTAGCGGATGTTGCGCACGGAACATACGTACATGTCGCCCTGGACAAGACTTGCCTCAGCACTCGGATAGTTGATCCTCAGCCCATCAGATGAAGTAATAATAGGACCTTCCATCACGTCAACAATCTTGCCTGTACGATCCGCGCACTTTTGACCAACCGTCCATTGTACGCGTGCCTTAACATCGATCCCCTTAGTGTACTTCACACCGCAGTCTCGCATGATGTGGGCAATTTCCGCTTCAGAGTAAACACTAGGCGCTCCAAGATTGCCCATGTATTCCTTAATCAGTGTACGGGCGGATTCCAGATCCGGCACGACACCGGGTTCCCGTACGTACTGCACCTCGTACTTGTCGATGATGACAGGAATGAACCCACGTACAAGCACACTTGTGTTGACGGGCATGTAATCCTCATTCTCAACAGTCTGTGCAATGACTTGCAACATCGGATCCGTCTGGTATGTCACGGTGAAGTAAGCATACCTGCGTCCTGTGTTGTCAATCATGGGCTCAAACAAAGAATCCCCGTTTTCATCCAGTGAATCCGGGATGGAGATGGACATCTTTTCCTTGGACGTGTAAGCGGCGATTGCTCCTGGGTATTGTCCGTAGGTTCCCGGCAAAGGATCAAAAGTGGAGGTGATGACGTATTCAAGATTCGGTACGTCTACATTGTTGTTCGTTACTGATTCAATGTGATAGGGTTGTCCGACGTATGGGAACTCGCCTTCAAATGCGGTCTCCTCTCCATTCAGATAAAGCTTCAGTTGCTGCGTTTCTGTGAAGTTGTAGCCCTTAGATCGCACATAGAGATCCAAGCATCCCATAGCCACACTCAATGGGTTGTCGAAGTCACGCAACATTTCACGGTCGCCATTATGTGTGGCGTAGACACCATCAACAAATGGACATACGCTGTGGACGTATTGAATAGCGCCGTTACGTGTGTTCAGTGATGCAGAATGCAGGGTTGTCTGTGCACGTCTCGCCAAATCCGGGATAGAGATAGTTTCTGTACCGTTGTCAAAGTCAATGAGGGCTGCGCAAGATACGAGCTCAGGAATCTCTACGCTGAGGTTAAAAGCTGTTCCGGCAGAAATTTCGCTCTCCCCCATGTCATTTTCACCTACAACGACGATGTCTGCAAAGTAAGTGTCAGATCCGGTGTCTTTCAGTACAGTTCCGTTCTCGTTCTGCCGATTAACGTCATTGGGGCGCCTGATGTAATGCTCGCCCTTGTAAGGTAAGTACATGGAGAACACTAATTCACCGGTGGTAAACCGTAGACCGCGATCCAATACGTAATCCTTACTGGCATCAAATGTCAGGCGTAATACACCGGATGGGCGAAGCCTGGAAGATGAGTCTACTGAGAAGTTGTTGAGCCACTTTGCTACGAAGTCACAGTTACAGACATTCCCGGCAGCCACATTTGCCAGATCGAGATCGCCCATGAATCTGTCCAGCCCTCTCTCCATTGCTGCGAGCACATAGGCTTGAGGGGTAACAATAAGATCACCCACGACTGTGTTGGGGTTTGTCTCCACATCCGGGGCCACGGACAAGCAATAAGCTTCCAGGCGCTCACGTGTGTCGTAGAGCTCTTCTTGAGTCAGCTCAGCAGCTGCGGGCATGTATGTGTTGATGAAATCCATGGGTTACTGGCGATTGGATATGGAGAAGTTGTTACTGGTTGATGTTCCGTCGTTGAAGGTGAAACTGGCCCTGAAGGATAAGGTCCTTGTCGTGTTGTCGTAAATAGCCGGGACAAGCTGGTAATTGCTGACATAAATGTCCGAATTGTAGATGGCAGGATGTTCTTCGTAGGTGCAGAAATAGCTTGTATCTATGGCAGCAAAGTTTCCTGTATGCATTGCTGCATTCCAGTCGACAATCGTACCTCCTATGGCTTGCTGCAGAAGCTTGGTGCCCCGGTTCGGATAAATTTTATCCGTCCCTTGCGTGGTAGCGGTATTCATCAAGTATTTCTGTTCCAGCAGTGATTTTCCCTCGACCGTTTTGTCCAGGACGAGTTGAGTGCCATCGCTACCTTCAAACTTGATACGAATATCCTTCACGTGGCTTATTATAGCTGATTGACTGGAAATATCCAGCCGAAACACAACTACTTCTCCATCGCTTCTATTGTGTCAAATGCTAATGTGCGCATGTAGGCAATACGCATGCGTGCATTCAGCGCCATTGCTCTCATGTATTTCCTGTTGGCGGCAGAATACTTAGCATCTCTCAGGCTGGCTAAAGAATAAATAAGTCCGGACACCCATTTGTCTCCGCCATCTTTTTTCTTAGCTTTGCCCTGCATTTTGCTGACATCGCCTTGTAGCTGAGATTCATCCTCTTGAGTGTATCTTGAGGATTTCATGCCTGCCACTTCGCCTTGAGCAATACGCTCAATGCGTTTCTTCTCTTCCTTCTGCTTATTATTGTCGCCTAATACAGGTATGCTCATTTTTGCACCTCCTCAAGATCTTCCATGATTTTTTTCATTCGCAGAGAAATTCTCTGTTTCCTACGAGTAAGCTGCACATCGTTAAGCCCTAGTTTCTGCTTAATAGCTACATTATCCAGTTGCTCGTGGCCGCCATATCCTACAGTATACTCCAACAACTTACGATCAATACGATCAGAATCATTGTATACATAGTCCATGGCGTCCTGTGAAAAGTCAGTGTCCTGCCCCTGAATACCCGTATTAACTCCTTCCGTGTAAGCTTCCTCCGTCGATACCGGGCGCATCTGCTTACGTACAGCTTCAATCCGCTTTACAGACATGTGGGCTCTGTCGGCAATCTCCTGTACGGTAGGCTCCTGCCCCATCTCATCCTCAAGCTCGGTCTCTGCCTTATGGATCGCATAAGCATCCAACTGCACCCTGTCTCCTACGCCTGTGATATTGTTGCTCTTCCTGATGTCTCGGGTAAGTTGGCGAAGTTGTTGGGTGACCCAGGTGCGCAAAGATGCCCCGGATTCAGGCTTATAGGATTGTACAGCCTTTCCTGCGATAACACGTGCTTTAGCCGCTATCTGGGGATTACCTGCTGCTCCCATGGATGCAAGAACAGAATCTATGGTGGGCTGCAGGCTTTTAGTAACCGCGAATAAGTTGTCTGTGGACTTGTCAGCCACCCAATGGTCATACGGATTATCGTGAATGGCGTCGTCAACTTCTTTCTCCGCCGGAATGGCTTCAAGCTCTTCCGGCTTTTCCCATCCCATGACGTCAGTCACTGTCAGGAGAGGCTCCTCCTCTTCGTCTTGGGGGGACGAAGGGTTTAAGTTCTCCTCTATGGGGGACAATTCGTTTGACATATTTTTGTTGAGCATGTTTCTGCCTGTTGATTTCCATGTACTTACGGATAATCCTTTGCCTCTTTCCACAGCAGGACCCCTCTCTGGAAATCTCATTCAGAGCTTGTTCCTCAAGGTACTGCGGCAGTCCCGGAATTGGTTGGTGGGAGAGGCTTGACATTGTTGAGCGGTATCTCTTGGTTGTTGACAATAAGTTTACGCTCCATTGGTCTTTCCGTAAAGGCTTTTTTGAGTTCCGGCGGCACCTCACGGCGTATAGTTGCATAAGGTACAGCCTTTCTCTGCACCTGAATTGTCTGCTTGGTCGACATGTTCATAACCGTATGCGGAGGAATCGTCGGAGGAGCAATTTTATTCGCTTCTGCCGGGGGAAGGGCATTGCGGAACATGGCTGCAAACTTACGCTGCAAGCGCGATCTATCGCAATCCCTGCATCCTCCAGGCCTGTTCTGCAAAACGTCTAGTTCTCTCTTATAGGTGGAGACAATTTGTTCGCATCCTTCAAAGTAACATGGCTCGTGCCCATTCAACACCATAATGGCATGGGTGAAATAGGCAGGCACTTCTGTCGGCGTAAATCGCTTGATTACAATAGGGTTGCCATTGACATCAAGAATGGGGTTGCCATCTTTGTCCTTACGATATTCAATCTCGGTTTTGCCTTTGATGCCAAGACTTTCCAGTGTGACATTCTCCGGACTATGCTGCGCCCTGAACTCTTTGGGAGAAACATGGGTGCGCATCAATTTCGAATAATCGATCTGAGGCCCTTTGGTTAAGGGTACGGGTTTATATTCCTTTGGAGCGGACATAGCTGTAAATAGTGAGAGCTGCTATTGGAGCGGATAATGCAAAAAAGGGTATTGCTGCAAATACCCAGGCGGTTATTGGTGCTACGAAGTACAGCACAGTGATTCCGGCGGCAGAGAGCCAGAAAGCAATGTGAAACGATATACAGATAGGACAGGTAATGAGGTCAGCTATCATCTTCTGGAGCCAGGATTTGTCAAATGCCATGACGTACCAGTCTTTCCAATCGATAATATGTTCTTTTCCCTCATCATCGGTAAACGATCCTGCTTCAAACTCCGGGCACAGGTTCCAGATGGCTTGGCGCTCTTCTGAATTGTCCCAGCCTAAACGGTGGAGAAAGTACAGAATGTGGATTGTAATCGTAGAGTGAAAATGTGCCAGTAAAAGGTAAGCTGTTCCCAGCACAACACCACACCACAACAGTAGGAGTAACATGGTTGCCATGTCCGTAATATAGTACAATTCGTACGTAATGCAAGAACAAATTTACCGAAGATTCTTTAATGCCATAAATCCTCCGTATCTAGTCTTGTTCAATGTGAAGATTTTACAACGATCTGCCTGCTTTTCGCTTGGGGGCCACCAAAATCGGAGCCATCCTTCCAGTGGGCTTTTTGTCAGGAAGTAATGGTTCATGTGGGACTCGTCATTCAGGAACTCTCCTATGCCGTTTTTACGGTTATGCTCCAGCCCCATTACACAGGCTTCACACATCTGGAAGAACTCTCTCGGACGTCCTCCATAAGCACCGCCTTGCACATAGATCCGGCCCATCTCTTTTGGGATGTAGGCAGATGAGCGAGGATTTGGATCATAAGTCAACTTATCAGGAAGGTCAACATTCCTTGTCACCCACATCCAATCATTGTCTCCCGTAGGTATCGCCTCATGTTGCTTTAATTCCGTAGTGAGTCTGGCCGTCACCTGCGTGAAATACACGAAATCATAGTTTTCCTCAATCTCTTCACGAATCTTCAGATGTAAATCAAACCTGTCCCGCGTATTACCCGGCCATCCTAAATTTTCTTGCGGGATGACTGTACAATAGTCACAATCTATATAAGGCAAGTTTTCGCTATCGGTGAATACATAGTAATGCCGGGTACAGGATGGGAGGAAGTACTCCTGGGTAGATTCATACCACCCGCCAAAGAAGCGGTCATACTTCCCTAGCGCTATTGTCATGATGGCTATGTGCGGCGCGTTCTTACGGGAGTTGATGCGTACAATCTTGTCGGGGCGCTGTCCTAGGACGGCTTTCAGACCATTGAAGTTCTTCGGGTACTTGATCGGATGTGTGATGTCTTTTAGCATCTTTATAGGGATACCCTCTTCTTTCACAACATCAATGATGTTCCTTCCTATATCCTCCTGCTTAAATGTCTCCAGTACAGAACGCCGTACAAAATAAAAGGATCCGTCATCTCCTTCATAGCCGACGCATTGAAGTGATGCATGCTTGAGATCCGGCAGGAATCGACTGATCCAGAACCATGCTAAATTATCACATAGTAATACCCACTCGCTCGTCACTTCTCGAATGTACTCTATCGTGTGCAGTAATTTGGTTGTAACATTCGTTCCGTCGAATACATGAGGTGTAACGCACAAGGTATCATCCAGATCGTCTTTATGCGCCCGGGCTGCAATAGTGATAAAGAATGTCTGCACATCCGGGGCGCTGATACGCCCTGCCCATGATTCACGTTGCGCTTTGCGCCGGTTGTTATGCTCCGGCTTCGAAGGTATCAACGCGAGAATCTTTGTTTTTGTCATCATGATGTTGATTTCTTTGCTTTTACAATGGCTGTGAGTTCGGCAATGCGTTCTTTAGCCTCTGCAATCTTCTTGCGGATGCTGTCGCATGCTTCTTGCAGAAATTGTTTTTCCTGTTGAAGGCGGATAGCCAACTGCTCTCCTCCAGGCAGAAATGCTATAGACCGTGCACCCCTCCGACAACTTCCGTCGCTGTACATGGGACATGTATCAAAGTCACATCCTGATGACCCTGGATAGGATCCTGGACTGTAGGGCGAATATGGAGAGTACGGTGAGTATGGGGAATAGGGAGAATAGGGCGAGTAAGGAGAGTACGGAGATGCAGGCCCTGGTGTGGATGTTCCTTCAGGTTCTGGAGATGACTCTTCCGGCGATGATTCTTCCGGACTTGATTCTTCTGGTGAAGATTCTTCCGGCGAAGATTCCTCAGGGCTGGATTCTCCACCATCTGATGATCCATCAGGTGACGATGCATCGGGCGAAGATCCATCGCCGTCGCCTCCTTCTTCATCTGAAGACGATGGTGGTGCCGATGGAGGAACAGGTCCACATGGGTAAACAATGTTACACTCTACTTTCGTGTCGCGGTCACACGCAGCAATTTGGCATGCAAGGTCGTTGGCTAAAGCGTTGGCTTCCCAGGGAGAATTGGCTACAATGAACTTAGCAGGAATAACACCTTGGTTCGCCTGGCGCCATTCTGTCGTCATTGTACATTCAATACACGTACCTTCACCTTCTGTCCAAACTTCGTCTTGCGGAGGTATGCATACGCAGGCTTGTAACTGATTGTAATAAGCACATATAATAAGCGAATCCAAAAGTTCCTGTACCTTGGAATAGATGCTGTCTTCTGCGCGCATCGTACGTTCTGGATCATCTACTGATTCTACGATAACGCCTCGTGGTAGTAGAATGTAGTTGCCTTTATGGTTAGACCACTCTGTCAACTGATCGCCCGCATACAGCCCTCGCCCGTAGACCCATTGTGTGGCGCATAAATCATGATACCCGTGCTCTATCAACTCTTTGCTGGCCTCACAGTACCCGACCGTCGGCGGGTTCTCGTACATGCAGCGCAGCATCGCCATACCCAGACTGAGCACTTGCGCCGTCAGCGAATCAGGGGTATCCATCCGATTACCGTCTTTCCCCATCTCATCCAACGCCGCCCCGCAGTTGCCAGACATAACACCTGCGCCGAAATGAATGTACTGCCCGGGTAAAGGGTAGGATTGGGTCTTTGATATACATGCCCCCGGCGGCAACATGGAGTAGTAGCAGTAAGGCTGACCGTCAGGGTTAATTCCCATGAGCGGGGTCCCTGTCCATCCTGAGGTTCCCCCGTATGGATCTTCAAATTGGCATCCTATCAGCACCTCGTAGCTGTAGCATGTGCACCATCCTCCTTCACCTGATAGCGGTACAACTGCGACCGCTTCTGCCAGTCTCTGGGCTAATTGAGCATCAGGTCCGCAGACTGTATTTGCCGCTGCGCCCATCGTTGCTTCCGGAGGCAATGAAGATATAGGTACTGCTGTAACGCCATCAGAAATGACGTCACGGGGTAAG
Source organism: uncultured Oscillospiraceae bacterium (assembly GCA_947629245.1). Classification (GTDB taxonomy): domain Bacteria; phylum Bacillota; class Clostridia; order Oscillospirales; family Oscillospiraceae; genus CAJOIG01. Next base: position 109,753 of record CANRDC010000002.1, on the reverse strand, counting down.
GGCAGAGGTATGGTACCATCACGCACCCCTTGGATGATCCAATCAGGCACACAGGTAGGCATGACCTCAAGATTACAGTAGCTACAATTCAATAACCCCTCTGCGGACTGTTCCGCAAACTCCATAGCCTCTTCCTTGGATGTGCAGCTCGTAAACTTACCACGTGGGACAACAATTCTCCAATTCTGAACATCATGTTGCGGCTGGATAACAGTTGTCGTACCGTCCGCTAATATGACTTCTTCCGGCTGGCATTCAAAGATAAGCTCATCATTGATGAAGCAGCACTGCAGAAGTCCTTCTGCATAGATCTCCGCCTCCTGAGTAGCATATTCCATGCTGAGATCGGAAGTTGTAAAGCCCGCAGGTATGCGTACATGCTGCCCAGGTTTCTTGTTCTCTATATCTGCGTAGGCGGCAGGTTCTTTCAAAGGATCCACACCTGAATTACGGGCATCCGGGTCATCGCAGTCGGCGATTACCTCCATATTGGGGTACCAGCATACTAATTGGGCGTACCCCCAGTCCTGTGCCTTTCTATTGGCCTCCTCCAGACTCACGTGCGACGTGAATTGATTCGGATACACCTCGACAACACCTACGCGTAAACTCCTTCCCGGGTAAAGAGGTATTTGATCATTGGGAACTGGATCCATGTTCTCCAGCGGGCGATCAGGACGCTCTTCGCAGCGGGCTGTGAAGTGTTCGTTGCCGTAGATACACGCCAGCATGCCCTGCGCTGCGCTCTCCGCCTTGTTGTCGGCGTCTTCCTGGGAGAATGCGGATGTATACTGTCCGGCAGGTATCGTGACCTCATAGACGGCTTCAGGGTTCTGGTTCGGACGAAGCACATTCGGATCCTCGCACGTAACGTGTACTTCCTTGCTCTTGTAATAGCATTCCAGCTGTGCAATCACCATGCTGTCCGCAATGCTGTCCAGCTGCTCCTGCGCGGTACGCATTTCGCCGATAAGCTCTTCTGCCTCGACCATGGTCATACCGGTCAGCTTATGAAGTCCCTCTGCCGTCAACTCACCATTACTCCACTGGTCCTCGATAACAGGTTCCAGCTTTTCTCTGGCGATCTTGTCGAGTACGTCGTCGTTGATCGACAACACGGAACTGAAATAAACCGTACGGGTGATCTTACCGGCAAATACAACCTGCACTTCACCGTATTGCCCCGGTTCCGTACATTCTGCTGTTTTCCTGCTGTTTCCTACGACAAGCCCGCGCGGTAACAACTTTTCTTCTGTCTCAGGACGTTGCGGAGGTACAGGAGGCGGCTCGCGCAGCTCATCCGGGATAAGTCGCAGGGTATTCGTATCACAACATTCCGTGTCCTGGGAGATGTCCATGACCTTCCCGGGCTCGCTTTTAAACTCTTCTGGATCGCAATCAACCATTGGCTTTCTGGATAGCTTCTGCTGCTCGCGTGTTCAATGCCGTGGCTTTGTCATCGAGCCGCTGTATGATATTATGCACATTTGTGATGATTTCATCAATCTCCGTGAGATTGAGGGATATAGGATTGCTGGCCTGCGAGAATTGAGGACAATCTGTGTAGCAGCATTTGTCCGGCTTAGACGGCTCAGGTTTCTGCGGACTAGGCGTCGGGCTAGGTTGAGATTGTCCGCCGCCGCCACCTTCTTCACTCGATTCCGGCGAGGATTCTTCGTAAGGTTTCGGGACAGGTGGCACCTCAACCTCGATCTCAGGAAATTTCATGACTGTGACTGTATTGATGTCACAGGCTGCCATTGATTGTGCCAATACAGCTGCTAAAGCATTCGCTTCATACGGTGATTCTGCATAGACAGTATTTGGCCCTATGGTACCTAAAGAACCATTGTTAATGTAGCGCCATGTCCATTTCTCAAAATCTTCTTCCGGCCCTCCATCGTGATCGATCAAGTATTGCCCTGTCGGCCCATCAGGAAGATCATCGCACGTGTATACATAAATTGCATTTGTATAAATACACATGATCATGGAGTCGCCAAAGGTGTGCATGGCACCCCAGATATATTCAAATGCGGTTTCCTCGTCACCTCCTGTTCCTACGTACATAACGTAGCCGCGAGCAATGTGAACAGGTCTTGCCGAAGTGTTGCTCCAATCTACAAGTTGCCCACTCCAGGCAGGAAGTCCTTTGCCTATAACCCAACTTGTCTCGCAAAGCGACCTCGCATAGTCCTCAGCCGTGCATATACCTTGGGTGACAGGGTTTGTCCACACACAAGTCAATGCGCTCATAGCAAACTCTATTGCCCGCCTGTTGCACTCGTCTTTCATGTCTGCCCCAGGCAGCATGAACATACCGGCAGGAGCTGTAAGATATTCTGACGCAGAAGAGGGGCGAGAATAGTCAAATGCCAGACAGGAACCGGGTGAGTACATCGTGTAGAAGATGTAGGGCTCGCCTGTATCCGGATTGGTCAGCATATGAAGTACGCCTGCTTCAAGGACAGCATGGGTGAATGGATCTACACCGGCACAGCAGACAAAGACTGCGTCATTTGCGTAGAGACAGTCAGCAGATACTCCTGCTGCCTTAGCATTCGCCGCTGCATTCGCCACATCCTGAGCTTGCTGTGCGTCGTTCGAGCAATACGAATCGGCCTCCACACCTACAGTCGCCTCAGGAGGAAGGTCGATCAGTTGTAAAGTGTACTGCCCATTTGTAATGACAGGGGCCAGAGGTAAACTGATATGCCGTGGGTCACTCTCAGGAAGCAGAATGGCTTCTGTCACCCAATCCGGCACACAGACCGGCATGATACGCAGGTTACAATACCGGCAATCTAACATCCCTTCCACATACTGTTGAGCCAGCATGTTGGCTTCCTCTTTCGAGTTGCAGCTGACGAATCTGCCAGCTTCAATATGGACCTCCGATAGCCCCATGTCCTTTTTCGGGTAAATGGTGGTTGTGCTTCCATCCCATAATGTGACTTCCTCAGGGGAACATGCTATGACAAGGTCATCGTTGATATAGCAACACTCCAATAGGCTCTCAGCCAACAATTCGGCTTCCTGGGTTGCAAGCTCAGCGGATATGTCTGACGTGATGTAGCCATACGGTATATCCACAATCTGTCCCGGCTTCTTCGTATCAGGATCTGCATGCGCCTGCTCTGTATAGGCAGGATTTACTCCGTAGCTGCGTGCTTCCGGATCTTCACATTCCCTGTGGACAGGGCGATTCGGGTACCAGCACACCAACTGCGCATAACCTGCCTCTCTTGCCCGCTGATTAGCGTCCTCGACACTCAACCAGGAGCGATAGGTGTTAGCAGGGACTTTCACTTTACCTACACGCCTGTCTCTACCGGGATAAATGGGAGCTATGTCGGTTTCCACTTCTTCCATGGTGTCCATGGGGCGGTCCGGCCGCGTTACGCAGTCAACGTACACATCCTCATTGACATAGAAGCAATTAAGCATGGCCTTCGCCGCATCTTGGGCAAGACGGTCTGCTTCTTCCTGAGAGATTGTGGAACTGAAGCGTTTAGCAGGAATGACTGCCATGTAAACTGCTCTCGGATCCTGTTCAGGTTTGGCGGCTGTTTTATCATCGCATGTCGCCACCTGCTCATAGTTCCAGTATTCACAAACCAGTTTAGACACTGCCGCCTCTTGTGCATACTCATCGAGCTGATTCTGCACGGCCATAGCTGCATCAATGAGGTCCCTGGCTTGTACCAGGGTCATACCCGTGATCGTACGCAACAATTTGTCCGTCACCGTCCCCGCATGGATCATCTGCTCAATGACTTCCTCTTTCCCGGATCGAGCAATGTACTGGAGAACGTTTTCCGTAATAGATAACACAGAGCTGAGATAAAATTTCGTGGAGAATTCACGTTCTGAGACCACTACGTCATTTCCTGACATGCCGGGCTCAGTACAAACGGCTGTTTGCTCGTGGTTATAGATGAGGATCGGTCCCGGCGTCAGGGTCTCGACGAGACTCTTTGTCGGCAGTTCCCCTTCAGGTTCTCTCAGCTCGTCAGGTATCCTGCGGATCGTTTCCGTATCACAACAATCCTTGTTGTCAACAGCGCGTATCTCTGCGGTGTTGTTTGGCTTAAACTCAAGATCGTCGCAATCAGCTGTCATAATTGAGCCTCCAGGATTTTAATCTGGCGTTCGAGGTTTGCAAGCTCAGCGCTTAGAAGTTCATAGTTGGCAGCAGCATCATTCTCCCAAAGCATGAAGTCGGATTGAGCTGATTCAATAATGCTTTTATCCAGATTGATGCTCGCAGGTTGAGCGTCTACATAGTTAGGACAGTTGTAGTAACACCCTTCGGTACCATCGGAAGATGCCGGAGATGAGCTGCTGTGACATGGCAATTCGTCATCGTAGGAGCCCTGGCCGTTTCCTTCCGGCCAGTATACAGTTATATGGGCAGTTTCACATTCGCAGTACGGTCCGCGCCCTTCGATGAACACATCCGCTTCAGTTAAAGACTGCCCAGTTTCTTGGACGATAATGTTGGTGAGTGTCGGATAACAAGCATGCCCGCTACCATGGGGGCATTCTCCGCCGCAATTCCATTCGACAGAGAATGTAATCGTGCAGCTTGATGGCAAGGACGGAGATGATATAGGAGGTACCGGTGTCGCGCCGCCATCACTGCTGCTGCTGGAAGCATCTGACATTCCGCCGCCGCTGCCTTCGTAGTAGATGATCCAATCGTCTGTGTAGCAGAATGAGGCATTATCCACAGCGTTAATGGCTGCAAGCGTTGCCTCTTCGACAGATTCTGCGATGAAGGTCATCGGACCTATATTGACAGTTTTATAAATCTGATTGACTGTATTCAGCTCGCCATAAATATACCCTCCGCCGCCGATATCATCATCGTACGTATTGGTATTATTACATCTATCTGTAAATACCCCGTAGTTGCCAAACATGCACAGCACTTCTGATTTGGCCAGATCTATGGCCGCTCCGACAATCGTATCTGCGGCCTCACGCTCCGACTCAACCCCTTTCACCAAGATCTGCCCCTGCGGAATTGTAACCGGACGTGATTTGGTATTTGACCACTCTGTAAGAAGTGCAACAGGATCGTACTCAGCATGTGGATTATCCACGATTTCATGCTTACTAATGGTCCACATAGAGGCGCACAACGAACCATGTTCGGTAGCAAACCCGTAGCAAGCTGCTTTTGTCGTCGGGTTCGTAAACCAGCATTGCAGCAAGGATCTAGCCCACTCTATGGCCCTGGAATTTAACTCATTCTTTTTGTCCGCCCCTTGATCGGAGAACATACCGGCTGGTGCTTCGATATAATTTCCCGGCTTAGGCGAGGTCATCGCATTGTAAAGACATGTACCAACCGGGTAAGCAGTGATGAACCAATATGGGTTGCCGTCAGGATCTGTCCCTGAAATAAGCTCGCCTGCCGCTACCTCTTCTCCTGTGAATGGGTCGTATGAAGCGCAGGCAACAAATACTCGATCGTTGTAATATGTGCAGGACTCGTAGTTTTCTTCTGATGTTCCTGTTATAGGAAGCTTGGCCATCAGATCTGCCACCTGCTGGGCCGCTTGTGCATTGGCATCGCAAACTGCGGCTGCTTGGGCTCCGCGTGTGGCATTCATGGGGAATGAAGCTGCAGAATAATATCCGAGCTCGTCATTGCCTATGTTCCCATCTACCAATGGAAGCGGTATATGCCGCGGGTCGTCCTCCGGCAGCTTCGTTGCCTCAATAACATCATACGGTACACAGGTTGGAGGTACAGGTAAACTGCAATAGCGGCAATCCAGCAGTCCTTCTACGGACAAAGCCGCCAGTTCATCTGCTTCTTCTTGAGACACGCAGCTGTAATAGCGTCCGGCAGGGACGTCAATGACGGGCATTGGCGATATCGGATACGGGGCATAAGGGATAATTGCCTTTGTACCATCACTCATGACAACTTCCTCTGCGCTGCATTCTAGGTGCAACGGACGATTGATGTAGCAACACTGCAAAAGCGATTCCGCAAGCTGCTCTGCTTCCTGGGTAGCCAATTCAACGGAAAGGTACGACGTAAAATACCCATACGGCACCCTGACACGCTGCCCATAGGTGCGTTTGTCGATGTCGGCATCTGCCGCAGATGTCGTGAGCGGGTCCACATGCATATTACGAGCATTAGGATCGTCACACTGAGCCGTTACTTCAAGATTGGGGTACCAACACACCAACTGGGCGTATCCCCAGTCCTGGGCCATCCTGTTGGCCTCTTCCTTACTAGATGCTGACTTAAACTTGTTAGCCGGTACTTCTACTCGCCCCACGCGCAATGCCCTGCCCGGATATACAGGGATGGCGTCATTGGGGACAGGATCCATCACTTCCTCAGGACGGTCCGGTCGTTCTTCGCAAAGCGCTACAAACTGATCGTTCATGTAGAAGCAGTTAAGCATGCCTTCAGCTGCTTCTCTAGCCTGCCTGTCCGCGTCTTCTTGGGACAAGGTGGATGCATAACGTTTCGCAGGTATCACGACCCGAAATACGGCATCCGGGGAATCCTCAGGATGCGCCATTGCCGGATCAGGACATTCTACGATCTGTTCCGCATTTAGCCAGTAGCAGTACAGCTGAGCTTCGGCTAGTCCTTGAGCAATGGCTGTTAAATCGTCTCTGACGGCATCTGCAAGCTCCAGAAGCTCTCGCGCCTGTACAAGAGTCATACCGGTCAAAGAACGCAGTTTCTCGGCCGTCAGCTCACCATCATTATAAAGGTTGGATAATGTATGCTCTACTTGGCTCTCCGCAATGTAGGTTAATACATCCTGCGTGATGGACAAGACCGAGCTGAAATATAAGTTGCGCTTGCGATACCCGGCATCTAATTCTACTGAGTCTCCAAGTACTTGTTCTCCTTCGCAGTTGGCAATGACACGCCGACTCCATATCTCAAGGGGTCCAGGAAGAGCTGCATGCTCCGGTTCCGTAGTCGGGAGCTCACCTTCCGGCTCCCTCAATTCATCCGGTATCCGCCGAATGGTCTCTGTATCGCAGCATTCTTTGTCCGGAGGAGCGCCTAGCTGATTAGGCACAGCTTTAAACTCTTCATCTTCGCACTCCGGGGTCACGTGGCTATTCTACATAGATAGGGATGAATTACCAGTCAAAAATCCAAAAAATGTATCAGTCTGCACCTGGCAGTGTAAATCCTGGGAAACACACGTTAGAGAACGTCAGCTGTGTCATTGCTTGAGGATTCTTACCATTGCCCGTCGTGATCGTGTGCTGAATGTTAGTCAGCATGCCTGTAAACAGTTCCGTGCTGTCCTTCTTGGTCTTAACCACATAGCCTTTACCAAGTTCTATATTAAAGTTTAATGGTATACAAACCGTAGCCTGCGATCCGGATAATGCTTGAAAGACATAATCAGCTTGCGCCCATTTCTTGAAGATGTCATAAATCTTCTCATTTGCACTTTTTGCATCATCAGCGGCTTCTTGCGGACCTTCCTTCGCTTTGTTCGGATCGCACTCTTTCTCTCGCCGCGGAGCAGTCTTGCCATCTTTGGCCATCTTTTGTACTGCTGTGAATGGAGCAATCCACAAAGGGCCATGCGACCGCAGCATGGAGCCTCCTTCTTTCATGCCTTCTTCCGGGTAAGCAATGAAGTTAGACGCTTGCTTTTTGTCGTTATACCGCTGGCCTTGCGGAGGTACCACAGCGACGTACTTGATCGGGAACAAGGACATACCGTTAGATCCTGTACAGTGCAGCTGTATAATATCTACCTCAAGATCTTCGGGATCCTTCATTAGGTTGTACTTGTTTTTGAACATCCCAATCTTGTCCCATTGCGGGATATAGACAAGCTGGAATTCTTCCGCAATCTGCATGATGGTAGACTCAAATGGTCCATCTACGCCTAGGAGGATGTCCATGATGCGTTGCCGCAGTTTGACGTCTCCGCCTTTTTTCTTATTGGACAATACCTCAGAAGCCTCTTGCCACCCAAATTTATCATCACCGTCTGACTCTTGAAGAAGCTGCTCCCAATACTGCTTCACCTTTTGGTTCATTTCATGCTGCTTTTGAGCTACAGCCTTATTGAGCTCCTGCTGTGCTTTGGGATCTTCCTTCCAGTTCTTTTCAAGCTCTTCGCAGCATTGCTTGATGAACTCAGTAAATGAGCTCTCAAAATCAGGCTTAACAGGCGCGTTAAATTTAGTGCCTTGTTTGTAGATGCTGTACGTCAGTGTCGATACGAGTGCGTACTCAGGTATAGCTTGCTCTTCCTTGCCTACATTCCCGGCAGCGAACTCATAAGATCCGCCAGTAAGAAACCCCTTAAACTCAAATGATCCAGCCTCGTCGTCACCTTCTAAGTTGACATTAATTTCACAATCCGGGCTTGAACGGGATTCAAAGATTTTATTCTGAATCTCACCCATTTCTTGGGCTACTTCAGATGTGCTTAGCTTGACTGCCTCATTTTCTGCATCTTTCTTAGGATGCGTCTGTACAGTTACAATCGGCCAGAATCCTCCGACGCCGATGTTCGCATGCAGGGTAGTAACATAGCGTTCTTCCCCCTTAATTTTTGCAGTACACTTGATCTTAATCGCCTGATCACTCATATCAGCTATTTAGTTTGTCTGAGTAAAGCTGTAATGCTCGTACAAGTACAGCAAGCGCCTCTTCGTTTGAATCGGCAAAGAAGAATGCATGCGTCAGCTCAAAAGTCTCCAGCATCTGGTAGATGAGATCACTTGATTTCGCCTCTTCTACAACAACTTTGGTAGGATAATACAGACGCAGGTTCAAGATGAATGTTTGTACCTCATCCGGCGCCAGCAAAGCTCCGCGTATACCTAATTCTTCAGGCCATGAAACAAAAATCCTGTCCTTTGCGTAATGACACGACGCTGCCCATACAGTACCAGCAAAAGCTATAAGCATCGTGTGTGTGAGTGGATCGTATTTCGCCACGGCTTGCCTATCCAGCGTCGTTGTCTGGATCTCATCACTAATAGGTCTCACCAAGGCAGCGCCACACTCATCTGATACCAGCTTCTCGTTACAAACGAGGTCAATACGCCTTCCGTCGAGAATCACATTATCGGCATCGTTAATAGGTCCGTACGATATATCAGGATTGGCCCGGCAGATTTGGTAAACACAATAAGCCCAGTACTCATCTTCTGTACCGAGAATCTTACGTACTGACCGTATGGTGTCATCTTCCTTCAGGTCTTGAGAAAATGTGTTGAACTCCGGGAACATGGAGAACTCGGAGGCACGACCTGTCAGAAGCTGGATAATGGACTTATGCATATTAACCTTTATTTTCTTTTGGCGCTATGGTGCACTGAACTTCAAATGATACGGTCTGCGTATTCGGGTTGGCTTGGCCAATGGTAAGCCCTACAACGTAAACCTTAGCGGAGAGTTGCAATGCAGACAAGTTGCAAGGTGAAGGTTTAGCAGAAACGCGTTGGGACTCAAACTTATCTTGCAGCTCCTTCACTTTCTGACTCATGCCTCCTTCACACTTGTTGATATAGATGGTGCCGTTCAGTGAAAACTGCCCGAAGTTCTTACCGAATGAATAGAATACGCGCTTGTCATCCAGCGCTACTACAGGAAGTGTGACGTCATTTTCTTGGTAAGAGATGCCGTCCAGGAGAACAATCTCATTATCACGGTCCTGGAATAGTTCGTCAAAACCATCTAACTTGATGGCGCCAGCAGGAGACTGAGATTTGACCACTCGTACGGCGAAGGCTTTTGTCGGTATAATCGATCCTCCGCCACCACCACCGCCTCCTCCGCCTCCTCCGCCTCCAGGACTGCCACTATTGGCAAGTAGGCTCTCTGTATATGGGTCCATACTGCTCTGTTATGCTGATGTTTCGGTAACCCGAAGAGCTTGTCCGTTGACGCACCCTCCAAGTGAGTTAATAACGGCTGCTAACGGCTGTAATAAGTTTTCCAGCCCCGACATATCTACGCCGCCTCCAGGACCTCCAGGACCTCCCGGACCGCCTCCCATGCCAAGATCGCGGCGCACATCGTCCATGTTTATCGTCTGATTGTGACCATTGACCCAAAACTTCTGTGGTCCCTTTTCATTGAGAAAGTCGCCCCGTTCAGCTTTTGCAACAACACCATAGTCATCACTTGCTTTTTTACCTCCTTCAAGAGATCCGATCTCCTTACGATGCTCGGACATAATGTTAGCGTATTCACGAGCAGTGAGTTCTTTGTCATCAACCTTCTCCTTAATACGATCCTCAAAATCTTCGTCCGACTCCCCAGGCTTCCTGGCAGTTGTGCGCTTCAAATAATCCACAGCATATTCATCGAACTTCTTTTTAGCATCACCTTTCAGGTTCTTATAAGACTCTTGTAATTTCTGGCGTATAGCGAGCTGGTACTTATAATTACTGCGTCCCCCATACGAAGCTTTTTCTTCCTCAGACAAATCGTCCCACTTATCTTCTGAGAAGTCGTCATCTGTTAGCTCCTCATCTCCAGTAAGTCCGGCACCGCCAACTAAAGAGTTCACAAACTGATCATGCGCCTGCGTTTTTCTAGCGGCTTCACCATACTCATTATCCAACCCGGCCAGCGCATTCTGAATCTTCGTGTCCTTAGAAGCCACATCTTTCAACTTCTTCTCCAATTCCCTACCCTCGTATTTCTTACCATCTACTGTGGCGGATTTGAGCTTGCCGTTCTCGTCAAACTCAGCATCTGAGATACGCTCTCCATTCGTGTTATAAGCATTGATACGCTTACGAGATTCCTTCTGGAGCTGGCGCTGCTCTTCCATCATATCCGTGCGCTCGTCCATAGACTTCTGGTCAAAGAACGCCACATTACCATTTCCAAGGCCTGCAGACGATATTCCCTGTTTGCTTAACTCCTGCATGCCTTGAGCTACCTTATTCGTGTCCTTCGCGTTTTTAAGGGCCTCCTCCTTCGTCTCTCCAAGTCCCATAGCCTTCCATAGCGGCACTTTCGATCCATCCGGGAGTGTGATCTCTTTATCGAGGGCGTCCGTGTTCTTAATAGCTCCGGTTTCCGTGTCGAGCTGCAGGGCGAACATGCCGGAGTCCTCTTTATTCATCTTCTCAATCTCCTTCTGCCCCACAAAGCCATTTTCACCGACATAGCCTTTATCCACCATGTACTGCAAGGCGGCGTCCCTGTTCGTAATAGCCTTATCCCCGGCTAATGCCCCTGCGATAGCTGACTGCACGCCGGTCTTCTGTACTTCTTCACCTTCTGCCAACGTGTCGTCCAAGATCTTCTTGCTGATAGCTGTCTCATTCTTCATCTTAGACTCAAGAGTTTCCCGTCCTTCATTGTCTTTATCATACGCTTTCGACGTAAGATATTTACGTCCTCCAGCGCCCATTTCTTGAATACCTCTCACCGATTTTTCAAATTCGGCGTAGTCTTCCTCAGACATCGTCCCCTTAGCTTCCTCAAGTATGGAATTGATTTCTTTCTCCATGGCTTCAGGAGACTTCTCAGCAGCTTTATTGATGCGGTTGAGCGTACTGTTGCTAACATTCTTTAACGCAGACAGAATCTGGCCCTGAGTCTTCTCAGATGTGATATCCGTGCCATTCTGCGCCATACCTTGTATCTGCTCCTGCGTGAGATTGCCCATGTCCTCTTGAACATTCGACAAAACACGAGACATTTGATATTTCCCTGCTATATCGCTGCCAAACTCTTTATTAGCGTTCAGCTGCTTATAAGCATTCATATCGCCGTAGGTACTTACCCATTGTCCTGCCTCGGCATCTAACGCAGCTATAGCCTCGTAATCCCCACTATTTAAAGCTTCGTCGATACGAGCCTCAAGATCAGCACCACTTTCTTTTGCTTCTTTTGAAAGAGATACAGCTTTATCGCTGTGTAATGTGTACTTCAACGCGGAAATGTTCTTCGTCTCCTCCATGGCAGCGGCATCAGACGCTACTTGCCCCGCTGCAACCTCTTCCTTAGTGCCGCCTATACCTGCTTCAGCTGATGCAGCTCCTGCCTCTTCTGATATGCGCTGCGTTCTTGCTACAGCCTTGTTATCGACACGATATTCACCTCCATATATCCTGGAGTAAGCACTAGCAAGCGAGCCTTGCTCGTTCATGATCGACTGGATCGACCTTCCTGTCTTCTCTGCGAGCACCTGCGCCTGCTTGATGCTGCGTGTCACCTTGTCAACATTCTGCTTATCCGTGAGCGAGCCCATGCCTAATTGCTTGGCCATGTTCTGCAATTCACTGAATTCACTCGTGCCAAACATCTTCTCCAACTCCGCTATATTCTTCGACCCGGCACGTAAGGCTTCATGGACATCCTTCACAGCATCCTTCGTGATCATCTCCGCCTGCGTGCCGCCTTTCCACTGCTGCTGCCGGGCAGCTGTGAGGTCGGCCGATGAGATCTTCTTCTTTCCTACCCTCTTGCCGTCGATTGTCTCTTCCTCAAGTTCTGTGCCCTCCAAGGCCTTGTCCACTTGCCTGTCGAGAGATGACCTGATCTCGTGCACGCGTTTAGCCGTTTTCCTGGCTTCCTCGCGCTCCTCAGACGTCATCTTCTTCTGATCCATGCTCTCGAACTTCTTGAGCTTCTTCTCCTCCTCTTGAAGTTCCTTGTACTGTGACATGGACTTCATCTTCTTCTCGCGTTCCCGGGTAACGCGGTAGATGTCGACCATGGTCTCGTACTGCTGGCTGTTGGTGTCGACACCGTTCTTCTTAGCTTCTGCCAAAGTTTTTCTCAAACTTTCAGCGCCTCGGCCTTTAGATACGACAGTCTTGATGTCGTCGTCATTAATACCGCGTTCCCTCATCACGCCTGCGGCGTATCCCTCAAATAGCTGGGACGACATACCATGCGTGTTGCTGATACGCTCTGCCCCATCCTTCGTGGCAAAGTAGTCCCCTGCTACTTTTGTCATGATGTCAGCCATCTGTACAGACCTGGCGCCTGCGCCTGAAGCAGAACTGATCAGGTTTCCACCCAGTCCTGAACTCCGCATCGGGCCTCCGGACAGGATAGCTTGGTGCATGTTGGCAAACAAATTGCCCTGGTTCAAGATGCCCATCTTGTCCCCGTAGTTGTTGGACAAGACGTACATGCCTTGCTTAATCACATCCTGCATGCCTTTAGGCAGGTCTTTGAGTCCCGCTACACCGAAGTACTTGGCAATGACATTAGCCATTCCATTTACCTGGTTGCTGTTGTATTGCGATTGGTTCGCAATGATATCCAGCATGCTTTGCGTGATACTAGGCATTGGTCTTAGTACGTTTTTTACGAGTGGGCTGAGGATCGTTAGCGTGAATGCGAGCGCGAGCTTCAGCCACTCTTTTCTTGAACGCGTCTATTGTACCATCTTTTTTCATACGTTCAAAGGCTTTCATCATGGCCCCAGCTATACTTTCCCGCACAATTTCTTGTTCTCTGGCATAGAAGAGAGCATATTCTCTCAAGGAGGCTGTCGCGTCAATATCATTGTTGAAGGTATCATTGACGGATTTAAACTTCTTGAGGTCAACATTCGGACCTAATAATGTTGCTGCAATTTGTACATGTTCCATCCGTGCCTCTACAATCTGCTCCATACGTACCATATCACGCATATACAGTTCGCGGATACGGGACGCTAACCCTTGTGGGTACCCTTCTCTGAGCAACCCCAGACGATACGCGAGAAGATACGGTCTTAATCGCCTGGACTTAAAAAATCCCGGTTAAGCGCCATTTCATTGAGTTTCGTCAGCTTGTGCTCAAAGATATTAAGCGCGTAAATGTAAGCATTCCACCGGGCAGCAGATGTTCCTCCGAGGATTTCGTCTGATTTCTCAGTAAGTAGCTTTACATGTTCCTTCAGCTTGTTCGGTTCAGGCTTGAATGCCATGTCGCTGATTATGAAACCATTGCACGAACGCAACTGGAGTGCAATACGAACCTTCTGCATAAAGGTCGGTGCTAGGATAGCTGCCAGCCCGGAGTTTTCAGAGTTTATAGTCTCATTGAATGCTGCTACTGCTGCCACCTGCTGTTCATAGACAGATACAGCACGCGCATGAATCGTCATCTGCCCGCCATACAAGCTAATATCTATTTCGAACGGTGTATCATTGAGCATGCTCTTCAGGTAGGCTACCTGATCTTCATGGGTGACCGGGATATCCTGCGTGTTGATCGTGATGGACTGTTGCTCCATGATGTCCATCTCGTTATACTCGAATCCCGATGTGTACTGCAGGTTGATACGTTCTTCCTTGGGCTGAGCGTTGCTCTCCTCTTCTTTGGGCTCCTCGGGTTTACCGCTCAACAAGGACTCGGCTGTCTTTTTGGCCTCTTCTTCTTCTTGAGCTCGTTTCTGGGCTAAATACGCGGCAACCGCGTCGGCAGCAGGAGAAGCAGTAGGGTTGTTCTCCTCAGCTTCGGATACATTAGGCGTATCCATAATGTCTTTTGTTTCGTCTTCAGGCATAGTAATGGGTTATTTATTGAAATTTACTGCGGAGTTCCTCAGGCTTGCAGAATGCAAACGTGTACGGATAGGGGACCATGTCGTCCTTAGTCAATATGTTCGAGGAACTGAATTGAGAATCCCACTTTTCTGTGAGTTCTACTTCCCCTCCCATATAGCAGAACATCTTGGCCTCTTTACCGGGCCATGGTAGGTTGGATGTTGAGGTACGTTCAGCGCCAAGAAGCATTGTCTCGTAGACATAGACCTCCGTCATCTCGGAACTTCCACTCTCACCGGTAGCATAGTCGTCGGCTAATGAAGCCTTAAGCGCTAATGGCTTCAGCACCTCGTCAGCGCCTTTAAGTTTCCACTCAGGTAGCTCCCAGTCGTTGTCCTCGAATTCTTCTTCGTCGTACTTTGACTTCAGGTCTTCATCCTCCAGCTCCTTTGCCTCATCTCCTACCTTATCAGTCTCTCCATCCTCTGGTTCAGGTTCAGGCACATTTTCTTTCTCTCCATTGTACTTGCTAGGCCCGATGTAGCCGCCTACTGATTGGACAGACATAGTCTTAATGCTGCCCTTACATTCCACAGAACCTCCTTTGAATAGTATATTGTCGCCAAACTTGGTCATCATGCTGGTGAACTTCGTGCGCACAGCTCCGAAGCCTGCCCCCATGCATTTGACCTTGAAATCCTTAATAGCCCGCATAAGGATATGCTGGGTTGTGGAAACTTTCACATCAGATTCAGCGCCTTTCGCCTGCAAGATGATATGTCCTTCCTTCTCGCGCGATACGACGTCAACGCCTTTGGCCCCAAATGCCAGTATCTTGGTCTTCGGAGCGTCCAGTATAATACCGTTCTTCTTGATCTTCGCTTCCTCAGGACCGTCATCCAATGGGCAATCCCCAGGATCCGTATCATCCTCCTTAGCGTCGGATTTCAGCCATATTCTCCCCTTCTCGCACAGGTTGTGGATGCAAGTACGCGCCTTCTGGTAAATCCCGCCAAAGAAGCTCATGATCTCCATATCGAGAGCAGAGTGAATAATAACGTTCTGACCCTGCAGGTTCAATGTACCTCCGGCCTTAATTTCGACGTTACCGGGCGCTGCGATCTGGACGCTGCCGTTAGAGAGGATGATGGATGTGTCGGAGTTGGACACAAGTGATAAGTTGCCGGTCCTGTCCATCGCGATGCTGGCATACCCGGCAGGATCCATCTCCTGATCTGCTCCAGAGTTGACGTTCTCCTTGTCCTCCTCGTCTGCATTTGGTTTCGATTCCGGGGCTTCCGCTTCAGTAGGTATCTTACAGTACTGATTCTGCTCCATCTGGCGGAACCGGGAAAGAGAATGCCACAATGGAATGTACTTCAGGTACGAGCGCATCTGCCAGCAGGAGACCTTCAAGTCGTCCCATTTAGGCCCGTCTCCCCAGATCTTCAGGAATGAACTCTCAAGCTTCAGTTGCTGGTCCTTCGGATTGAACTCAGGATCCATGTGCGACTTGATAATCGCGGGCACTACCTGGTGCGGGTTCACCTCAATTTGTACTGCCATTCCTGCTTGGATGAAGAAGGTGCCGTCCTGTCCGATCCACTGGCGGAAGTTGCTGCCACGGAACGCCTCGTCCATGGTGTTAGAAGCCACCTCTGTGGGCCTTGTGACCCAGGTGTGGATCATGTCCCCAAGAAAGCCCTTGTACGTCGATAGACGCCACCTTCCTGTGGCGTTGAACATGTTTGGATCATCGTCCTTCGTCGGGCCCTTGTAGACCCCTGTGCCCTCCTGATTGGCTAATGTCTCGCTCTTGTCCTGCTTCCCTTCTGCTTCGAAGCAATAGGAGGTAACATGCTCCTCCTTGTTGGCATGCTCTCCATCGGACCAATAGATGTCATCTCCTGCAACATGATGATGTCTGAACTCATTGTCGATGATGCGTACCATGTCATTGATAAGGTGCACCTCAACCTTAGCGAGATCACCTGCTGTCATCTGGGCAAAGTTGTAGAGCAAGCGAAGCGCCGGGCCAATGCCTGTCTCCTTGCTCCATTCTCCAGGAAGCATATCGTAGGGAAGCTGGAAACCAGTAGCCGTCTGGCGTTCATCATCACCTTCCACAGCTAGAGCCTCTCCTTTCTCCAGGACATCAAACTCTGTATCTCCTGTCACAGGAGGATTCCATCCGCCTTTCGTTTCTGTGATATTGGAACCTGCGCTCAGTGCATAACTACCTGCAGGCCAATAGAGGACAAGCACGTTAGCCCCAGACGGTGGCAATGCTACGGTCTGCACTCCTACGAATGAAGCTACAATTTCAGCTAAGTAACGAACTTGTGGAATACGGTGCCCCAAGACAATGACATCCAGCATCCCAGTCGTTATATCGCACTTCTCTACGACCCCCGGGTAAAGGCATCCTGTTTGCATGCTGGCTAGTGCTTGCGAGCCTTTTGCATGTGTGGATGAGTTCTGGTACGCGGTGTTGCCTCTCTGCTTAGTGGTGAAAGACGCTTTCATGGGGAAATGAAAATGGCGGACACATTGCGTGTGCCCGCCATGACTTTACATGAATCTTTCAGATATGTCCAGTAAGAACTATCAAGAATTATTAGTCCTTGATCATTCCAACGAAGGCTTGCATGTTCTCCGTGAGGAAGCCCTGACCGGCTTGCGCCTGAAGACCACAGCTTATAGTATGACATCCCGTAGCTGTAACCGTGGAAAGCTCCTTAGAACAGGTCGACTCACCCTCATCAAGAGTGATGTCGTAGCCGTCGCATTTGTCTCCATTTACGAATTCGTACGGATCGTCCTCACCAACAACACGGCTCATGTTACAGGTGCCGGAAGCAGGAGTGAGAGACACCCAGATGTCCTCACTGCCCAACTCATACACCGGCTGCACTTGCCTTTGGTACTGAAGGTCGACGCTCTGTGCCAGCTTCACGTCATCGTCGAATGAGACCTTCACGCCGGACGACATGACGATCTTATCAGCTCCGTGAACTTTTTTATCTGCTCCGAAAATATCAGCCATAGTATTTAGATGATGTTAGAGGTTTATTGTTGTGCGATACTTGCTTCGTATGCAGCATAGGATTCTGCATTGACTTCATCCACATCCGCAACGAACGCCATCTCGTAAACACGGATGTTGTTCAACGGAGCCGGGACGTACCATTTTACGTTCACGAGCACGCGGCTCTTGAGCGTCGGGTCTTGCTTGACAGTCAGGTCACTGAAGCGCACCAACTGCGGTCCGATGAGGTCATCAGTGCTGTTGTTCGTCAGACGCGTGTAGAGCGAGTTCAGATCTCGGTAGATCGAGCGCAGGGCCGACGGAGTGACGTTCGCACGACCAATGTAGTGGCTGATCGTATCGTCCGTCATGTAGGACATGCTGTCGATGTTGCGGATGCAAGATTCTTCGTAGTAGAGCAAGCCCTTATCGGTCTCGGTAGTCAAGTTGTGACGTACGTAGCATGGGCTTCCCTTGGTGTCCTGAGCCACGACCAAGCACCCATATTTGGCAATATCGTCGAGTTCTTCACGGCTGTACAAGGTGTACGTACGAGAGGCATTGTCAACGATGGTCACTTCAGAGTGCGTCATGGACTGCTGAGGAACAACCGCAGAAGCCAGACCGGCAATGTAAGCCGCTAAGTACTTGTTCTTGATGATTTCTCCATCGAATGTTGCACCATCCGACCACACAACCGTCTTACGCAAACTGTTAAAGCGCGTGCAGACCTGTTGGACGAACTCTCGACGATTCAAAGGCGTGTCAGCGTGGATAAGAGAAATCTCAACCGGTGTCGTGATCTCAGTCTTAGGTCCTTTGTCCAGAAGCAATTCCTTCGAAGAAAGAACTTCCTTCACGAGGTAGCGCTCGCCATTCACAGAAAGCTGGATCACGTCACCACGACGCATCGTGGTAAGAAGCCCGTTGAAGTTGATGGCCTTCAGGTCAAGATCCGTGTCCTCAGCGATCTGCACCAACGTGTTGTTGGTCGAGTTGCTGTCTCCGGTGATATCAGAGAACGTAGCACGGATGGGCAGACCATTGTTGTCGGTAGATCCGGCAGTATATTCCCCAATCGGGTCAACACCCCAGAGCGTACGGCGCCACATCTTCACATCCGGGGCGCAGAGGGTGACGTTGTATTCGGCAACGGCACGAGCGCAATCCTCATTGTCTGTGATGACAGCGTAGGAGTACATGTCGCGGTCAGCCTGAGACTTCTGAGCAGCCTCCATGAAGTTGATTTCTTCAAGCCCACGTACGCGGATAGCGTAGATCGCACGCAGCGCTGCACCTTGAAGAGCGCAGTGACAGGCGTAAGCGATGTCGTTGTCCTGGTCAATGGTCCCGAATGCCGTCTGTACTTCGATGTCGTTATGCAGCGTGAACTTTTCTTCGTCTTCCTGCGGGATGATCAGAACGCGGAACTGGACGAAAAGTTTACCAACATCGTCACGGAAGTAAGCGAAGGTCTGCTGGTCTTCAATGAAAAGAGCAAGATCAGGATTGATCGTCACCTTCTCACCATCTACAGTGTAAGGAGCATTGATTCCGGCAGCAGCGCAAACTTCACCGCTGTATTCCTTCATCAGGGTCACCTTATGAAGTTTAGCAGCAGCATCTTCCTTCAGGTAGTCCAACGTGACGGGCATGGCGTCAAGAAGCAAGCCGTCAAACTCGGTCGTGGAAGCCATCTCGGCAACGCAAGAGATCGAGAAGGACTGCCCCTCTTTCAAGCTGTTGACGTTACTGATCTTAGCTTTCACACCAAAGGTGCCGACCTCGAACTCTTGACCTTCCTGTACGTCCACATAAGACATGACATCCAATCCGGTAGTGTCGGTGATCTTCAGGACTTTCTTATCCGCGTCACCGGACTTAGTCTCAACAGAAAGCAAGTAAACCGTGCTCTTCGTAGCGGTGTAAACATCTTTTTTGCTAGTGAGTTCGCATTTCACCGTAGATTCCTCACCGGCAAGATTATCGGTGGAAACAGTCACAATCGCAGGGATGCGCTTGCCGACGATGTCAAGCACCGTACGAACGCGAGGGGTAACGCCATCTCCTTGATCAATTAGCAACTTATCTCCAATCTGTACGCCATAGCCTTTCAGCTCCTGAGCCAGGTGCTCACCATTAGCAGAGGCGAACAACTCATATCTAGAATCATCTACAGCATTCAGGCGCAGCACGGTAAGATTGCTCTTATCAACACTGAGCTTGTTATTGAATTCTGCGATACTGGCTTGCAGACCTTCAGCGTAAACTTTGACATAAGAGGTATCGACGCTGTAGTCATACTCAAATTCCTGGTGGAACACATAAGGAATCTCCGCCCCCTCCTTCTTGTAGGTCGTAGCAGGGAGCTCTTCCTTACCGTAACGGTACAGTGCATAGTTAGGACCAATCACGCAAGTCGCCATCTGCGACCCGACTTCGTCGATGGTCACCTCGAGTTGCTGATAGATCTCCGTCTGAGGGCGAATGTAATTTCTAATTGGCATAAGCTTCTAGAGTTTGATTCTCTACAGGTATTTTATCTGGTTTTTACGACATCGTCAACACTGTTTATGCCAACCACATCACCAGTAAAGGCATAATCCTGCATTCTTCTGGACTCACGACGCGTAAGCGTAGCATAGACATATTGCAGTTCGACGATGACACGTGACTCGTAAAAATCTTCAAAAGCATTCTGATCCGTAGCTTTCCGGGCAAGCTGGGGGGATGTCTGCTGCTTGGGTTTATATTGTTTGAGCCATCTCCAAGTTTCAAGCAACATGGGCTCAATGCTGACAAGTGCAAACATAACAGCGTCGGCTATCTTGGCACAAATGTCTGCATCAAAATCCAAGCAGACGAATGTCATGTTGACTGTGGCCCAATGCACATTTTCCTGGGTAGCAAAGTCTGGCTCCTTATCAACCTGCGCTATAAGCCATGGCCTATCCATGTTCACGCCTTCTCCAGTCGTGATCACAATTCCCGGCACATTGTTAGTATTGCCTGGATCAATGACGGCTCCTGGAACAATGTGCATCCCATCTAAACGGCATTCTAAGTCGCTATCAAATTTTGACAGATTCTCCTTGGAGCTAAAAAAATACTTTATAAGCTTCGTAAATGTATTACGAAGCACGCCTACTCCTGGAGAATCGAGCTCATGACATTTCATCCATGTCTCAATACTCTCACATTCTTTTAGATCATCTGGGAGTGATTCGGCCATGTAAGCTGGTGTAAGAGGTAAGAATAGTTGCTGGGTACAGGCACGTCGTAACAAGGATGTGTCGTCATCTGCAACGTGAGATAAGCGTCGTAAGCTACCGGAATAACTGATTTAATGAGGTGCGCCGTGATGGATGTTCCAACAAGCCATCTGCGATCCGTGGCGACGTCTACGACAAGGTCCCCGGTGCGTACAGGGGGGAATGCCAAGAATTTTGCGTTCTGTACGGTCTCGTCAAATTTCCCCTCGTCTAATATGTTAGATCTTTGTACGCGTGCTCCAATGAGCCTTATGAAGGTGATGAATGGTCTGTAATAGCCTCCTTCATAATAAGTTCCATAGTCGTTAGCGTCCTCCACTTCCGTATCCCCGGTTGCTCCTTCATCGGTCACACATTGCACGCTATTTCTTTGGCCCGTAACGTCATCCAAGGCAGAGGACATTTTTCCGTTACGTATTGCCGGGTAATAGAGTACAGGTATGCCGTCTTGGCGGGCTTGGAGATAATTACTTCTGATGATATTCTGGGCAACTCCGAAAGCTTTTCGGTCAGTATGGGCAAATACGGTGACATCGGGCGACTCATATTCGTCTCCGTCTAATATAGCCAATATCTTGTAATGGGGTACGTCTGTCTTATTCCGGATGTTGAATGTGGTGTCCGCATAGGTCGTACCATACACAGCCGTCTCATTCAACAATTCAAATTCCGCGCCTCCGTCCCATTTCCTGTAGATGTAGAACTCCGCAGGTCGGAGAAACTTCGCTACTCGCCATGACACGATAGCCGTCTTCTTGCTATGAGACGGCAATATGTTCACGTCGTAAAATGGCGAGATCTCCATGGCTTTACATAGCACCCCAACAGAGGCTGCGGTTAATCTCCATCTTCCATTCCTTAGCCTCCTGTTTCCAAGACTGCTCCAGTTCTCCTCGTATCTGCTGATAGGCCTGCATACGCGACTTCTCCAACTCGATATTGGTGTCCCCTGTCTGCCAGGTCATAAGGTTGCGAGACAATTTATGAATGGCTGATTTCAATAGATTGCTTACCACGGCGTCCATAAGAAAAGACATGCTGTCGGGCATTGCTTTTGCAGAGACAGCTCCAATTCCTATGGGGGCCAATGCATTGTACGACGCAGCGGCTCTTTCCATGGCGTGCATGATCTCTTCATCCGTGAAAGCATAATCACAGTCAATGGAGTTGTCTGCAGGTCCTCGGTCCTGCATCTCTGCACGCACTTTGGCTATGGTAATGTATCCTGGCATATTAGTTCTGCCACGTTGATGCGTAGAGGGTAGGAGAAGATTGCAAGCTAGCCTCCATCAGATAAGCAGCCTGTTTCTCATTGAATCCCTTCTTGTAGCATTCCTCCAAGAACCCTTTGACCGCGTTTGCTGAAAGTTCGTTCATACCCTTATTATACCTAATGTTCTTAATTATTCAAGCCATACAAAAAAGAGCCCCGAGGAGCTTCCTCCCCGGGGCCACTGACATGTCTGATAGAGAAAAGACTTATGCCTTAGCAAGCACGCGGCCGTCACCACCGTAAGGACCGGTCACTGCATCGTACTCGACCGCCTGAACAGCCGGGCTGTTGGCGATGGTCATGCCGATGATTTCGCGGCAGGTCATAGAGATGATGTCCTTGTCCTTCTTCACGTACATCGTCGGCTTCTCCAGAACGCCAGCCTTGCCGAGGTAGTTCGGCGGGGCAAACTGGTAGATCTTGCCGTTCGGTACGAGGTCGTGCTTGAGGGTCACGATGAAATCGATTCCGCTCATGCTGGCTTTGTCCCAAGCGCCATTACCCTTCTCGATAATGGCCTGAGCCTTGTCGCCACCCATCTCATCACGTCCCCAACGGGCGAACTCAGACCACGTCACGTGGTTGCAGAGGAACACGCCGTTCAAAAGCGTGCGGCTCGGCAGGTAGTTCATGGTGCTCACCCAGTTCTGACGGTCGAGGCGGCCGTGCAGCTGCACATACTGCTGCATGCCGGTGATGGGGGAGGGAGCTCCCGGGATGATACCGGTGATCTCGTTGACACCTTCCATGAAGCGCACGTCACGAAGACGGGACAGGTCACGGAGAGCGTTATCAACCAGCACGGACTTGATGTCCATCTTGTAGGTGCGAAGTTTGTTCACGTTCTTCATCCACACCGGGGTAGCCAGAGTGAAGAAGCTCATGATGAACTTGTCACCGAAGAATTGCTGTTGACGCGTGGTGTCATTGAACGCGACCACGTGCGGCATCGCCTGCGCAGCTTCCATCTCATAAATCACGAAGGGATCTTCGGTCTTTACAGATTCGGCAAGATCACTGTTGGTGATCTCCTCGAACGGGATGATCGCATGGCAGAAGGAGTCCTCACGCAGGTTACGACGGATGAAATCCGTAGAACCCTGAGAAGCGAACTTCTCGAATTCCTCGTTGTTCCCACTCTCAAGGGCGTTCATGAACGCCAGCTTGAACATTTTCGGATCTTCTAATTGACTAATGTTGTCCATGATGAGTCAAGGGGTTAGCCTTTCTTAGGAGCGGCCGGATGGAAGGTCGTCTGGAAATGCACCATGTAAGCGTTTGCCGGGAGGCAGTGGCTGTACGTGGTGGTTTCGAAGGTTTCCTGCAACGGCTCCGCCGCGTTAACGGAGTTAGTGGCAGTAGGCTCGACCAGTTTGCTGGTGACTTCCTGAGAGCCATTGATGCCAGTGAACTGGGAACTTACGATACCAATAACGGGCTCGCCCTCTTCAGCGGGACGGAAGAACCCATCGAGCGGGAGATCAACTTCCTCACCGTCAATCGTGCGCTTCTCGGTCTCACCTTCTACGCAGTAGGTGAGAGCAAGGCCACGCTTGTACATGGGAGCATCTCCATTATCTTTGCCCTTACGTGCGAAGAAGGGCGAAGCAATCTCGAAATCGTCGGAGCACATGAGCCCGACGAGGCGGCGTGCCATGATAACATTGGGGTCCTCACTCGCGTCCTGCGCGATTGCGACCACAGTCGGAGTCGCGTTCTTAGTAGCGACACCTTTTCTCCACTGCGTTCCGTCCTCGGTAGGTGTGATCACCATGCCGGGCCAGATCCACTGGGGATGAGTGTGGCCGTGAGGAGTCGTCTCCTTGGCAACCGGGAGCGCCGTGGTCAGCTTGGTCGGGTTCTGAGGATCCCAACCATTAAGCACATAACCACGTGGGTAGACGTCTTGGTAATGACCAATCGTTACGCTCATACTCTTAGTTGTGTTTTGAGTTTAGATTTTCCTGCATTCGGCTAACCTTAGCCAGGCGCGGGACGAGCCGAAGATTTTAGTTAGTGCGGGAGGTATTTCTCGAAGGGCTTCCACGCGTCAATCGCGCTGCCTTCTTCTTTACCACTCGCCGATTTGCTGTAGCCAGCCCCTTCAGAGACGGGACCCTCGGAAAGGCGGATTGCCTGCATCGCGATGTCCAATGCTACATTAGGATTCTGCCTGCAAGCAGCGGCGTACTTCTCGCGATCTCCTTGGGATGGAAGGAAAGCGTGGTCAGCAAGAAGCGTCACGAATTCATCCACCTTGGAGTTTGTGAGGGTCGCCACCTTTTCGAGTTCCACACGTCCTGCAGAAGCAGCTTTGACACGAGCCAGCTCAGTCTCGAGCCGGTCATTCTCCTGCTGCACTTCATCAAGGCAGCCGACAAGTGAGCGCATCATCGCAGACGCGCTCTTGAGCATAGGCTCAACACTTGTCTCAGGATAGTATGCTACTTGCGGCATGATTCACTCTAATTACAGGGTGTTAAGAATGTCGGCAGCATTGTTGATGTTGTAGGAAGCTTCCTTAGCAACAGCTTCATCAGCCGCAGCAGCTTCCTCAGGAGCGCCTTCCCCACCGGCCAGAATAGCCTGAGCGATAGCCTGAGCTTGCTCCGGGTCGATCTCGCCGGACTCTACAGCCTGCTGAAGGATAGCAGCGATCTCATCCTCAGAGATGTCTCCATCAGCGCCAGCTTCCTGAACGCCGCCAAGCAAAGCCTGGAGATCATTCTCGTCCAGCTGACCAGACTCAACCAACTGCTGCAAGACTTCCAGCACATCCTCGTCAGTGATTCCACCAACGTCTTCTGCGGAAGGATCTTGACCGGCTTCCAGAGCCTGAGCGGCTTGCTCGCCGTCCATAGCTCCCTGTGCGTAAGCTGCCTTCTCCATCTCAGTCTCAAACCGGTTCAGCCAGGCCTGATGCGTCAGGGAGACAGCAGCTGCTTTCTGCATCTGCGCTTCTTCCGCAGACTGTTGTGCATTTGCGTATTTATTGATCATATTGTGTGTTTGAGCGATGATGTCTTGAGCTTCCTTGATACCGGCTTCCTTTTCGAGGCAGGCTTGAACCGCACGGCGTCCCTCTTCGTGACTCAGTGCAGCAGCGCCAACAGCCGCAAGTTTAGCAAGAATTTCAGAGGACTGCATGTCCGTCGGAGTCACAGCCGGGTCGGAAGATACTGGAGCAGCCTGCTTCACGTTCTTCAACGCCTCAGTAAGGGAGGTCTGAGCCTCGGCCAGCTTAGTTACAGGGGCCGTGAAGGACTGATTAGCCTGATCATGCGCCGTACCATTACGCGGCGTAATGTACTCGCCCTGACCCGTACCGTTCGGCTTGGTCACATTGAGCAAGTTGTGAATCTTGTCAGGCTCCCCGTAGTTGTTCTGATTTTTGGGAAGATTGAGTTTCTCACGATTCGACCCATCTCCGCAGTCAGGCGTCGTGACCGTGCCCCTGCAATTCGGATCGGTGGCCTCGAAGGAAGCCGCTTTGTTCAGGACATGCCCAGCTTTTTCAAGACGCTCACGAGCGCTGTTCTGAAACTGCCTATAGGTTAATGTGGTGTTGTTAGCCATAATTTTATCGTTGAAAGTCGAGCTTTTAGTGCCCTGATGAGTATATTTTAGCAACTTGTGGTGGGTTTGTCTAGTGCTTTGTGTTTAGAAATTACCCCCTACGACTATAAATTGCAGGTCCTCGGTTTGCTCCTACCACCATAGCAAGAGCATTCGGTTGTAAGAAAT
Organism: uncultured Oscillospiraceae bacterium; assembly: GCA_947629245.1. Lineage (GTDB taxonomy): Bacteria > Bacillota > Clostridia > Oscillospirales > Oscillospiraceae > CAJOIG01. The sequence goes on along the minus strand of CANRDC010000002.1, from coordinate 83,958 downwards.
CAGAGCCATGAATCTCGTTCATATCGCAGAGTGCACGGATCTGATACTGCCCATAGCACTCAGCAAGAGAGGCTGCTTTTTCCTCTTCCTCGTCGTCGTCTTTTTTCTTGTTTTTCTTCAGTTTTTTGACGACTTTTTTAACTTCCTCTTCATCTTCCTTATCGTCATCATCGTCGACATCATCGATGTCATCCTCTTTGGACATGTGATTGATAACACGCCTACGCGGCATATCACCATCCAAGGAGAATTTCTCTTCTGCACTGTTCATCACCTGGTCCACCGGGTCGCCGCCTGAGGGACATGTGCAGGGCATGGAGTCCGACATGAACTGTGAGCCCATACGGAATTGGGAAGTAACAGGCACGATACGAGTCACTTTGATTCGGATGATCCTGTGCACCTTCGGCAGGCACATGCAGGCTTCCTTGTACAGAGGATCTGTCTCTACATCTGGATTCCCGGTGAGGTACTGGCAGAATGCCGGGAAGGAGAGGACGCAGGCGCGCTTGGCCATCTCACGGAAGAACTTTTCCGGAGCCATGGATCGCGCTGTGGCGAGTTCTGCTGACGAGAACTTCTCCATGAGTGAGCGCGGATAGAGAAAGTTGGCGGCATAGGACTCCGAGTTGCCATAGGCGGCGGACTTGCTCATGGTATCCATGTACTCCTCAGCTTCGGCTAGTTTCACAGCCATGCTCATCTCGTCGATGTCAAATCCATCGAGGTTGATGCCTTCAGCGGCGGCAGCTACGGCAGACGGGATCAGCACCTGCCCGGCAGATGCTGCCTTAGCCATACTCTCATCATCCTTGAACATGTACTCCAAATGCCGGGCAATACGGTCAGCGGGAGTTTTCACACGAGAGATGTCGAAGAAGGTCGGCATGTCGTTGTAGGCGAATGCGTACTTATGGAAGCCGTCCATGTAGCGGCCCATGTTGTACTTCAAGTGGTCACAGTAGCGCGATACTGTCTTAGCCTCGTTGCCACAGCAGGAGCAGCGGTCATTGGGCACCCGACAGCTCATGGAGAAGTTAAGCGCACTCCCCTTTTTTGCCATTTCATACTCTTCTTCGGCCTTGTCCTTGTCGATGTGGATGATGAGTTCCACGCGCTGCATTCCCTTGGGATCGTAGCCAGCCCATTTCACCTGCCCCAGCGCTTTCTTCGGATCTTTGTTCCTGTGCTCGCGGAATACGTGGCCATTGGTTACGAAGGTATGCGCCCGTTTCTCCAATACGTCCCCGGCGAAGTAGTCGCCATTACGGTTGAACCCGTACTGATCAGAGTTACCCATGGCAATCAGGTGGATGCAAGCTGTGTGATCGTCTGTTGGGCGGTATTGCTCCAGAAGCTGCTTGCTCACGAGGTCAGACGAGGCGGACTTTACACCCCGGTCGTACTCGATCAGTGAGGTCATGGCTTCGCCATTAGCAGCGACGGCCCGCATGAGGTCTTCGCTGCTGTCCTGGTAGATGATTTTTGTGATAGCCATATTAGTCTCTAAATAATGATGCTATTCCTGCGGCTCCCAATCCTACAAGTGCTGCACCTCCGGCAGTGTACTTGTTACGGCGAAGGAACTTCATAAGACCTCGTTTCCAAGCCGGGATCTTCTCGAACTCTTTTACAACATCGTCAGCAAAATTCTTCTCAAGTGATGCTGTGGATATGCCGTAGTTCTGAAGACTATCTGTCAGCTTCTTCATCTGATCAAAGGCTTTCTCTTCGCCTATGCCATCAAAATGACTAAGCAACCTATGCAGTAGCTGAGTATATTCGACAGAACCAGGCTTAGTGGCATTTACTATTTCAGGAATAACTGTACGCAACTGAGACAGCGATGCTTTCTCGGGGATCTTCACATTCACATGAGGAAGGTTGTCGCTTATGGCCCGAACCTTTGTCTCAAGATCCTTCTGCAACGCATTACGAAGAGCGCTTCCTCCTACGGCACCGCCTGCTGCCGCTGCTGTACCTACAACTGCCGGGTGCCCGAATGCGCTTAAGGTTTCCTCAGGGGTGGTGACGGATGCCGGTATAGCCGTATTGAGTGTCTCTACGCCCGAACTAAGCAAGGTACCTGCACCGGCTCCAAGCCCGCCAAGAATGAGTGCATTCTTCAGACGACGTTTCGTACGGTCCTCAGGAGTCTCATCTTCGTCGCTGTCTCCTGTGGCAAGAACTCCACCAAGAGCACCCAGTCCGCCTCCAAGAAGTCCCATCGTGGTCTTGGGGTGCTCCTGTAAGAAATCAGTAATGGCACCAAGTGCCTGGGATGCTATCTTAATCATTGTTACTTCTTGTATTTGAGATCTTCTGCTTCCAACTTGTACTTCACAGCCTGCTGACGATCTTTATCAACGGCTATGATGTCCTTGAGCATTTGGATCGGAATAGACTTATACTGCAAAGATTCTTTGATCACCGGGCCAAGTAGTTTGGGATCGCTGGCGATGGTGTCGTTCAGAGAAGACACGGTGTTATAGATGTCCTCCACTTCGTAAGGGTCAGCCTCTGCAATCACAGGGTCTGACAATATCAGCTGCTGGAGAGCTGCCTGACGCGCAGCCGTCATCTTAGCCTCAGCGCGGCGTTTCTCTGTCTTCTTAGCTTCATCAGCTCCTGTAGCAAGACCTACAACGTCTGCCGCCGCCTCAGCTCCGCTCTGGATGCTGCTTGGGCTTGCCACCTGGATAGCATTCACTAGCGCCGCAGCTTCTTTCTCCGTGATGACTGGCTCCTGTTCCTTGGCAGTCATAGCGTCATAAAGTGCCTTAGCTTCTTTGAACATATCAGAACATACATCAAGCTCGTCCATCACTTCATAGATTCCATGGCGGTCTCTGGCAATGCTTCTCTTGCCTGCCCTCTTCTCCAGATCCACATGCGCCACACGCATATTGTGATCATATTCAAGATGCGATTCGATATAGTGGCTGATGGAAGCCGTCTTGACACGATCAGCTTCGCGGTCATCCATGTCCTCGACCATTTCTCGCCAAGTCTCATGCTTGTTAGCACTCTTCAACAACTTGTCATAAACAGATCGTACTGCATCCCGGGCATTGTAGGCGGCAGTGGTCATGGCCTCACGGGCGTCCTCAGCCACAGCACGAAATTGTTCCTGTACGTAAGCCGTAGAAGCAGAAGCGCTCTTGAACAATTTGTCCCCGTACTTGATGCCTGAAAGATCAATCTCAGTATTCTGATTGCCTTCACCTTCGTCCTGTACTTCCACAGGCATGCTGCTCTTCAACAGACCATCCAGCACAGAAGGCAACTTTTTGTTAGCTGCAGGAACAGAAAAACTCGCATACTTCATCAACTTATTCACTGACTTGTGTACCCCGCTGGAATTATGCGTCACTGCTTTGCTCGGGTCAAAGTCCGTGTATTCTGCGACCATTTCAGGTACATCCACAATGGAGAATGAATCTCCTCGATGTGCTTGCTTCTCAAGGCCTACAAGAGTTTTCGCCGTGTTATACACATGCCCAAGCTTTTCCAACTGTGCTGGGGAGAGGTTGTGCTTCTTGGCACATTTGAGCATAACACCCTTCGGATCATGGGTGTCATTGATCTCCGGCATGATGGACGACAAGAGTTCGATCTGTTGCTGTTGTGTCATGGCTCGTTGACCCAATTATATCAAGGTTTTTGCGGTAGTTCAAGCGTTACATTGGCTGGGATATCGTAGGTATCCATCAGCTGTGCATTCACTTGGGCACGAGCCTTCAGCTCACTGACATGGATAGCTGCATCACGCATAGCATCAGCCAGTGTAGTCGTGGTGCCCGCATTCTGCTGCTCCCCATTGCCCATCTTCCCGGCTTGGATTGACAGTCGAGCATTCTTGATCGGCATGCAATTTTCAGAGTTCTGCAACCCGGCAGCTGCGTAAAGGATGCCGTCCTGCATAAATCTCTTGTCCAATTCCTTGGATCCCGATGTTTCATCGTAGTTGACGAATGGATGTACATTGACTATACCCATCAGGTATAGTGCAACCTCAGGTCTGTTGTTATATGCTGCTCTCATAGTGAATTCTTCTGCTGTTACTTTTTCCATATAATCTGCCATCGCTTCTACCCAGCGTCCTTCCGGGTAGACGATGTTGGCTATAAAGGCATGGTCGGCCCTACGGTCGACCACGTTGTAGAAGAGTTTTTCATAGGCAATAACGTTTCCTAATGGTAGCCCGAAGTTGGCGGCCACATCGAGGTATACGCTCGATATCGTCTTACCCATCTCCGGACACAGCGGCAATTCCTTCTTCTGCTTGTCTTTGTCCAGCGTTACCTGGTATTCTTCAGTTTGCGGAGAAACCAGCATGCTGTTAAGATCCCTGCGAAGCTTTGAATAGCCTGATGATGTGTAAGAAATAGCTCCTGCTATCACAGGATCATAGTAACCTTGCAGGAATTTGTATGCGCGCCAAAGAAATAGATCTTGACCATGCAAAAACGCCGGAAATGTAGCTCCCGGCGTATTAACAAGATGCTTTACAAAGTCCCATCCGAAGTGCAAGTTCTTGTGACAGTATGCATAATGCATAATCTCGCGGGCGCGTTTCTCGTCGATTCCAAGCTCGTCCGATAACACATAGTTTCCAGCTTTTGCCTTGTTCGGAGGCATGTACCACGCTAGCTTAGCTATCGTATCCGCCCGCATACAATGAACTTTTGCACTCTTTACTTGGACTTCTCCTCATCCGATTGTGCAGGATCCTCGCCGCGACGCTGGCGCTCTGTCTTCTTCAACAGGTCCAGCAGCAATCCGCCGAGGGCGATAAAGTTGGCATCCACCTGTGCCTCCATGTTGGCCATGTCGTCCGAACCATAGGCACGGATGAAGTCATTCGGGCACCAGTGGATGAGGAACTTGATACGCCCCAGAGCGTCCACGCCGTCTTCCACCTTCGCCACATACTTGTCCACGAGAGCAATAGCGTTGAAGGTGTTAGCAAGGGTTCCTACGACTCCGTGCTCAAAGACATTAGGCAGCTTGTAGGTGTCGGCAAGCGCACGCAGCTCTTCAGGCGCAGTTCCGATCACGGTCGTATCCGGAAGCCCAGTGAGACTAGTGGGATTCACCATGTCGCCGATGGATGATGCGGGCTCGAAGTTCTGATCTCCGTGGATGCCGATACGGAAGGTCTGCACCGGGGAGAGAGTCACTCCCTGCTCCGGGTCAAAGTCGTCCTGGAATTGAGGAGTATCAATAAGGTGCAGGCGAGAAGCGATCTTCTCATGAGGCTCAAGGATAAACTCGCAGCGGCCGGTACGATCTGCCTCGTCGATAATGTCGTAGGCGTCGTTAGCGTTGATCCGCAGGTCAACGGCCAGCTTCACCATCATGGATCTCTTGTTCATGGAGGCGGACTTTTCACCCAGCGCTTCTGTCTGGTAGGTAGCCTTCACTCCGTCCTTCAGTGTGCGGGTTACGGCGACCTTCGGCAGCTTCCATTTGTCAAAGATGAAGTTGGTCAGGGCTCCGTCACCTTCAGCAAGGCCTTCAAGGTTGGATAGCTCGATCTTCTTCATCTCCGGGTCGTACTTGTCAGCCTCTTCCTTGGAGACGCCCAGGCGGATGAACTTCGCGTCGTTGCCAATTAGGTTCTCGTGCAGGTCAGACTTGTCGATGTTCGGATTGATAGTGATGGACCGAGCATGATATGGAGACTTCTTATTCTTGTAGATACTTCCACAAAGGGTCTCCTTGTCCAGCTTGATGTAGGTAATGCCGTCAGCCTCGCTGCGGTCGTAGCCGAGGAATGGTCCGTAAGCTTTGCCGTCCAGCATGATGAGGTACGGGCTATCCGTTCCGATGGAGGAAAGCAATCCGTCAGCGTCGGATACATCACCTGTACGAATGCCGAGGAGTTTCTCTACCTTCGCTACCTTATTGCCCTTGATGGCTACCTTGTACGGGGACTTCTTGTCAGAATCCCAGATCTCGTGGAATCCATCTGTGTTCTTGAAGGGGTTGTCCTTAGCATAAGGCAGGATGAGAACATTGTCCTCCCACTCACCGTTATCCTTAACAATGGAGTAGAGACCCGGCTCCTCGACCATCTGTACGGTGCTCGGGTCGTGACGGTATACGACAGACTTGGAGTCCGGCATACGCGTGTCGTACATGAAGAAGCCGTCCTTATAAAAATCCCCTGGGATTTCTATCTGCTCTCCGGTAGCTGCTGCTGCCTTAGTGAAGATGTCAATGTCATTGACGATTCCAACCTCGCCAATAGTATCAGCAGAGGCGCTCTTCTCCGTTACGTTGAAGTTCTCAGGGATGAAGTTCTCCGGAGCTCCGTAGATGGAGGTGAGCATCTCGGCGAACTCGTAATTATCGCTCGCTGCCTTGATGATAGCCTCCGCCGCCGGTTTGCCATAGTCCGGCTCCAGAAGGAAGTCCTTAATGAGGTGAGCGCTCTTCACTGGCCACTCCATGGTGTCCATGACCTGGTCCCAATCCATGGCGGCTTCCTTCTCGATGTTCTCGAAAAACCTGTGGCGCAAGAGATTTGCTTGCAGCGGTCCCATTTCATACCAGGTATCGCCTGTCTCGTCGGAGATAGCAACCGATTGATCGAATGAGGTAGCCTCCTTGAAGAACTCCGCGTCCTTCTTAGTAAAGAGGAACTCAGCCTCCTTTACACGGCAGTGCAGGCAACCATCACCGGGAGTGGTGATGGTAAGCACGCTCTTACCGTCGGGGAGGCGATCATTCCACTTCGCTTTCTCCGTCGGGTGGTTGATGTCCAGCTTCACCACGCAGGTGCCATTGGGAATGGTGTGGGGTATTCCCTTATGTTCTCGCACGTTCACCTCAAACGACGAGGTGTCGCAGCTTGCTTTCTTCTGTGTACCCGGCGTCATGTTGATCTGGTTCATCTGCACGAGTGGCGGGTACTTCCTGCGGTCTGACTTCGGCGACATCTGGCCCTCTGCTCTTTCCAAGGAGGAAACAAGGTAGGCGGACCATTCCTTAGTGGCCGGTACGAAGGTCTTGGTATCAGTGCGATAGAGCAACGGCCCTTTGATCTCGCCATTGAGGAAGAACACCGGGGCGAAGAGGAGGGAGTTGTCCACCTTGAAGGCGAAGATACCTACCATGCGTGTATTCTCGTCGTTCTTCTTCACGACCTCGAAGCCGATCTGGTAGTCGCCTTTCATCAGGTCGGGCAGCTTGTTCTCCACAAAGCCAGCCGCCTGGTCGGCAAATGCCTTCTCGATGTCGCTATCGCTCGTGGCAGTCATCGCTGCCATCTTTTTCCAATCTGTGTCGAAGTAACCCATAGCTTAAGATTATTGTACGTTGTTTTGATACTGGTTGACGAGCTGTTCAAAGGTGTTCTTTACACCGAGTCCTGCCGCTTGCTCAGCAAACTGCTGCTTCATAGCATCCATGACCTTCTGACGGGCTTGGTTAGCATAGAACTCAGGAGAAATAAGTCCGCCAATGTGCCCCATACGTCCTGAATCTTGCAGACCCTGCATGATCTGGTCCTGCGTCTGGTAAGCAGCTTGAGCCGCAGAGTCAAATGCCGTCTGCTTCATCTTATCCATTCCCCATCCGACAGCTTTCATGCCGATCCCTAGCGGATGGAAGTACTCAAACGGAAGACTAACGACATTACCTGCTACAGATAATGGGTGATCCTCAGGCAAAAATGCAGGAGCCATACCAAGACCGAGTACAGCGCCACCGCCTCCTATCTTGCCGATACGACCGATCGTTTTAGCATGCGCAGGATCAATGCCTGCCAAAATCATATTCTTCTGACTGGCACGAAGTGCAGAATCGATCTTTGATCCACGTAAGATATTGTTCCGCAGATTATATCCAAAGTCGTAAATCTTGCTTCCTAAGTTATCCCCGCGCGATGCTACACCACGAATAAACTTTCCGTCAACAATCTTGCCATTAGCCCCCATCCAACGACCTATGCGCTTGATCATGTCCGCCGGGATGTCAACGGTCCAGTCGTAAAGACCTTTGAGGAAGTTCAGCCCAAGATTCTTTCCTACCGCAGTAAATGCTCCGGGAGCTTTACCTGCTGCCGCCAATGCGTTAGCTTCCGCCACGCGTTTAGCGGTTTGTGCTGCATGTCTCGTAGCTGCTGAATCTCGTACTGCTTTTGCTACACCTTCAAGCCCTTTATTAGGAACTACAGGTACCGCTCTACGTCCAAGATTCAATGCTTTACGACTTTTGGCCAAAAATTTAAGAAGCCACAACGGGGCAGCTTCTTTTGTCATGCCATCAAAATCCTGCTCGTAGATATAATTGATCCTAGGAGTAGCGTATTTCAGAAATCTGTCAACCTCTGGCTGCATGAACCTATTATAGCTTATGTTTTAGCTCTTGTCACTACTTTAGAAAACACCTTGCTCCCCTACGTTCTTGGCGAATCCTTCACCGTACATAATTCTCGGACGATAATCAGGGTTGACCAGCACGTTTGTATCATCTCCCCTGGTAGAAGACTCATTGAGCTGCTGCGAGAGATAAGAAGTTGTCATCGATGCAAGCCAGTCCGGGTTCGTGTGAGAGGCTGTTCTCAGTCGTACCATCTCCGGTGTGAACTCAGGCTCGTGTTGGGTTACATCAATGTCGGTAAATTGGTGCTCCTCCAAGTCCTTAGCCACATTCGGCGTGATACGCGTCCCTACGGTGTAGTGCATGGCCGGTTTAGCTAAATACCCTCCAATGGATTCCTTCGTGGCCTTGTGAACAGCATCAGGCGGATTGTACGTGCTTTGCAGGGCACTATAGTCTACGAGATCATCCGGGAGATAGTTGCCAATTCCATTGGTGTTGCTGATGCGGACGTGACGAATAGCGGCTCTAGCTAGAATTTCAGTATTCCGCTTGTCTGTCTTAGCCCCGGAGTCCTCCAGGATCTTGTTGAGACGTTCCGCGTAGTACTTGCGTCCGGCTCCCAATCCCTTAAGACGTACGATGTCCTCCGCATCCACCAATCCTTCGGCCAGTTGGTCCCCGGCTTCTACAACTTGTCCAAGCTTCACTTGGACCTCATGTCCGGCCGGGATGTAGTGCTTCTCTCCTCCTACGGTAACATAGGTGCCGCCCTGCGGAGCTTCTTCGATGTTCTCGACCTTGCCATCCAGCTCCGATACAACGCCGATATCCTTGAACTTCTCGGGGGATTGGGTGAACTGCTGGATGACGGCGAGCCCCGAATAGGTCTTCTTACCCTGGGTCATGCCTGCCGTATGCTTGGCGGAGTTGGATGTAACAAGACCATTGGAGAGGAGGAAAAGGTGCGACGATGTACCGATCTCGATGTCGTAAGCCGTCTGCATGGTGACGCGTGAGGCCTTTGCTATCTTACACCACGTGAGCCCGTCGTCCTTAATGACCGCTACAGGGAGTCCGCTCACGTAGCACATGTGTATGGGACGCTTCTCATTCTCGACACAATCTTCTTCGTCATACGAGAGAAATTCGTGCTTCTCGGAGCAAGTTACCTTGAATCTGCCTGCTGGCCCCTCTATGGAATAATCCCTGACAAAGGCGTTCTTGTTGGTGAAGATATCCAGTACCGGCGTTGGCGTCATATTGCCATCTGTATCCACAGACACAACCATATCACCTACCTTGAGCTTCTCGATAGACTTGGAACCACCGGATGCAAGTCTCACCTTAGTCCCGGCTACGAGACAGAGCGCCATCTGAGTGACTGGTTCCATGGTCGTCGATGATGCCGTGAGCCCTACGGCATCCCCTACTTTTGGCAACTTTCCTCCCTTATACATCTTGCCGACACACTTGGCACAGAGCCCGCCGGAACAGCCACAGGTGATAGGAGATCTTGCCATGATATACTTGTGTCCGGCATTCTTGAGGGTTGCCATCATCTCCCTAGTAATAAAGGAGCCTGCCTTGAATCCATCTACGTCCTGGGCAAGTACGCGACCTTTGAGGGATGGGTCGTCCGGGTCAAGGGCTATGCCATTGTTGGTACCACAATCCTCCTTACGGATAATCATATCGGCGGCAGATGAAGCAAACTGCTTGGCGAGGTCGCCGCCTTTAGCCGTGCCCACTTTCGTAGAAGTTACTGCTGAACGACTTCCGTATGTAGACGCAAGAAATGTTGTCGGTCGAATCCCGTCAGCAAATGACTCCTTGGAGTACACGTCAATTACCTCGCCCTTGTAGTCGGAGAATGTTCCTACCGGGGAGATCATGGCTCGCAGTTGGGGCATCTTACCACGTGCCCCGGACATCACGGACAATGCTATGTTGTTCCTGTTCTTTAGCGCATTATCCGCTGTGGTTTTCTCAATGAGGTTGGTGTACTTCTGGAAGATCTCTCGTCTCCTCTGCTTGAAATTCTCGTCCTTTGGCAGAGCCTTGATCTCGGCCTGCATATCTCCCAATACTTTATCCTTGTCGATCACGGGCTCCAAGTCATCCAGCGTGATCGTCTCTCCCTGCACATAAGAAGCAGTTCTACCGAGGTCGGATATTTTCTTCGTGATCTCGGCAAACTTGTCGGGGTGCTTCTCCGCTACGGCGTGCATGATTTTGTTCATGCTCTTGACGTCGTACGTCTCAGAGTAATTCCTCAGGTCCTCCGGGAGGTAGGAATTGATCAGCAGGGAGATCGCTTTCATAGGAGTGTATTACTCCATCCCAAATGTTACGGACAGGATGTAGACGACATCTTCCTCGCCTACTCCCTTCGCACGCAGCCAGCGCACAGGGAAGTCAATCCAGACGAATTTGCCTGTTGGGGTTACGTCATGCCAATCATCTTCCGTGGTCTCGTCAGGGTCTTTTTTCAAGCTCACCTGGACAGTTATTTCCTTGGTGGGACAATGGATAGAAGTTTTCTCATAAATCTCTCTATGTACGGCATCTGTGTAGCCTTCCTTCTCTTTAGACTGAGTCAGAAGCACATACGTAGAGTTACTATTTATCGCGTCATTAAGGAGTGCCATGCCCTTATATTATCTAAGTATGAACCAATCGTCAACAAAAATGAGACCTCCGCACCTGGTAAGATGCGGAGGTGAGATCTCAACTGAATTTTCTAGATTCTAGTGGACCTGCTTTATTTAGCGCTACATGCGCTCACGCCATCTCGTATACCGGTAACGAGATGCTTCAGCTTATCGATGTACTCTTGTTCTTTCTCTGAAGTCTTATAGGCTGTATTGATCTGGTTCACAAGAGCTTCAATCAAGTTCTTGAGACCAGGTACTGTGTAATCCTGGACAGCTCCGTAGATCAAGGTAGACAATTCCTCAGGCTTGGATTGCCGGGCCGCTATGGCAGCATCAATGATGTCTGCGCATTTCACGGCCCAGTCCTTCGTCTGTGGGTATTGCTCCACGACATTCATGACGGTCTGTCCGGCTCCGACCTCTATAAGTGCGTCGTTCAACGCCTCATTGTTGGTGAACGAAAACACCCCTGCCACCACGAGCACGATGCCTATAATCATGGCAGCAATGCTTCCGCCCTTGCTTTTTTTCTTTGCAGGCTGTGTCTCTACCTCCTTCTCAGGAGATGGTGCAGGTGTCTGTTCGTCAGCCATAGTAAAACTAGATGATTATTAGTCCTCAGCTCCGGCTTGCGTGACGTCTACCTTGACTTGCTTCGCCCCACAACGATAGGTAAGTTGCGCGGTACGAGCAGATTTCGAGGTGTTCTTGTCAATTTCAAGCTTGGCTTGTTCGGTAGTGTTACCAAAGGTCGGAGTCACACGGCACCAGGAAGAACCGGAGAACACCGTATAGGCCTTTTGGGTCAGTACATCGAGGTCCACTGTCTTCCCAGTCGCTTCTACAGATACAACACTGGGGGATACAGTAAAGTTAAGAGAGCTGTGCTTGCTCTGCTTCACAGTGATTTCTACTTTCTTCTCTTCGGTCTCCTTACCTGCAATGATCGGTGTCACAGTAATCTTACCCTCGCGATCTGCCTTCGTACCATTAGGAGCAGTGATGATGTTCAGACCTTCAGAAACAGACTGGAAGGAGAGCCACGCCGTAGCACCTTCATCTACCGTTGCCTTGTAGGGAACATCCGTCACGACCCCAACAAAACGAAGCTCACCCTGTGCCGGGAAGAGAAGTTCTTTTTGCTGAACAGTAAGGCCTTGGGGGCCAGCGGAAATGAAGATCCCGTGGGTGACCTCAAAAGCCGAGAAGTTGTCAGGAACGTTGTATTTATCTGCCATGATTGTAAGTTTGTGGTTGAAGTTATTGTACTAGGTTTTACTTGAAGCGTCAATAGCATTTAGCGAATGGTTGCCCTGCTTGGGTCTACCCCATTATAGCGTTGCCATCTTTCCTCGATCGCCTGTCCCATGTCTGTCATATAATCTCGTGACTTGGGAATAAGACGCTCATAAGCTTCCTGGAAGTTTTTCTCAAATTTAGCGCTATCCCACCGCTCTCGCTCTGTACCTAGGATAGGTCGCGTAGGATGTATGCTGATCCCGGTGAATTGCTCAATCCATGGTGCCGCCATGTTGAGTAATCCGTATCTGTAGGCGCCATCCTGCGTCTTCTTAAGCCAGTACGGATCATTCTGAAATGAACGAGCATTGTCACTGTTCAGCCCCAATACTCCACTGCTATACCCAGCCCATTTCTCCAGGAACCTGCGAGCTCCTGCTGCCTTGGGGATATATTGAGGAATCTGTCCCGGACTCGTCCAAGAATTTGTCAATTCGCCATTAGCTCCATACATCATTCCATTACCTATATTTGTATTGCCTTGAGCGTTCGTATACATGAGGGCATCGTTGCCCTGACCGTACACACCATTAGCCTGCATACGGCGTCCTGCAGCATTACCAAGCCCATTCACGATGTGATTCTTAGCCAGGTCTGCCATCATGTAAGTATTAACACCATTCAGGGCCATCTTGCCGTAGCCTGCCGCTTGCCCCAAGAAACTAGCTCCTGCCTTAGGTCCAGCACCCAAAAGATGCGGGACCACAGCTTTACCTACATTCATGGCCGTGTTGAGAATCTTGGCGCCTCTACCTAACTTAGACGCGGCATTGATAGCACGTGCTGCCTGTAAGGCTGCCCTGCCTGCACCAAAAGCTGCACCTGCTGTACCAAATGTAGCAATCGTTCCTGCGGCCTCAAGAATCGGAGTAGCAATGTTCAGTGCATGCCCCATAACACTGGTCTTAAGCCCGCGTGATTGAGCGGCAGCAGCAGCTGCATTAGCGGCATCAGATCCATCACCATCACCGAACCATCCGCGTTCCGTACCACGTACTGCGTACATACGGCGGACACGATTGTTGTCAGCAATAGCTCGCCCGATAGCTCCAGGAATATCGATGAAGTTGCCTACGGCACGAAGTCCTTTATAGAGCCAGCCATGTCCTGCTTCTGTCTGCTGGTTCTTGTACTGATTCCTGATCTTATCGAGATCGGATTCCTCGTGCCACCACCATGCACCAGAATCATTCGAGAGGTCATCCAGCTGAGCCATCTGCTCTTTAGCCTGTACATCGCCGCTTTTAGCTTTCTCTTGAGTAGTCTTCTTCAACTGCTCATACTGCATCTTGGCCTCATTATGTCGCTTCTCGAATTCTGCAACAGCTCGAGGATCGGCCTTGTTAGCCCGCATCTGTGTGAGCTCATTCTCTTGGGAGGCAAGAGCTTTGGCGAAATCCGGGACACTCGTGGTGTCCTGGGGCATGAAGTTGTCAAAGTGAGAATTATATTGCCCCTGATTGGCAGCCTCAGGATCCTTCGATGGATCATAAAACTTCGACTCCGGCAGATTCAGGTCTGTATTCTCGTTAGGATTCGGGTTCGTATAGTGGAACGACGGCGGCTTCGTTGCCATACCCGATTTATTCGGATCATAGGCAGCCATCGTGTTATTTTTAGCCGGATGCGTGGTCGGCTGAGACCCACCAGGCTGCTGGTTGGTCTTGTCCGTTGTTGCTGCCGCCGCCGCCTTCGTCTGCAGGGCGGCGGCTAAGGATTTTCCCACGCGACCTACGGATGTCATGGCTCCGTCTAGCCTACGTTGGAGTGCAGGTGATATGATAGGGTGGCTGTCCTTATATTGCTTGTCCCTGTTCTGCCAGTATTTGTCAGCATCAGCTCGCGCCTTGTCCGTCTGCTTTACGTACATGTCGGTCGTACGCTGGGCAATGTCCATTAGCGAGTCGGCCTTATGCTGGGCAATCTCTGCATCATGGGCGGATACATCACTGTCGAGCTTAGCCTTATGCTGTGCCTCTGCTATAGAAATCTTTGACTTGTGTTCAGCCTCGGCGGCGATATTGTTAGCCTTATGCTGAGCTTCAGCGAGCTGGAGCTGAGATTGCCGCTTGTCCAATTCCTTCTGCTCCGCACGCAATTTCTCGTGCATTCTCTGCTGCTCTTCCTTTAATGATTCCCGCATCTTGGTCTGCTCCTGAGCAATATCCGCCTTAAGCTGAGTCCTCATGGTGTCAAACTTCGCCTCCTGCAGCTGCTGACGAAGTCCATTGATCTCCTTGCTCTTAGAATCAAGCTCGTGTGCCATGCGTATGGCATCCTTACCCGCGTCATCCCCTCCTGCCTCTTCCTTCTTCTCATTAGGAAGTTTCAACAGCGGCATCCCGGCCGGGCCTTTACCAAGCTCAGCTGCAGATTGCATAGCAGCTGCTCCGGGATCATCCTGCGGAATAGCTGCTGCGCATTTCGTAATAATTCTAGTCAAAGAATCAACCATGATTCATCCTCATGTTGTGCAGCCTCTCGCTCACTCCCTGCATGGTGCCCTGGATATCAGCAAGAGACTGCGGTTTCTGTACAGCGATAGGTGCCGGTTTCTCCTTAGCTATCTGAAGCCGGTGGTCCATATTCGTCACAAGATCGTGGATCTTCGACACGTCTCCCGGCTTCTTGATCCCTGAAGCTACTTGGTTCTTGGTAGGATCTACTTGCCTGGATAGTCCTGGTGGAGGTCCTCCTTGGCCGCCTCCGCCACCTTCACCGCCTCCATCAGGAGGAGGGGCTTGACCTGCAAACTTCTCAAAGCCATAACCGGACGACTTGAACATGCCACCACCACCTTGCTGGTTTTGCTGCTGCGCTTGTTGCGCCGCTTGCTGAGCCTTATTTTCTAAATCCTCACGCTGTTTCTGTAAATCCTCATAACCTTCTTTATACTTACCTTCCAAATCTTTCATCTGCTGTCCGATCTGCTGAGGATTATTACTGTTACCTCCACCTGTAACTGCATTGGCTATAGCCTTACCCCCATTCCACATCATACCTGGCAAGGAGTAATCCCATACAGTCTGCCAAAACCCGTCAGCTCTCTTAATCATAGCAGCCGCCATCTTCTCAACATCATCAAGCTCCTCATCCTCCTCAAAGTCTCCACCCTCTCCATCCTCCATATCGTCCATCTCATCAGACGTTACAGCAGACGGAACAGGAGCTCCGCCTGCATAGCTGGGAGGCAGCGGCTGACCTGTCGCCATACTGGATTGTTGAGCTACAAGATGACGCTTCTCATCCTCTTCTGCCTGATCACGCTTCTCTGCCTGATAGGCTGCGTATCCGGGGATGAGGTACTCAAGGGAGGGGGATCCCATGTCATGGGCTGCCTGCTCTTCGGCTGTGCGCTTTCCTGTGATGGTTGCAAGTGCACGTCCTAGTAATGTAGGTGCCATGCCACCCAATACGCCTCCTGCTACGCCGCCTACACGTGCACTTATCCCATTACTCTCGGCCAAGTGCATACCAAGCAGAGAACCTCCTATTGCCGGGAGGGCCGAGGAGAGGAGGTCTCCGAAGCGTTCATGAGTCTCAAGTGTTGAAGCTGCCTTGTCCAGCGCTTGCTGGAATCCTTGCGGAATAGCATAGGCCTGAGGTGTAGACTCAACAGGACCTACAGAGTCAGGATTGGGTGAACCACCGTATTTATCTTTCCATTCGTCGTACGGTATGAGCTTGCCAGTCTGAGGATCACGCTTCAATGAGTTCGCGCGGATGTTCTTTCTCGTGCGTAGACGCACGGCCTTATCCAGTCCTTCGGTCAGCGCCGGTGAGAACTCAGGCATGTTAATCGGCAACTCCACTTCAGCAGCTGTCGACGGGTCTCCCTTCTTACCGGGCAACTTGAGCTTGATCTTAGCTCCTTCCTTCGGAGCTTTCTTCATGAGCTTGTGTGCTAGCGCAACACCACCTAATCCTAAGGCACCTAAACCAAGAGCTCCCAGGATCATGTTATTGGTCTGCATGTTCTTGGTGATCTCCTTAGGCGCGCTCAAGGAGTTCATGATAAGATCCTTAGCTGGCGCCAACGCAAGCATGCCTGCGCCTTCCACAGGCTTCTTCATGATGAGTCCGCCACCGGCAGCGCCGATCAACGAGTTCAATCCAAGATTGAATGCACGGTCCTTGTCGATATTACCGGAGAAAATATCCTTAAATGTCGATACGCCGAATGTAGCATTTGGATCGGTATTCATCCGGTAATCCATAGCTATAGGCGTCACAATACCGCCAGTAATCATAGGCAGTATTGTCTTAAGCTTAGATGCTCCTTCAACTACTTCTTTAGCGGCTGGCATAATTAAAACTTCTCGTATACCGGGACGTGCAGCTTAGCGGCGAGTCCCTGTGATTTCTTGTTATGATGCATGGCGTAGCAGCGCACCTCATCCACACGGGCGGACTTCTCTAATAAAACCTTCGCTACAGCCTCCGTTGCAAACTGACTGCCTCTGTATTTATCGAGGATGCCGATAGAATAACTTCCCACCTTGTGCATGGGGAACTCGGTCCACTCCTGCCATCCGACAAATCCTGCAGGCTCGTGGGTCGTAGCGTCCTTGATGAGATAGACAGACTGATGCCCTTCTATGTTAAGCCCATACGGCCAGTACGACGGATCCTCGTTGTAAATCTGCCGCATAATGTCGCGGCAAGTGTCCTTCGCGGAACTTGCTGATTTACTCAGGCCGTCAACTTCTTCCAGTTGGTATTGCTGGACATAGTAAGACTCTGGCATGTCGCCATTATACCCATTTTCTAAAGCAAGATCAAGCCTTGTTGAGTCGGTGCAAAGCAACTAGATCATACGGATTGCACTCATGCGTTGTTATGCGCGCATTCGTCGGCGACGGATATTGGTTCTTGTTGGAAGCAAACTTCTGCTCCGGTTCAAATTTGGCATCCACCAGCTCAAGACAATGGTAAATCCAATCTCCGAACGATTCTCCTTCTCGTGGCTCATCCGGGTCAGTCAGTACGATCTTACGTGCTAGAGCTGCTGTAATGAGGATGCCTCCCTTCGCGTCAGGATGCCCGTCCTTGTTGGCTGCGATGCACACCATCTCATCCGGCATCTTGGCATTGCAATACTTAAGCAATCGGTTGACACTCACGTAGTTGTCATCCTCGCAGAAGAAGATGTTCTCAAATATGTCAGCCTTGACACTCCACTTCAGCGCCTGGTAAAACCTCTGCGCCTGGTGATCCCTTCCTTCAGGATAGCTGGCATAGAAAATGTCAGTGGCCCCATCGTCTACGTGCCCGTCATTGGTCGTACCTCCTACGACGAATGAGTAATCGACATTAGGTGACAGTTCTTCAAATGTCGTCCCACGCTGGACATTGCGTATATCCGCTGCCGTGATCAGCCCCAATGTCCTGTCCAGGTTAGCGTCATACTCCCGGGCAGATGACATGTAGATCACGACGTGCTTTTTGGTCTTGTTGAATTCGTCTTCGGCTGCCTTTGCCTGCTGGATCTTTTCCTTGGCATAGGCGGCGATTGCTTCCTCATCAACTGCACCTTCTGTCGACAAGTGCAGCGACTTGTTGATCATGAGCTGCTTAGCAGTCTGACCGTAATAGCAGTATACATCCTGTGCCGCTACTTCAGCAGCTATTTCCGCTTTCTCATAGGCTGGCAAAAGTTCCTTCAAAATCCAATCTGTTCCCAAAGAGAGCCTGCTGTCTTTCTTGCCATTAGCTACCAGTTTGACAAAATTCTCAATGAAGTGAGGCGAATCCATGCCAAACTGAAGCAGCTTCTCATCCGCTTGCTGCAAGGCTACACTAGCAGCCTTTGGTCCATGGACCTGGATATAGGATACATCCGGCGTTCCGTATTGCTCAGCACTACCAAACGATATATGCGCCTGCGTCTTGGGAATGACGTAATCCGTCTTGGGCTTACGCATCATCTCGACGTCGCAGTCGATATAGATGGCATTCTGCTCCTCCGGTGTAGCCGCCAATATCTTCCACTTGTAGTAATCTACAGCCGCCGACATTACCGGGGCAATGGGGAATTGGGTAAAGAGGCGGCGCCAGAAGTAGTAGGAATAGTCGATGTTGAATGTTTGGAGGATGTCCTTCAGATACCAAATCCTATATTCATAGCCTGACTTGCCGCAGGTCTTGTAAGCTTTTTCAACAAGTTTCTTAGCATTCTTCGGCAATTCGCCGCCCAGCCAAATCTGGTGTACAATGAAGTCCGGTGTATCCATGGGCGTATATTATCGTGCATTTCTTTGGGGCGCAAGAAAAAAGTAACAAGCCTCTATATTTAGTGACCTTGGTAGGTCAGAATCTTGCTCCACATCTGTACAAGGTAGTTGTCATAGTTTTTACACAAGTTCTCAGTAATGGTTTGCACCTCATCTGACGGCAGCTTTAGACGCCACTTGTTCCACAGCATGTGGAACAGATCATACATGTGATCCCGCTGTGTATCATCCAGTGTAACAGCTCCTATATTAGGAATCAGCGTACGTAGCGTGCCTTGCCCGCTTTCCAATATCCGCCTGTCGGCCACCTTTCCGGCTTCCGGGAACTCCTGCTGCGCTGGTAGATACTTCTTACCATGTAATATAGAAAACAAGTGAACATTGAGCGGCTCCAGTGCAGCATCATGCATCACGATTGTAGCATTCGGACTCAGATAGGGAAACACGCAGATAAAATCCAGCATCTCTCCTGGATACTGGTGCTGGGAATCTAAGCATACGAAATCTATCGTGTTGCCGTCAAACTGCCCATTAACAATATCATTCACATAAGCCGACACCCTGTGCCCGAAATATCCTTGCCAGCGTTCCTTGAGCTCCGGGAACATGGTGAGTGCATACCCGCAAGGTATGTTCCTTTTATCATAGCATACCCGGCTTATGTCAACAGATGCCAAACGTCCTTCACATTCGATAGAAGATTGAAGCATAATCGTACTTCCTCCTCCTCCGTAGGTGCCGATCTCTACCATAGTTCTCGGTTGGACTCTCCGTACCATCTCTGCCAGGAACATGCGCTCGCTTGGCATCATGATGCTGTACTTCTTCCATTCCGGGTCCAGGCTGTCAATGATGCCAGCCGTGGTCCTGGATATACCCACCAGCTCGATGTTGTTTGTTATTTTATTTTCCATTGCCCTCTGTTATGATGGATAAAATGTGTCGGTCCAGAATACTTGCGGCAGCCGTAGTCAATAATGCTGAAAGGCATTCTGCCTAGTCTACTGTAGTTCACCTTCTTACATTCGTCAACCACAACCGCAAACTGAGATGAGGAATTCACTGCTCTATCCGCCTCGCTCTCCGTCTTTACTTCTCCAAACCTAGTCAAATAATGTTCCTCCAGCCTGTCATATAGCCTCGTCCAGAAAGGGATTGAGTTCTCGTTGGCAGATTTATAAATGCATCCCCAGGCTAACCATGGGTTGGATTCCGAAAACATAACGGCGTCACCTAAGGCATTCATCGTTTCCATGGTAGGCATAGTAGACACTACGCTCACATCAGTGTCAAAATACCATGCCGAATCCGCTCCACTTTCCTTCATTCGTTTTACACGCAACCAATCAGAAACAGCTCCTGGTATCTTGTTTGACGGGTACAGCCTGTAACAATACAATAACGCCATAAAAACGTTGTCATGCTTAGCTTCCTGTTCCCAGGCGGTATTGTCAAATAACTTATACCTGTACCCGGCATCCAGTGCCGCCCATTTAATGCCCAACGACCACTTTCGCTCTTCCGCAGGCATAGGACGTCTCCCTACCCAACACTGGTAAACACTATTCATCAACCTGATACAAAGTATTGGGAGATATCGATCCTCGGTGTCTTAATCTCATCCGGGTGTGCCATGATCTCTCTCAGGCGCGCTTGCAGTGTCGGGTCATTGACTATCGGCTCGCCTATGAAGAATTTGATAAGTACGTAGGCAAATGTAAACGCATGCAATGCATCGTCCGGCTTTGTGGCAGCCCGTATGTACTTGAACTTGGTTTCACCGGATTCGTTCTCAACCGGGGCACGGAATAGGTTGAGCCAGTCCAATAGGTAGTCCTTCATATCCTCCCACTTTCGACAGCGGATCTTCTGCGGGGTCAGGAACTTCACGTCAGAGAATACAGCGGATATAGCTTCGGTTTTGTTCAAAGAGAGCTGGTTAGGCAGGTGTGGTCCCTTTGGCTCGGCGAGCGGTGCAGACTTCGGCCCCACATAGGTCATGATGAAATGCTGGTCAAAGGGGATCTTCTTTCGTATCTGCATGTTATACACCGCGCCTACGCCGAAATCTGTAGCAATGAGCTGCCCCTTGTATTCGTAGTGGTCACGGATGATGGAGTTGGCGATGCTCTCGTAGTCCATCCCGGAATAGCGGTAGTAATGCAGGATGTCTGTCGTACCATCCGGGGCAAGGCCTAAGATGCAGTGGACCGTGTAGGACTGTTTGGTTTTGGTGGCTGTGTTGTAGTCAGATCCGCCCCAGTCGCAGCCGGAGACGACCAAACGATAGTACCCACGCTTACACCTGTCCTTGATGGTGTCCTCGTCGGCATCAAGCGTGCAGATGCGCTGCAGGTCTCGCTGGGTGATTTCTCGGGCGCCTGTGGCTACAGCAATCCCAAAGCACTCCTGCATGACCTTGTTGGGGTCAGTACGCTTCACCTTCTGGTAGATCTTTCCCCACTGGATGGGGTTGTTAGTGAGGTCAGTAATAATGCACTGCGGGACGTGGATTCCTATGCGCCCCTCGTTATATGCCTTCATATTGCCGTGCACGAAGAAGCCCTTGGTCACATCGAGCAATTTCTTCGTATACGGGCAAATGGGACCACGGGCATCGGAACATATGGCAAAGAGCGTGTTAGCGTCGTAGAAGTTAAGCCAATGCTTCCCGTCAGGTGATTTCACCATCCATACTCCCATCGATGAGTCCTGCCACTTCGCCTCCAGAAGGGTGTCAATGCTCATGGCTGTCCCGGCATAAATAGTTGTCGGCATTCTGGACGTCGTCTGGGTGTAAAGAACATCTTCCAACAAGGTCGGATCAAATGACTGCACCTCGTCGATGAGTACCTCGTCAACTGTCTTACCGCGAGCATTCAAGGAATTTTCCCCACAGTAAATCATCTCAACCACAGACCTCCCGTATTCTTTATGTCCCTTTAATTGGTGACCTAATGGCTTTCTCCATAACGCCTCCATTTCTGAGTACCTATTCTGATAGGTCTCCAAATGTGTATGATGCGGCGCCACATAAAGCGATCTATACCCGGTCATCAGATTGGCATACATCATCTGCCGGGCAGCGAAGGTGGTGGAGTTGTGGGATACGAAGCCGTCGGTGTAGTAGAGGTGGTCCTCGCTGTCCACCTCCATATCATAGAGCTCTTCTTCGCCGTCAGACCTACAGCTCAGGATCTTCTCGTAGCCGTCCTCGGTCAATACCTCGTCACCTACGCCGTATTCGTAAAGGTAGTGCAGGAATCCGAACTTGCCTACTAATAGATGCTTCCTCGAGGCACGTATGGTTCTCCCGGTGATAGTGGAGAGCCTCCATACAGCCATGGGAATTGTTCTGAATAACTTGAGGACGCAATGGTACTCACCATCCGGGCACAATACCTTGATGTTCTGGTCGGAGACGTCGAGTTCCTCGGCTATTTCATTTGACTTCAGCATAGCGGCCGTCGGCCTGTCTTTTATACACCTTTCCGTTCTTCATCTCAAGCTTTCCATTCTTGAATGAAATGTATCGGTGTTTTTCATCGTTACCTATCAAGTTGTAATATCCGTCAAATATGCGCAGCACGCGCGTGTCCTCAAGCTCGATAAAATACTCTCTGGGCGGATGCGGGTTGTTCTTAAATGACTTTACACGTTTCAAGAATTCACTGTCCCGATATGATCTACTTCGTGTCCAACTGTTGGTTACTGTGTACCCGCCTATATACGAAGGAACAATCCCAAGCTTCTCACACACAGGGGCTATGTTGACACACGGTCCTAACCTCCTCAACATCTCAAAGCAATAACGATCTTCCCTCCAACCTATGGACATACCGTCCTCCCATGGCATGAGCGCCGTGTCCTGTAAAAGCAGTGTTGGTTTGCGCTCAACTTCAAAGAAATGCTTGATGATCGGCAAGCCCATGCCCATCATATGCCCATAACCATCAAATGGTTTTGCCTTAAATGTGTCATTAAACACCCACGTCCCGTTCTTCTGGGATATGGTCTTAATAGTAGGGGTTCCTCCGTAATACGTCGATGTGCCGGGAGCACAGATCTGGATGGCATTAGCGCAGCACTTGACGTAGTCTCTGTGATAGATGTCGTCGTCGTCAATCTTCAGGAAGAGGTCATACTCGTCCAGATCGTAACCCCTGATGGTGTCCAGCAAGTTAATGAATTGATTGGTGTTGCCGGTCAGACATAGACTCAATTTCCCTGCGTTGGCCAAATCTCGCACGTTCGGGACGACCAGTTGGAGATACATGTACTCCGTAATCCCCTTAACTGTCACGAACAGATGCGTGTTCTTGTAGGACTGCGCATCCATGGCACGGATTTGGTGCAGCATCTCCGGTATCCGCCCGTAGGAGGACATCATAATGGCTATCCTCGGGCTTTCCCTATTCATGTGCAGTCTTGACTGGTTCGGGCGACCATCGTCCGTCGATCATGCGCCTCAAAGCTTCAAGTTTGTTATCCTTCTTCCACCTGACAATATAGTAATCCTCTCCCTTGTCGAGTATGTTCCCTACATCAATGTCAGGGTGTTTCATGGCGAAGATGTTGTCGCCAAAGATGCGAAAGCGTTTTGGCGATGTGGTGAGCGTGATGACATGGTCGTAGGTAAGAGCCTTATAGTTAGTCTTTCTCTGCGATCCAATATAGCCATCCCTGGTCATGGACATGCCGGATCGTGTGACACATACTCCCAGTGGACATTCCTCGATGTACGTCCTGTCTACAACGCCCAGATTGTTGCTCAGCATGAATTGCAAGTTGTCCTCTCTCCACTTGTAATTATCCTGCACTCCATCTTTCATGTCTTCCCTGGTGACGCAGTTCAGAAGGTAGTCCCTGCTGTAGTCGCTTTCAACATACCCCCTCATAATGTCCAACAGCTCCTTGGTAAATACCATAGTGCTGCCTCCAAAGCTGCTGATTCTTGACCCGTAGAATACCGGGAAGCCGGATTCGCAATGGAAGCTCCCGCCTAGCCAGGTTCTGCTGGATGATACGTCAACCGGCAGCGAGCGGTGCGTGTCATTGAGCCGCTTCATGTAATCCCGGTCATACCAGTCGTCGTCATCTACCTTGGTAATGAGGTCATAGGATTCCTCGGGGATGCCGTTGGGCAGCTGGAGTAAGTTGGCAATTTGGTTGTCATTGGGGACAACGTCTACGATCAGGCGGCCTTCGTTGATAAAGTGCCGAAAGGAAGGACAAAGCCTTTCCTTCCAGTCGTATTCATCTACGCCCTTGAGCAACACGTGCATCACAAAGTTCGTGTAGCTCTGGTCCATGAAGGTGTAAATCTGGCGGCATGCGTCCTTGATGCGCCGGTACGACATCATACCGACAAGAAAGCGCCTGTCGCGCAAATTCAGTTCGTCCGGGTTCCACGGTACGAAGAAGTTGATATGTGTGGGTCTGTAGACGATGAGCCTGTCGGTTCTGTTTAGTTTCTCCAACAGGTTGTCAATGGGTAAGCTATCGCCCTTGATGGCTTCGGCAAATCTCGTGGCTATCCTCCTGTTGCGAAACATCAATGCATGCGTTCCGACAAAGTCATTAAATTCAGATGTAATCCTATGCCACTCGACCTTGGCCTCATTCGCAATGCTATAGGGCGTGGATTTGGGCTCTTCCGTATGCGACTTGTTGTTCTTAAACAATTCCAGCACGTCCCAGTCGTCAGGCGCACTCTTAACGACACGTTCCAGGTCCCAGCTGTTGACCATCGGGTAGAAGTCCGCCTCGGCAAAAATCACATTGGTTCCACCCTCTCCTACCGGCGTATTCTCAATAAGGTTGATGGCTGACTGTCTTAGCCCGTCAGCTATCTGGAACATACCCTTTGTCCCACAATTAGATATAGTAACTCCAGGATATGGGACGACACTGTAGCCAAGCTGACATGCCCGCCTTACTCCGACGAGCACATCTCGGTTTTTGCATACGATTGGGTAGATCGTGATCACGCTTTGACAGCCGCGTCTATACCATTAGCAATAACTTCGGCTAGTGTTCCGGTCTGGTTGACGGCGATGTCGCAATCATGCGGGTTGGTGATGAATCCACACTCGATAAGAATCCACGGGGCTTTCGTCTGCTTCAGGACGGCCAGGTTCGTCCGCTTCACCATGTGCTCTGCACGTCCGGGCAGAAGTTTGGCGAGCTCCGGGACGATGTGGGAAGCCGCTGTCTTGCCGGATGAGGTGAGGTAACAGATGTGCGCTCCCTTGGCAGAGGCAGAATCCGCTGCGTCCATGTGGAGCGATACACCCAGCTTCACTCCCGAGATCTTGTTGGCCTCAGAAATAGTCTTGTTGAGGTCATCCCGGTTGTTCAGGTGGGGGAAGTCCAGACGTATTACCTCGTGGCCCATACGGGTCAATTTGGCGATAACCAGCGCTCCGATGCCGGTGCAGAGGTTATGCTCTTCGTGTTTTCCGTCCAGACTGCGTGCGCCAGTCTTGTCCGCGTGTCCGATGTCGATGATGATCTTAGCCATGTCCGTAGTCTACCGCAACCTGTTCGCTAAGTCAAAGACAAACGACTACATGCCCGTAAATTCCCAAAAGGCGCCATCCTTCTTGAATGTTTCCGTCCTTGCCCAGATGTCCCAGTGCAGCCTCAAGATCTTTTCAGGTTCATACTCCAGGACAGTGAAGGTGTCGTCCCATGCAGCATCACCCTTATACCCTCGCTTCTCGCGCTTATAGATGGTGAGCTTGTCTTTCCAGCTTCTATGGTGAACATGCAGCAAGACATCGATATTGCTCACGCCTACGTAACATAAAGCTGCATTAATATAGGGCATGATTGCCTTATAAAGATCATCTGCCATTTCAGCTGTCTTTTTGTTGACAAGGCATGTGTGTGTGCAGGCCAGTATGTTCGTGTCCCTGTAAAGAATCCTGGGCGGATCTCCATCCTGCGCGGGTTCCACGTACAGGAACGATATGTCGGCCTTAAACTGCTGCTTCAGGTTCCTCATAGCGATCTGGAGACGATCAGCCGGGAAGTCAAACGGCATCTTCTTGTGGAACATTTCGAGCCGTGGGAACTTCGTACGATACCCATTGCCGAAATCCGCGTAAATAAAAAGCACTTTGGCGTCAGGTGAATCTAAGATGCCTAGCATCCTGTCCCATCTCCTCTGATTCTTCGCTTGCAGTTCCTCGATCTCCTCCTGGGTCAAAGGCGTGGCTTCAGATGTCTCAGGGAGGTGGTGCATGAATACCTGACCTGTCTTCTTGTTCCACACGACGTATTTCCCATCAGGAGCCTTGGTACGGCACAGGTCCTCAATGTCAGCTGTGTGCTCCCCTCT
The DNA here is from genome assembly GCA_947629245.1 of uncultured Oscillospiraceae bacterium. GTDB lineage: Bacteria > Bacillota > Clostridia > Oscillospirales > Oscillospiraceae > CAJOIG01. The sequence goes on along the minus strand of CANRDC010000002.1, from coordinate 58,093 downwards.
CTTGTAGATCAGTTCAAGCACGGAGCCAAGATCCTGCATGTGCGCCCACTCGAATGGCCCATAACCATTCTCACGCTGCAAGTAATTTCTGGCAAAATGAGTTGCTGCGCAGTTCTCTCCCAGGACAAAGATGTGATCGTAAGATATGGAGGCATAAATTGTCTCGGCATCATAGGACTTCACATCCTTGTTATACAGGAACATTATACGCTTATTGACGTCTCCCCGATCACATACAACAAGTCGCTCCCCGGGCACATAGTTCTCTACTGTCGCCCAGCGCATGCCGTATGAGTCTTTGGTTACAAGCCTCATGGTGTCCGGGTAAATATAGTAAGGCGCGCCCCAGTCTTTGCCGCGTACGTACAAAAGTTCCGGCAACGGTTTTCCATCCGTAGGTATCTTGGAGTATTTTCCTACGGGCGTCTTGCAATCTTCCTCCAGGATGTCGACCACTATACCTCTCTTGACAAAATCATCCAGCACCTCCTGCTCTTTGCTGTATATGTGCGGGTTGATTGGCTTGAACCCCATTTTGCCAAAGTCAGAATGTAAAGTCGGGCTATGCGTTCCCAGATTATAGATAGTCGCCTCCGGGAATGCGTAGTGCATGTGCCAGATGGCTAAGGACTTCGTCGTGAATGCGCCTACCCTTTCGTCTTTTCCTGGTCCCCTGTATTGATCCGTATAGCCAAAGCTGTACTTATAGACACTTCTATTGACGTCATCTCTATCATGCTGAAAACAGATAGCCGCCTCATTAGCTTTGTCCAGGTGTCTGTCCTCCGGATGGTCTATGTAGATCCATGAGGTTCTCCATGCCACGGCAAAGTGAATGTCAATACGCTTCCCGGTTCTTCCGATGTTGAGGTTGTCCATCGTTCCATTGCGCACGACAAGATCGCAGCCGTCGATGAATTCGGAGTAATCTCGCTTGATGATGCGCTGGTTCTGGACGACTGCTATGGTTTTGATGGGGTGAACAAGAAGTTCCGGCTGGATCAATGCCAACCCTTCGGCCGTGTCAAAGTCCTCCTGGGTGTCAATATCTACCGCGTACGGCAGCTCATTGGGTATAACGAAACTTTCAGGGCCTATAAAGTAAGAGTCATGCTCCCTGAAATAATCCGCTGTGCAGGCAATAATGTTGCCATCATGTCTCTGGAATACAGTGTCTCCGCCCTTGTCAAATTTGTTAGCATAAAACTTGCCGTTACAGTGCCCCAATAGCTTTACTCTCTCTGCCGTGTAGCAGGACGGACACATTTCCGGCACAATGTCCAGCATCTCCTGCAAAAGTCCTTTCTTCCGCAACGGAGATGTTGCCTGCAAAAGCCCAAACTTCTTAACGCTAAGGTCGTCCAATACCGGGAGTATGGCTGTGTGGTTCTCAAACTGGTCCTCTGTCTGGGGGTAGACAAGTGCGCCGAATCCTGCGGCGATGTGGGCAATAAGTTCACTGTCGGTGAGTACTACCGGCTGCACGCCCTCTTCGTGGGCATAGAGGACGCTCCATACAAAGAGTGGAAGCCCCCGGAATAATTTGATGTTCTTTTCCGGCAATCGTTTGGATGCACTCTTTGCCGGAATGATTGCTACAATGTCATGTCGTTCAGCCATAAGGCTAAATTACTGTTGGGATAGTACCCAGAGAAGCTGTCTGGCCGCTCCGGGAGAAAGTTTGGAGAGGGCTTCCGCCGCCGCCGCCACTTTGTCCATGGCGTCGGCTGTCTCTTCCTGGAGTTTCGCCTGAGCCGCATGAATCATCTGCCCCGCTTGTGGGGCGAATTGAGTGTCAATAGTAGTTGCAGGAATGTTGATGACTTCTTCGGCCGGTACAGGGACGTCCATGATGTAAACGGTGCTCCCAGCATATTTCATAAATTCGTCCATGGTCGGCCCCTGGAAGATGAGGGAATAAGGAGAGTCCTCTACTCCGGGAAGAATTCCATTGCTCAGGTTGAGCTCGCACATCTTGTCGGCAATGTAGCTGGCGCCATTGATGGCTTCATCCATAGCGGCCGCTTTCTCCATAATAGCCTGCAATGCCAATACCTCCTGCACATAGGGCTCAGGCGCTACATTGCTCCTCTTGCAGAAGTCACGTACGGCCAATTCCGCCATGTAGGGGTCAGGTACTCTCGTGGTGCCAAATGCTCTCACGGAGCGCGGCAGCTCTTCCTGAGGTACTCCTTGCTCTGCAGCAGCTCCTACGAGGGAAGAAGCTATCTTGCGGAAGTAGGGGTCGGCAATGTTTCCTGCCCTGTATTGCCTGTCGGCTTCCTCTGCCGAACGGATGGTGTCCTGTGCCTCAGTAATGTTAAAGAAATGGTCCTCAGTGCCATCTTCTTTAGTAAGCGTAAGTGCATAGGCCGCTTCTTTCACCTGTGGCTCGTTGGCTGCTGCTGCCTTGGTGAAAGCTTCCGCGAAGTGGTTGTAAATGTTGTCTACCTCAGCCTGGATCCCCTGTGCTGCCGCCATTTTCTTGATGTTTGCCGTCACGAGCTCGTTGCCCGGGTGTGTCGCTGCGTCCCAGAGAGCGGAGTTGACACAGGCGGCCTTGGTGTGGCAGGGATAGGTACGAGCGTACGGATTGGCAAATGCCGTGTTAGCAAGGTCTTTCAAGTCTTCCTCCTGGATCATCGGAGAGTCCAGCACGTCGTCCGGGATGAGGTTGTTGTCCGTTGCGTACTTGAAGATGGCAGGGTTGTTCTGCCCAATGTAATCATCACGTGTAGGCATGGATTTAGTATAGTTGAAGTGGTGTGTAAAGTCAACCTCTGCTGTCATTTTTACGTAAGTTTTTAGTCCGTCTGGGTGATGTCCCTGTATGTTATACTCGTGACCTTGCATCTCACGGTCATGCCTTTGTAGGCCGGATATTGGATAACGGCGCCACACCAGTGTGCGTGACCAAGCTTGCCGCCTCGAGAGAAGTTGGTAAATCTCAAGTTATGCCTGCCGCTCATGGCGGCTGTCCATCTGGATGATACGGTGTTATAGGTGTGAGAATGTAAGGCCTTATATACGCCAGTAACTGTGCCAAGTGTCTCACTATCTGCTGTGAATGTAATATGGCTTGTTCCGGGTAGCGAGTAGGTGAACCATAGCTCCATCGCCGGTACAGGGTAATCCAACGGTACGCGCGGGTTGGATGCCGGATGGCCGTCCTGTTTCCATGCGGCTGCGTCCGGTATGGACGCGCGGTCGTCAAACAACCAGTAGGATTTGTCAACAAATACGACATTATATGAAGAGCTGGATCCTGCCTTATATGTGCTGCTTCTTACATTCCCTATCAATGTAATCTCGTCTCCTTCTTCCAGGTGGATCTTTGTATTCTTGCCAAACTTAAACCCGAATGTATCCTGTCTGGTGAGTTCAGATCCCCCTATGGTGAATCCAAAATCCTTACCGGAAAGGCTGGCAGATGAGCTCGGCGTGTGCCTGTCTAATGCCGCCTCCAAGATATACCTCATGATGTTCTCCGCCGCAGATTGCCCATAGCTGCAATCAATGGGTGTCAATACAAAGTGATCTACCGGCAGGTCCTTGAACGATTTAATGTAATCCTTCTTGTCCGCTATGCGCTTTAATAATACTGCTATGTCCGAGTTGATCCAACACGGGTCGCTTGCCGTCGAATTTGCGCGTGTAACGGTGCCTGCCATGCATTTATTTTACAGGATCATAGATGTATTGGCAAGGGGAGAAATTAGGGGAGGTTCGGACCACCCCAATCTATAGGACAATCATTATAATTCTCTGCCGTATTGTCCTGACTGAAACACAATGTATGCTCCGTCGCCTTCTCCCCCAGTTGCGCATCCGTCCACAATTCCGGTAAATGCTCCAGCCCGGTGCACGCTTGGAAACACCGGTTGATTGTGCAGGTGCATTCGTCACCCGGGTGCTTATCCAGCACACTCTTGAACAAATTCTCCGGCACGGATGCAATGGTCGTGCAGTTGGTGAATGTCTCGTCAAAGTCGACCGTACGCGTACCGTCCTCGTTTTCCTTAGTGTCTACGCACGTGAATAACTCCGCCGGTATGCTTTCTAATGCCGTACAGTCCTTAAACCATCTCCAGGTAGAAGTGGCAGGTGTTTCGAGGTTACTAAATAAATTGCTAGGAATAGAAGTGAGCTCTTCCTGGCCTTCAAATGGGCCTACAGGATAATCCACCTCCGTGTTCTTATGTGTTAAATACCCAGGATCCAGTCCGGTTATTGCTGAATCCTCCCCTTCCGGGATGGTGATGGATTTAATGACTGGACCATTTGCATTACTCCCATGCACCCAGTTCACCTTCCCACGAATCGTGATCTTGTAATCTCCATCGTCCGGGTAGACATGGTAGGGAGATTTGTCCCCGTATGTATCACGCCCATTATAATATAATACAGGGCTGCTGTCACCCCAGTCGATAGAGCATTCCGTCCCCTCACCAAAGTTGCTTTCAAGATTTACGCACTTAGCCATAATCCTTTAGATATGTAATTCCAGAACTCCGCCCCCTTCCGGCAGCACCGTTGAATCCTTGGGCGGAATGTAGATGAATATGCCGCCGACGTCAGTCGCCCTGTCAGTCCATTGCGCGTAGTCGTCCGCCTTGAACATACCGCACTGCTGCAAGTTAGATTTGTTCTCCATGTTATACCCGCCGCCGAAATACAGGGATCTCAGGCCGCCGTTGGCAAACACGACACGATCAAACCACGTATGGGCGTCTGTACAGTGCCGCGGGAAGAGGCCGTAATGCGGGTAGAGGTCCATAGTTCTGATGAACCCTGTCTCGTTGAATGTTCTCAAGTTCTTCGCCCCATCCGGGTCAAGCGAGTAATAGGTGCCGGAAGATCCGTCCGCCGTTCCTGGCGTCATCTTGACGTAGATGTTGTGGTCGTTGTCGTGGAAGTAGCCCATGGTCATGCGGCGGACATTGCCCCACAGGTCTTCCATGCCGAGAACGGTAACGTGGTGGGTGTAGTCGTTGTACCCGGTAAACATGCTGTTCCCGTCGCCGCCTGCTGCCTTGGCAGCAGTATTGCCTCGCACCACACCATTGCCGAAAGCTGTCTGACAGTCCGCCGTCCTGGATAGGGCCATGAGTACATACTGGATCAGTCGCTGCATCGATAAGGTCCACACCTCGTAGCCTTTGCCCATGCCCAATGTCCAGCTGCGTATGTCATTTGGTGCGTCGTGGACTCTTAAGGCCTGCCCTGAGAGCGACCGGAACTTTGTATCGCCTCCAGGCATGGACCCCATGTACATCGGGGCGTAAATGTAGTCTACCAGGTTGTTGTCGACATCATAGTGCGTCCAGCAATCGTAGCTGTCGTCGATCTTAATGGGTGCCAGACTGATGCGGAATTTGTCCTCGCTGTTGTCCACCTTCTCTTCCTTGATCCAGATCTGGCCTATCTGCACCATGGCGTTGCCGTCATAATCGGTGTTGCTGTAGTCGCTGTTCTCTTCACTATCAGCTTTCTTCGAGAAGTCCTCCCTGTTCAGATAGTAGTCAAATGTGCCGTCAGATTTCAACATGCATGGCTTAAATCGCTGGATAAGCCAGTTCGTATCCTTCCAGCTGCCCCATTTGAGTGTGCCTTGATGTGTCGTCTCGTCATACTGCATCATCATCGGCTTCTTGTTGTACAACTCCTCTTCATAGGTGATGGAAAGCACCGTCTGCGTCTGGTCAATGAGGTACGAGATGTAATCCGCCCATCCGGCGCCGCATGCCTCATCATAATTCTCCGCCTCATGGCAGTGAGAAAAGCATTTGGTCCCGGTGGCATCCTCAAACTGCGTCCACAATTCAGGGATCTTGCTGGTGATGGCTTTGTCCTCTATAAAGCATTCCGTGAAGTCAGTGGCGGCCGTGCATGCCGAGAAGAGGTTTTCCGGTACAAATATAAGCTGGCTGTTGTTGGCAAATGTCCTGACGAACTTCGTGGTCTTCGTGCAGTTTTCTAAGAACTTCTCGGGGAGTGATGTTGCCTGACATCCTTCAAAGGCACTCTCTCCTACATCATAGATGGCGCTCTTGGCTCCTTCCGGTATGGATATCTCTTTGACCTTGCTGAGGAGCTCATCCGCTTTCTCCTTGTTATTCCCCCATTTAATGCGGCCGAGTATTCTTATGGTGTGCTTCCCCGGTTGTGCGTAGGTGTGGGTGAAGACAGGGTCGTCAACCTGGGTGCCGGAGTTGAAAGCATAGTATGTCGCCGGGACTATGTAGGGTTCATCAGGTTCCTGTGGTTCTTCCGGTGTGTCCGGAGCCGGTGTGGCCTCCGGATCTTCGGTGCCCGGCTCGTCCAAATCTATTGGTGCGGCAATGGTCGCCAACTTGGCCGCCTGCTGCGCCTTGTATTGCGACAATGGCGTGAGCTTGTAGGTCGGCATGAACTGCGACATAAAGTTCTGAAACGCCGCCATTCTCTCCTCTTCCCGGACATCTGACATGCGTCTATTTTACAGGATCATAGATGGATTGGCAAGGGGAGAACTACACATAAGCTCTTATTGTGGGTACTCGTCCGGGATTGGTCCCAAGAAACATTCCGGTTCTGGCTACGGTTCAGGGTCTGGATCGGGATCAGGATCAGGATCTGGGTCAGGATCTGGGTCCGGCGGAATAACCTCTACCACTTGGTCCTCCTCATATTGGATCCACCCAGTCAAGCCGGCCTCAACATCGGATATCATATTCCCCAAGTACTTGCCAAGGTTGACCGTCTCGTTGGGCTGCGTCGTCTCCACGGTCAATTCAATCCGACCTAAGCCCAAAGCCCAGTTATGTTCTACGGCCTCGTCATAATTTGTTGTTTCGAAGCATCCTGTGAAGCAGTTCTCCCCATCAGCCTCCGGCCAATCCTCCCACCATGTCGGCAGAGCTCCCTTTACATTCATGCAGCCAAGGAAACAGTCGGTAAAGTCGTCAATATAAGAGTTCGCTTCTTTCGTGAAGATTCCTGCCGGGATCTCCGTGATGTTCATGCAGTTGGCAAAGCATCCTGCAACAGTACTGAGCATCGTGTTCTCCGCAAATGTTCCCTCAGGTACAGACGCAATCGACGAGCTGGCAAAACAGTAGGCGACATCTGTCACATACTTCAATGGCTTGAACAACTGCGTCAGATCAAGGTTGCCCAATGCCGAACAATTCCGGAACATGCCGGTTATATTCATGATATTATCCGCGCCTACTCCTTCAAAAAGGTCGTCCCCTACAGTCGTAAGCCACGGACGATTGGCGAACAAACCACTCAAGTCACCAGATGTGAGCTCAATGCTGCCAAGAAGAGGTCCTTCTACGCGCAAAAGACCGGGCGTATCCTGGAAGACGTCGTTTTCGCATTCGCAGACCGGGCTGGCATCTGCGCCGAGAGGTATGCGTATATGAGTGATTCGCCCTTTGACGCCATGCTCTACTTCACTCTTCTGCAGGTGCAATCCCTTGTTCCACTCCTCCGTTTCGTAGTCGACATCAAAGTTGTTCGCACTGCCGCCTTTCAGGGCGCCTATGGTGATGACATAGTAGCCTTTCTCGGCATACGTGTGCTTCAGTGCCTCAGCCTCCTCAAGACGCGTGTCGTGCAGGGTCGTGTCAGCATCACTTTCACCATAGTTCACGTAGATACAGGAGTAGGTGTGCTTAAACTCAGTCCAATCTTCTACGGGGTGGTTAAACTCGTACTGTTGATTGTCTTGCAGTAATGGAATAAGATCAGCCAAATCCACTGACAGGTCGTCTCCGGTCGATATATGAGGCGGCGCACTTCCATCGCCTCCTATCTCATTGCCGCCGCTTTCCGACATCATGGGTTCGCCTACTGCTACCTGGAGCTCCATGAAGGTGACAGGCGCTTCAAATCCTGCCCATCCGGCATAAGCGGCTGTCGCATAGTTGCCTGCTGTGAAGCATCCGGCAAAACAATTCTCATGGATAACATCATGATGTGTGTTCCAGAGCTGAGGGAGGTTGGATCCCGGTTTTAATTGCGCATTTTCAAAGCAACTCGTGAGGTTGGCAAGATGTTGGTTCTGTAAGAACAGTTCTTCCTGGAGGTAGATTTCTGGCTGTATCTCCTCCGCTCCGCCATTTATGGTGATACCAGCAAAGCATTTCGTGAAATTGGACGCAACAATACACTTGGAGAAGAGATCTCTGGGAATAAAGGAGGGCGTATCGCTGGCGTTGGTGAAAATAAATGTAGCATTCTCAAAACAGGATTCAAATGTCTGCGCGCTCGTGCAATGCGCGAATATATCTGTCGTGAATCCTACATAGGCTCCCTTGAAGCAGCCAATAAAGCTCGTCGCCCGAATGCATGGATCGAAAAGATGGTCAAAGTTTTGCAACGGGTAATTTGGATCAGCACATCCTTTGACTCCCTCAAAACAGTAGTCGAAGGTCGTCACCATTCCCAATGCTTTGAACGTGTGGTTGCCTTCGGCCAACGAAAAACTGAACTGAAGCTTCTCACACCCCGAAAACATGTAAGACATGTCGGTGATTGTGTCGCAGTTCTCGAAGAATCTGTTCGTTAGCTCCACCAAGTTTACACAGTTCTTAAATGCCTGCTTCGCGTGGAATACGGGGCATGTCTCTGCCTTGTCATTCAATTTTACATACTTCAGCGCCTTCTTGAATGCCTCATTCTCGGCCTCACCATTCCACGTAAACCTACCGCTCAATCCGATAACGTATTTCCCAGCCTTCGTATAGGTGTGCTTCCATTTCTCCGCGCGTTCCGGGTCCCCGTTGAATCCTACAAGGTTGTCATTCTCGTCCTCTACATTCTTGTCCCCCCAGTCAATCACGCCTGAAATCTTGACAGTCTTGGCGTATTTGATGAGTACAGGTCCCAAATCGATCTCTGTGTTGTCCTCTGTAAGCTCGATCGTTACGTCCAATCCCGGCTTCTTTACACGCGGGCATGCCCATTCTGCTTTGATAGCGTCGTCGTAGTTGACGGCAAATTCACAGTCGCAGTAGCACATGGTGTGCTGCGCATTAGGAAACCGTGTCCAGACCTCAGGCAAAAGACTCTCAACGGCTGTGCAGCCTTTGAAGCAGAAGGCAAAGTCGAACTCGTCTGTGTGCAGGCCTTCTAGCTCAGTTGATTGTAAATAGTCGAACAAGGTGGACGGTATATCTACCAAGTTCGTGCAGTTAGTGAAGCAACTCCTGAAAATGTGTCCGCGTGTTTTGGAGAAGAGTTCTTCCGGAATGGAAGTGATACCGGTGTTGGCAAAGGTGGAGTAAAATTGGAAGGGTCCTCCCTCACTGCCGCTATCGGGGAAGAGGTTAGCCGGTATGCTGGTAAGTGACGTACATCCGTCGAAGCATTCGTTGAAGCCGGTTTTGTAGATTTTGAGCGATGTGTCCTGACTGATTTTTTCAAGATTCTCGGGCGCATAAATTGACTGATCAGCTGTCCAGCAATTCTCGAACAAGGCGCTCGGTATTTCCTGAAGCTTGATGCATCCGGCAAAGCATCGATAGAATGAAGTGCTTCCGTCGCAATAATAGAACAACCTGTCAGGCAATGTTATCAGACTGCGGCAGTTCTCGAAGCAATACGCGAAACTGGCCGGACGGTTGTTCCCTGCAGAGAATACGTCGAAAATATGCGCCGGAAGTGTCGCGATGGCGGTATTTGCGAATGCATGATCGAAATCAAAGTACGACTCCTGAGCATTCTCAAAAATGTTCTCGCCGACTGTAGTTAGTCGCGTGTAGTTCTGGAATAAGCCTGCCTTAAACTCTTTATTTTGCGTTATCCAAAGATGTACAGGCGACTGCGCCATAGGCACCTTACGAATCTCTACCAGACTTGTGCATAGGCAACTATATGGGTGCGAATCCAACTGACTATGCTCTGCTCTCCAAGGAATAATGCCGCCTATACGAATTGTATAGGTTCCTTCTGCTAAGTAACTATGTGAAGCCGTCCTCTTCAGCGCTGCCTCAACAGATGCAGGGTCATTTTCATCATAATCCAGATTAAATATACCCTTTTTATCACTTTTGATTGTCGTAATCTCGCTGTCATCTCCCCAGTCAATCGTTGCATAAAACTGAATCGGCTCGTTTACCCCGAAATCTTCAGGTGATACAGCTTGTATTATGTTCTGCAAATTTAGCTGGAGATTGCTGTTGTCAATTTTTACAACCAATTCCAACCCGCTGACCTCTGGGGCGAGAGGTGGGGGAACGTCTTCCCATGGGGTGAGCTCCACCGCCATCTGGTACTCATCGTATATAGCAAATTGTACAGCAGGACAAACATATTCCGTGGTAAAGTTGTCAGGCGTACCATCCGTTGTTACCGTGAATCTACCCACACTCTCATGGGCAAGACTATTAACCAACAGTGGCATCGTGGGCGCCGCCTGCAATTCACGCAGGTCATTCCCGTCAAATACGGGCGCCTCATCCGTGTCACTCTCGATAAATGTGATCCTGATTCCTGCTGCGTCCTTCGGCACAACAAATGGCTCGAAGTTAAACATCCACCACTTCGGATGTGCATTCTCCTTGATCTCCACGTAATTCGTCGACACCATGGGCGACGAGATCAACCCTTCCTCCAATAAGTAGAGGGTTCGATTAACAAGTACTCCCTCAGGTATCTCCGGCATCGACACCGCCATAACGACGGCGCGAATCTTTTTGCCTTCAGTGTACTCCGGTGCGGCGGATAAGGATATTCCACCGATGATGCCATCAGGTATGGCATTTTGCTCAATGAACACACATACGACCTCAGCTGTCTTGCTGTGCTCCATAGCGTCCTCATTGATCAGGACGTCATGCGTCAATTCCGCTCCACCTATCACGCCGAAAGATACGCGCGGCAGCATCTCAATATAGCTGACGCCAGGCAGATAGAAGCCGGGCGTTGTATTCTGCCCCCATATGCCGGATTCTCCAATGCGCGCTTTGTCGGATATGCCGACCACGGGCATGGTGCAGTCTTTTGCCTGAGGGTTCGGATTGGGCCAATCTGTGGTGCGTACGGTGCTGGCAAAATAGATGCCTAGTGTGGTAAGCTCCGGCACGTAGATCTTGTTCTTGAATGTCCACGTGAACTTGTAAAGCCCATCTGTCTGCTCACTCTCCGCTACTTGAGTAGTTGTGGATACACCTAATAAGACCTTGTCCTTGCCTCCTTCCGGCAGGGTGCAGGTCTTGGGGTCGTAGTCATTGAGTGCATAGAGCGCCAGATATTTAGAAGGTGCATTGGATACGGATTTAGCATAGGTCGAGATCGTGCGCAGCTTCATCCCCTTCTTGGGCAGTACACTGACATCCAGCTTGATCCAGCCTACATTGGCTAACGCTTCTGTCCCTTCGTCGCCTATGGTGGCGTCCGTCAATGGCGGGTCCACAATCTCAACTGCACCATCCTCCAATAGATCAAAGAGCTTCGAGGATTCCAATGCCGAAAGCTGGGGTATGCGTAATCCCTCTTCCAGGTTGATCTTGGCCGGGTCAGTGAGTTCATGGCGGAATGTGTTCTTCCCCAGGGTTGTGGAGAATCCCTCCCCGTTGTGCGTCTCTTCGTCTGCTTTGGTTCCTATGGGCATAACGCGTCTCTACATTAGGTGGATGGAAGCTCTGTGGATATGGTCACAGTCTCTTCGATCTCGGTGTCGTCATTGAGTAATGCGAAAAGCTTCTCTAATTGCTTGCTGGTGAGTTTGGGCGTGCTCAGGTGGTCAATCTCGCCGTATTGCCCGTCATCGGGCGACAGCTGCCCGCTCACCTGAATAAATCCTCTAGGTATCAATGGAGTGCTACGCTCTTGACTCATATTTTCCATCGTAAACACACCGGAATACGAATCATTCTGTTCCCTGGATGCGCAGGACAAACGAAAGGAGTTATAGGGTAAGAAACTATGATTGACAGGATTACACAAGCGTATCCGGATAATAGAACGTCCATTAGAATCAGAGAATGCTCCCAGTAACCCATTGTCTGCACTAGTGTTAGCCCCATCAATAACCACATCATCATACTCCCCATTGAACGTCCACTCCAGCAACATGTTATCGGCATATTTCAATGCGTTGTCTGACACTCCTACCGTCTCCCAATTCGACCCACGCAGCACCTCAATCGCCAAGGCTTTCGTATCACCCCACACAACAGATCCACGCGTGGTTGGCGTCCATAAACCAATACGACTGATACGAGGCTTACGTTGAGTGTACACTCCCGGGACAATGGGGAATGTCCCATCGGGTTTCATTCCCAAATGATAGGTCAGATCGAGACAATACCCGTACGAGGAATAATCAGTTGTTTCCACAGAATCTGATATCCAATCCGGAATGTAGATAGTGCGTCCTCCCATGCGAGGATTGTCAGCATTGATGATGAGACGATATGGTGCATCTTGCGTAGGCTCAATGGTTTCCCCGGTATAGCTCGTATAATACCTGTCCGTCCTGATGGGCATGGCCCAATTATACACGGGAGCTAAAAAAAAGGCAATCCCTATCCCTCCAATAAGGAGGGATAGGGACGCCGTCACCATAACAACCAATAATGTACACCAACAGAAATGTTTAGTATTGCGGGTAGCGTGTCACTTCCTGGTAGTTGCAGATCGAACAATGTCGGTCCTTTTCCATGTCTACTCCTACCCACCTGCCTATGCGAAAGACAGTCTCCATATAGTGCAGCCCGTCTTTCTCGTCGTATTCCTCAGCAAGATACACGTCCTTGCTCAGGTGCGCCCAGTCCCCTTCCCTCAGGATCTGGTACCAGTGCTGGACAAATAGAATCATGACCTGTCCAGGTATGACGTCAGCTTTCGTAATGATGCCTTTCCTGGCTATGTTGAGCGGCAGGGCGTCTTCCCCAACGTATGATTTGTAGTTCAGGTTGACGGGCTTGCCTTTTTTTACATCCGATGGATGGAAGCTGCCGGACATGACGGTTACGTAGTTCCCCGTCTTGTCTACCTCAGCCAGGTTAAAGCCTGATTCTTTGTCCGTGTTGCGCAGCTGGAGCAGGTAATACGACCTCCGAATACAGAAGGGATGTACCGGGAAGGTGAAGTTGTGTCCTGCTGCTACTTTCGGAGGAAGCAGGGCAAAGTCATCATCCAGGTAGTATTGGTCACGTGCTTCCTTCTCCTTCCACGTGATGCATTCGTTCAGACGCTTGCCTATCTCGATCTGGCGGAGATCGTAGAGCGCATCTGCCAATTCCGTCATAGTCTCCTCCGAGACGGGGGTGATAGCATCGTTAAATTGGAGTGTATTTATCATAATTGTTATCGTATTTTGTTAGCATGTTTTTGGAACTACGAACAATCCCCTTAAGGGGATTGTTCGCTGTACCTCGAAGATAGGTTTATGAGCACTTAAAAATAGTGGCATTTGCCTTGGTGTTCGGGAGGGGATTATGATCACTTACTACCCCCTTAATGAAGTCCGCAGCTTCGTCCACATACCCGCTCAATTTCGAGTAGACATTGTTCTCGGTCAGGATATCTTCAATAGGCTTATGCTCCTCTTCGCTGAAATCCTGCGAGTACACACATACGTCGGCTATGTTGCCGATGTCGTGATGCATCTTGATGACCTTTCCATCTTCTTCGTTCTCTGTCACAAGTTTACGAATCACGCCCTCCCAGCCGACAGCAAAGTCCAGAGAGTGCTTGGACGAATCTCCCTTCTTCGCACCGGCATAAAAGGATATGCTGATGTCATAGTCATCTTTCTTAGCCGTATAGACAGATCGACTTACGTAATCGCCTGCCGGTTCTCCCCAGTCATCAGGCGCCTCATCCGGGAGTGAGATCTCTCCGCCTTCAATGCCTAAGCCATTGTGGCAGTAATCTGACAGGTTGTTGGCACACCCGGCAAACATCCCGGACTTCTTCACGTCCTGGCACACGTTGATAATGTAGTTGTTGTGCTTGGATGTGTCAGCTGTGAGCTTCTCAAGCCGTTCCTTTTCTTCCGATAGGATGCTCAATCCCATGTTGTATACATCGCTCACCGAGAGCATGTCGCCGGACAATTTCCACAGATCAATGACTCTGTCATTCTGGCTGGTAGCCGCTAATAAGCACGCTACATAGGTCAGGACGTCATCCAGGCGATGATACAACATGAACTTCACGGCATTGTATTGATCAATCTCGGCTTCCCCGTTCTGGAACCGCTCGATAATGTCGGTCACGGTTTCGTCCGATATGAAGAACACAACTTCCATGTCACCCTCTAATGATGAGGCTCTCAAGGCTCCTATCGGGTGCGTCCTGTCACATAACCCGCTTCCCTGGATGTAAAATGGGATGTACGGGAACCAGGTGATGGTCCCGTTCACATGGGTCTTCTTCTTGAAATATGCGCTCTCAGCTCCCTCAGGCTTATCGCACATTCCTATGCACAGGTCGTGTAATTGTGACTCCAGATTCACTAATCTGGCTGTTGGTTGATTACTCATTTTGATATGTTACGGTTGAAGGTTGTTTTAGGGGGAAATTTCCTCAATTCCCCTTTGCGCGCGCGCGTACGCGCGAGGGATTTATTACTACGATTTGATTTGCAATAAGTTGCATTGTATTCTTGTTAATGGCCCCATTTCCCTCATTTTCCGGCACCATAAAATAGCAATTTGTATTCATTTTATAGCTGCACGGCGACAGGATAGGAGTAATTTAGATCGACCGGGAGTCGTAGCTCGTCCGGTCCCTTCATCATGTCTAGATACAGGGCATCGTACTCCGCTTTCTTATCCCGGAGCCAGTTGCCTAATTCCATCTTGAGGTTGGTATCCTTCAGGAAGGCCTCATAGGGTTTCAAAAATAGTCCCCTGTAGGTCGACGTGTCCTCTCCGGGCATATAGGCAAAGAGCTGGACACGTGCCAGCATCTTTGTTGACTCCGTAGCCAGGGTGTAAGTTCCATAGACCTTCTTTGGCTTATGCTCAATGGATATGTCATATTCCAAAGTGATCTGCATAATCTGCCTGTCCCGGGATGGCAGGGAATGGTCCAAGGGTGTCCTGGGTATCTCTACCTTCCCGTCGTCGTTATACGGGTCCTTGACGAATCCCGTGATCTTACATATGCCTTGTACGGTCTTGGTGTTGTGGATGTTCTCTTCCCGTTCCTTCTCATCGTGCAAGGAGTATTCATAGGTCATTGAATGCTCCTCATCAATCCATGTTCCTACCTGAGGTACAATGAAGCGAAAGTAGTTGATGAGGGCATTGATGTCAAATGTTGGTTTCTTTTTCTTTTGCATACAATGGGTAATTGAGTTATCCTATTGGGGCAATAGGGAGAGCTTCAGGGCTATTCCCAAGCCTACTGCGGATATAACGAACATGCCTGCTGCCAAGGCAAAGGCATAGGTTGTGTAAAGCGATATTCTCCTACGGCTCTCCTCGGTCTGTTCCGGGAGAAGGAGGTTACGGATCAATGCTGTCCCTATAAGGCCTAGTTGAAAGAGCCCAAGGGCGGCATTGGTTATCAGAATGGTGGTTACAATGAGGTTAGTGGTGTTCATGGTTGCGGTACTTGTAATCAATGTTATCGGCTCCAAGGCTTACGGCTGTCCAGGTCATAGATAGGATGATGAAGCTGATAAAGTAGGCACCGGATGCTGCTAGTAAAGTGTCGTGTGTTATTTCCTTCCCATCGATACAGTAGGACGTAGCTATGGCAAATAGGAAGGGAAGGAAGATGTAGACCATAAAGATGACTGAAACGATCTGACCTTGGGATAGGGTAATGAGTCTCTCCATAGGCGTTTCAGCAGTTGGTGTGAACATGCGTTCCATTGGCGGTAATGTATCAGGTTTGGTTAATATCGTAAAGCTAATTTTGATGTAGGAGCTAAAAAGAAAATCAACGATATGTTAAATCATTGATTTTCTCATAGTTACGTCCAATTACTTACCACGCTTTCTTTTTCCGGCGCGTTCAGCAGACGTAACAATTATACCTACAAATAGTAATGCCAGGACTATGGATATAGTTCCGTTCATGTGCGCTTTGTACTCTATTTCAGGTGTTTAGATGTAGACGTTCATTCTTGGACTTCTGGCAGCTTTTTTCACTGCTTTCTGGGAGAATGCATAGAGCGCCTGCTCTACTCCTCCACGGATGAAGTCAGTATGATTATCTTGAGAATAGATGGGGAATGTATATTCCTCCCTGTTGGAATCTCTCAGGATAATCTGAGAGGAGATGGGGTTAAGAAGAAGGGAAAGTGATCCTGCTGTGGGGGATGTGTACTTGAGTGTGCATATCCCGCTCTCTTCAGACTTCTCCAATTCTACGATTCCATCAAGTCGTTTGAGACGTATGTCCCAGGAAAGGCTTTGGGCATATGCCCGCACCTTGTTACAGGCACGGGCATAAGCATTTCCCTTCAGTTTGTTTTCCGGGTCGTTCATGCCTTGGCGGATTGTTTGACTTCCTGGATTTCTTTTTTCTCTTCTGAGTCCTCTTTGAGAATAGCCACAATGTCTTTGGCATATTCCTTGGAGGTCTCATTGAGCTTAACGGATGCTTCTCCGACTATTTCGGCACAGTCAGCTGCATACTTCTTCGTGCGCTTGGCGCTCTTCATCAGTTTGCAGTTCTGGTCGCAGTTGTTGGCTGCTACAATTCCTACGGTGCCACCAATGATGGCTGATATAATGAGTGTTGTAATCATAATATGTATTGTCTGTTTGGGTTGGTTGTTGTTTTGCCTCTGGGTGGTTCCTGCCGGGCGAGGCTGCCCCGGCAGGATGGTTCGGGTGGGTTATGGCTTCTTGAGCATCGACTTGCCTATCAAATAGGCGCCGTAGATGCAGATGCCTATGAGTAAATACTGTGACATGGCTGTTAGTGATTGGGTTGGTGGTTCTTGTTCTTATCTGTGACTAATCTGTGACAGAATGCGTACCCGCCTGTAAGCGCTATGCCAAGGGCAGCTACGTATACGAATGCACGGAAGCACAGGACTAATGCAACAATAACTGCTGCAACGACTAGTATGTTTTTGATTGCGTTCATTGGTTGATTATGGTATGTTGTTCAGAAGATGATCCGGGCAGCCATGCGTAGGAGCAACTCGCTCCCAAACTTATGCCTTATGCATGACTGCCCGGTAATTCTGGTGCAATAGCTCCGCATTCGTTAGCGTGAAGCAAACTCAGGCTTTATGCCGACATGCGAAACTATCCACCAGCAGTGAGACATGATCAGCCGTGCGGAAAGCCACTCGCTCTCCGATATGCCCGTGAGAATCCACGGCTGATCATGAAAGGTGATAGATGGGCAGCCATGCGTAGGAGCAACTCACCCCTACTAAGCTTATGTCAATTATAATGCATGGCTGCCCATCAGATTTTTATTTACCGGCTATTGCCAGTTCCTCGGTCATGGTGGCCCCGAGATACTCATTCCATCTGTCATTCCCCAATATCGCATTGAGCATATCGAGGATGACGTAGATGCGCTGGTTAATGGCTGTGCCATTGTTGTTCGGACATTCGTCCAGCAGATCCACCATTGTGATGATCTTGTGCGCATCCATATGGAGGATTCTACGGATTCCCTGTTTCGAGATTCCGCGAGCAGTGAGATAACGCAGCATCTCCCTCGAGAGGCCAGTTATGTCATCGTGTTTCGTAAGCTCTATCTCAAAGATCCCCATGGCGCCTGTGTTATCCGGATTCTCTCGGACAATAAAACGTATCGGGCGACGTCCCTTGGGAAGGAGCTTGTAATAGCCAATCTGATTGTTCCAGATGCGAAGCAGACGATTCTTCTCATTGACAGAGAGTTCCTTGTTGTAGGACTCTACACTGCGAAGATGGACATCTACTGCTAACGTAAGTATTTCAGAAATAGTCATAGTGTGTGTTATGGTTTGGTTATAATTGTAGGGAGTAAACATAACTCCCTACAATTATATATAACCCATTTAACCTTAGATTTTCGCTATACTATTCCATCCTCGAGCTGCTCCTTGACGATTGTCTCAGGATTGTCCCATCCTGTCACAATCTGGAGCCAGACGTCGTAATAGATGGGCAGATCGATAACGATGTCGACCCCGCTCTGGTCTGCGTTGCCGTACCCCTTCAATTTGTCCCATACGATCTTCTCGAGCTGTGCATGGTATTGCAATACCTCGTTGTCCTCCGTGAAACAATCAGGGCTGCGGAAGTCCAGGACCGGGGACATGAGCTTGTGTGATGCTGCGTCCGGCACCTCCAGTCCTGCGTCCAGCAGCAGGTTCGTGTTGGCGGCAACCACCTCGTTAAAGACAAGGCGCATCGGCAGATCCATAGCCCTTACGTCACATCCCCATTGCTCGTATACAATAGCTGCCTCATTGCACCTCTTGTGGAGATAGCTCAGGCACCTGGCGTTCGTGGTGTACGGTTCGCCGTATCTCTTGACAATGCTTTTCGCAAACTCATCAGGACTCATACTGGACACGAACGATTATACCACGCGGTACAATAATCGTCACCTCCGGACGAGGATCCGGCTTATTGATTACCTGCGGCACGTGTTTTTCAACAACCTGCTTGGGTTGCTGCTCCAACTGCATCTGGCGCTTCTTCTTCCCGTGCTTCTCCCGCCTCGGCACCACATCGTTCTGGTACAGGTGAATGGGCCCGTCATTCGGTGTCCACCCGGATTCCAGGATGCGGTGTATTGCCTGCTTCTCAGTCGGACATGGCTTGTTGCCCGGATTGAGCCCCAGGAACATACCATCCGGGGAAACATAGGCAAGCGTTCTCCAGATGGGCTTGTCAGGATTCGGCTGCTTCTTGTTGTGCTCAACTAATGCATGCACGATCTTAGGCGCTGCATCTTTCTCCGGGTCAGCAATCGAGAAGAATCTGTGCTGCTGCCGCTCCACGAATTTGAATGCGGTCGGGAGATCCAGGAATGCAACAGTTCTCGCTACGTAACTCCTGTATTTGCCTTTGCCTGTCGCCCTGAGCCATACACCATGTGTGTCATATGTGGCGGCCACGGCAAACTTACGCGTGTGTTCCGTGTTGTAGCTGATGGCGCAGTTGCATGCGGCTGTCGTGGTGCGTCCTGTCGCTGCCGCCAATTCTACGGCCGCTACGTAGATCATGTTGTCGTAGAAGACAAAGTGAAGCGGCACGTCCCCTGTCTTGGAGAGGCCGAATACATCGCTCGAGATTTCACACATGTCGTCCAGTGTGAAAAGTGCACGTCCTTCCTTGGTGACGGTGACGTGGGTGTCATACATGAATGGGTTCTCTATGATTTCTTTAAGCATATATTCCGATATTGTTCATTGTTAATAAGTTCCAGTTTGCTTGGCGCCAGCGCCCGAGGATCTGGATGGCCTCGTCACGGGTTATCCAGCTGTATTTTCTCAGCATGGATCTGACGGCTTGTTCGTGCTCCTTGGAATCAAACTCTCGTTGGAGCGTCAGCATGGCAATTCCTGCCTGAATTGACGATACAGTCATGGGCACCTTGCTCACATTCTGCATCTGCGATACCAGGTCGCTGTATTTCATGTACCACACGTTCTCAGTATGACTGGTTCGATCCCATGCCTCTTCCTCGGCATAGATCTCCGACCAGGCGTTGACCATGAAGATCGTGGGCATGAATGCCGGGCGTGTGATGGCATATCCTGCCTGCTCCTGGGCGTACATGCTGCCAAACACAGCCTCGCCGCACCCCAGGAGGAAGGCCTCCCTGTAGGCTTCTTCATACGGGCGGCGATATTCTTCCGGACCATAGGTGAGGCCATAGAACTCATCGTAGTCCTCTGAATCCTGCCTGACCGCATTGAGCGCTACCTGGAATCGAACGTCCGGGATGGCGAGACACAAGTTGACCTTGATCTTCTCACCTTTCCTTTTGTCCTTCGGCATTCTGCGCCTTACGGGTGTGCAGTGTACATTCACTTGATCTCTCGCTGTCAACGGATAGCGGAGATTGAACTGGTTGTTGATAGCAATATCCATAGGCTAGATAAAAAAGCGGCGAGGGGTTTGTTCCCTCGCCGCTGTTAGCTTTCTTTTAGCTGGCGGCCACAGCCTTGTCCAGGATGGATCCGAGATGGCTTCCTACGTTGCCCATCTCAGCTTCCAATTCCCGATTCACCAGCTCCGGCTCTGCCGGTTGCTCACTGCGCTTTGCACGCTGTGCGCTCTTCACTACCCGGTGCACCACGACCTGATTTCTCAGGACGTCCACCGAGACATTGAGTCCGTAGCGGAACAATGCCTGGTTCACCATCTGGATCGTCCTGTCGTCCAAAACGAGTCCAGAACGGTCCACAGGGGCCGTTTCCTCCTTCTTGGCTGTCTCTACCTTCTTGGCAGGTGCAGACGCCTTCACGGGCTTGCTAGCGGCCTTTACGAGCTGCTCATCGGATTCGTCTCCGAATTCGATCCTGGCTTCCCCGGTGGAGATGGCATGTGCGATCGGGTGATCCACCTCGATATCGATTGTTCCGCCATTGCCGTCAGACTCTTTCACGATGTAGGATTTCGGCACCCACATCTCAGTCTGGCAGAATGCGTTCATGGAATCAATCATCTTGGTGTCGCGAACTTTCCATACGTGGATTTCATAGTTATCCGCGCTGGTAACTGTATCGTTATTAACGTGATAACGTCCACGCTTGTTCGCGCAGATCACACCTACACGCAGGTGCAGGTCGGCTTTCTCTTTTCCATCGCGATAAATGCGCTGCATGTTGATCACAACAGGCTGCACTCTCTTGAAGCGATTGAACTTCTTGAATGAGAACATCTTCACTGACCCCTCCGAATGAGCCGGGAGAGAGCGATGTCCTGGTTGGCGGTTGAGCGCTCTTTCGAGCTCCGGTTCTCCGAAGACATACAGGATCTCCAGACGGCTGCTGCCATCTTCCTGAATGTGCTTCAATCCAGCAATCGACATGACGTGCATGAATGTCTTGGACGCTCCAAACACCGGCATGTCAACTACTCCAGCTATCAGCGGCACACAGAATGTGTTGTCGTTGTTGTTGTTATTACCCTTATTGCTTGTCCCCTTATGGGCCTTGTCGTTGGTATTGTTTTGCATAATAACAATATATAATTCAATCTAGATTGAGTTATGAGGGTCGGAGCCCGTCGTAATTAACGGGCTACCCCTCAATTATATATAGCGCACGTACGGTACTATTTTTCAGTACCTTGGCGCCACAAGTCGCAGGCGCCTTTAGGAAGCTTTACCTTCCATTCCTGTTTCTCAAATCCATGGGGGTCGAGTCCCATCTTCGGGGCGACCTCCATTTCTGTGATGGCTCCTTCCATGTCTTCTTCCTCCCAGCAATAGATGACGCGGTAAGGACAGAACAACGGAAGGTCCAAGTACGACTGGGTCTCGCTGATAATAGCTATGGAGTTTCTCAATGCTCCGTTATCCAGATCCCAGATGTACGTATTCATGCTGTTGATGTCTTCCGTATTCGCCGTCCAGATGTGGATCTGGATGTCTTCCGGGAACTCGGTAAGATCACCTATGACGTCCCAGTCAGGCTTGAGGAAACTGTACTGGAGACGGTTCTTGATCTCGTGGAATATCTTGTTGTCCGTCTTCATGCAGGCGAACTCGAAGAGAAATCCCATGAAGTTGAAATGCAATTCCTTATGGGTGAATGGGTCTCCGCCGTAGAAGAAGCGGATGACCTTGGCGCCGCGCTTGACGGCACAGAGTAGCCAGTACGTCCAGAATTGCGTAGAGCCTACAGGCCAGATCACATCCGGCTTTCCATGCCCGCATACTTTCTTGTCAAGGAAGCGCTTGTTTGCTCGCGCTGCTTTTCTGTACTGTGCGCTGGTGATTTCATGATAGGTGGGCGGCTTGATGAAGTAGGTGTACTTCTTGTGCTTAATAAGCTCGCCCTTGGCTGTTACCCGGCATCTGGATGCTGAGTATTTATATTCAGTGTCTGACGGCATGATCGGGGCCGCTACGAGGCGCCCGTCCGGCAGGCTATACAACAATGTATTCAGGTATCCTATGTTTTCTATTCGCATAACAATGGAAAGGGTATGGCTGGCTATCGCCAGGCTTCTGGGATGAAGAAGTAATTGACGGCGCTGGTGCACCTGTAGAAACACTGGTGCGTGTATTCAGCATTCGAATGCGTTTCCCAAAGCTTTGGAACTTCACTAATTATAGATCTGCACTCAAAGAAACACATATAGAAACTCGTCACCAGGGTACAGTTGTCGAATAAGCCTAATGGAATGGAGGCGAGGGAGGTGCAGTCGGCGAAACAAGAATGGAAAGTCGTCACCTGAGTGCAATGGTCAAATAAGCCTGATGGAATAGTGGTGAGGAAGGTGCAATAGTAGAAACAAGAACTGAAACTCGTCACCTGAGTGCAGTTGTCGAATAGGCCTGATGGAATAGATGTGAGGGAGGTACAGTAATCGAAACAATAACTAAAAGTCGTCACCTGAGTGCAGTTGTCGAATAGACCTGATGGAATAGATGTTAATTTAGCCGCATAATGAAAAGCATAAATTCCAATATCATAAATTGGTGATACTTTACCTTCCGGGATAATAATTTCTTTTAATACTTTTCTTATATCATTACTTGCTAAAGTAGCATCCCCAGAGCTTACAAAGCTGCACCCCCATCCAATCTTCCCACTAATCTTTATTGTGTGTTCCCCTTGATTAGTGTAGGTATGCCTGAACTTCGTATTAGTAGTATACTCCCCATTTGTAAACTTTACAGTGCTGCTCTCATCCCCCCAATCGATTGTCCCTCCAACTACTTCTGAATTCCTGGAAGTTCCACCCAAGCACTTCCCGAGATCCACAACCTGCCCATCACTCGTAGTCTCAATCAATAACTCCATTACCCCCCCCCAGCAATGGGGTCATCTCCAGGATCAGTTTCTCCTCCTCCTTCACCACCGGTTGTCCCGCCAGTCGTGCCTCCAGGATTCGTCCCTGTGCCTCCTCCCGCATCCGCATCTGCCACGGCAATCCAGGTCTGCCTGTCGCGCAGATACTTTGCCAGCTTCATATGCTCCTCCAGTGTCAACAGAGGCGTACCTCCGCCTGCCGGTATGTCATCCGAGGTCTTAACGAGGATCAATTCCTTCTCGTTGACAAAGAGCTTATCCGTTTTAATTGGCATGCAGCCATTATAGCAAAGAATTAACTGTCTAGCAAGATTACTTCCAATCCTCAGGTATCTCGCCGAAATTAGAGGCCTTAGTGCAATCATTGAAGCATTGGGTAGCCTCTGTAACTGTTGCTTTATGAGTATCCCATAGTCTTGGAACTGCACTAACTATATTCGTGCAATCGCAAAAGCACCAACGAAAGGTTGTTACTTTTTTACAATTAGCAAATAAATTTTCTGGAATCGCAGTAATGTTTGGGCAGCTCTCAAAGCAACTTTCGAAAGTTGTCACTTCTGTGCAAGTCGAGAACAAATTTGCTGGGATTGCAGTAAGCTTTTTATTACTTCTAAAACAGCCATAAAAATCTGTTACCTCAGGACAACGTGCAAAAAGCTCACTGGGAATTTCTTTGTTAGCACACTCACTAAAACAAGTCGAGAAGTCCGTCACTTTCGTACAATTCTTAAATAAATCTTTTGGTATTGTAGCTAGATTGGAACATCCCTGAAAGTTACCCTCAAGTGAAACTAATTCTGTGCAGTTTTCAAATAAATTTTCTGGAATTGTAGTCAGCCCAGTACAATTATAAAAATTACCCCTTATATACCTTAATTGTGTGCAATTCGTAAACAAACTTTCCGGTATGCTAATGATTCCAGTACAACCCACAAAATTTTGATCAAATGCCGTTAAGCCTGTACATTTCTCGAATAACTTGTCTGGGATCGTGGCTAATCTCTCGCAGTCACAAAAAACATCACTAACGCTTTGCATTTTTAAACAACTCGCAAATAAGTTTTCCGGGATTGTACTGAGTTGATTGCATCCCCAAAAAGTACCAAACAAATAATCCACTGCTGTACAATGCTCAAATAAATTTCCTGGAATTGTAGTAAGCTTTCGTGCCCAGTAAAAAGCATAATAGCCAATGTCATAAATAGGAGATTCCTGACCTTCCGGGATGGTGATTATCTTCAACACTCTTCTCGCATCCTTAGCAGGCCTAGTCCTACTACCTTGTTTACTCCATACAATCTTACCTCCGATCTTTATTATATGCTCGCCAGGCGTTTTATACTTATGCTGAAACTGAGCATCAGGATAAGTCTTCCCCTTCTTAAAGTATATAATTTTACTAGAATCTCCCCAGTCAATACGGCCTCCAATAACTTCTTTATTCCTAGAAGACCCTCTTAAACACTGGCATAAATCAACCAATTCATCATCCTCAGTGGTCTCAATCGTTAACCACATCTCACCTCCGCCCTCAACAGGCTCCTCATCTATCGGCTTTTGTTCCTCCCCTCCTCCTGATTCACTTCCGCCGCCGGATTCGCCTCCACCGCCAGAACTACCCCCCCCCACCAGGATGACCTGCCAGGATGTTGTCAAGATCCGCCAGGATCTCATCGAGGTTTTTCATGTCATCCTCATCAAGCCAGTTCACCTCATTGCCATAGGACGTCACCACGAAGCCGGGAAGATGTTTCAGCTCGTTGGGAACATCCTTGGGTCCTACGGTACCTGGCCAGGTGCTTTCAGGCATTGCAGTAGGTGGTCAGAAAGTATTCCACGGTGTCCCAGGCTTTCTCCTTGTCGGAGAAATTGTGCACGGGTATCAGGGCCTGCGTGTAGTGCCCTTTGATGTCCATACCAAGGAGCAGCTTGTCTCCACGCTGACTGTAGAACACCTTGGAGACATTTGGGTATTTCGCGTGGAGTCGGAACCATGCGTGGTCGAGAGAGGATTCGAGGGCTTCGGTCATTTGCTTGCTTTACTGTCGATGTAGTTCTTTCTTGCCTGGATTGCTTTGATTGCTTCGTCGCTTGGCATGAGGATCTTTTTGCCTCCCCCGAACTGGTGGCGGTTCACATCCTTCCATCCGGGGCGTTCAAGGCGGAAGAGGGTGGGGTTTTCAGGCATGCCTGCAATGCGTAGCCTGTAGCCTGCCAGTTGCCGGGAGAGTCGTTTGGCGTCCCGTAATGCCTCTTCCCATTCGTCCTCCGTGATCTTGTATCCCATGCTCGGCGGGTCCTGCTCCACATATATCTGTGGGAAGAGGTCCATGCGCTGATGAAAGCCTTCTTCGGTGTCCTTGTCTTGCAAGTATTCCTCCGGGTGCTCCCAAGCCTTGAATGCCTCGTAAGCACACCACATGGCGGCGTCAGGGTTTGGGGCGCGCAGGTAGAGTTCGTAGGGCACGGGGTCGCCGTCTTTCTCGAGGATGACTTGCAGTACGGCTCTGATGGGCTGGAAAACGGCGCTTTCTCGCGTAGTATATTCTTCCCAGTGTTTGGGCTTGGGAAGCTTGGCTACGACTTTCTGGGTCTTGGGTGCTTCGTCAGCGTACGGCATAGCTTTATACTAGCACAGGCGATTGGTATTTGCTAGTTTAATATGGGAGTATATGTAAAAAAATGGTGCGGATGCTAGCAGACATCCGCACCTGACCATGAAAATTAACCAACATGTCTTCCTCATGCTGGCTTACTGTTTGTTCGCGTTGTTATGCTTCGGGAGTTGTTGTCTTCTTAGTAGAAGCTTTCTTAGCTGTGGCCTTCTTAGCTGTGGTATTAGCAGCGGTCGCTGTCGGCGTAGCTGCTATCTTGGTAGCGGCTGCTAATGCAACGGGTGCGGCTTTACTCACCTTGAGGTCAGAAGAGGTGACGGTGATGTGAGTACCTTCCACTTTGATGGTATGCTCGGACTCATCCGCCAGCGCGGTGT
Source organism: uncultured Oscillospiraceae bacterium (assembly GCA_947629245.1). Lineage (GTDB taxonomy): Bacteria > Bacillota > Clostridia > Oscillospirales > Oscillospiraceae > CAJOIG01. Next base: position 32,198 of record CANRDC010000002.1, on the reverse strand, counting down.
CCAGTGTGAACTCTTTGACCTTGCCATCGCTTGTGAAGGTCTTGGTCTGGCTAGCCGTCTCGTCCGTAACCGTTACAGTGGTTTTGACGGGCGCGGCTTTGTCCAGCGTCACTTTCACTTTATTGTCATCGGTCTTGGTGACCGTAGCGGTCACGGAAAGCGGGGTGCACCCGAGGTCGGAGAGCGAGATGCTGTACTCGTTCGTCTCTACGACGGTGCCATCTTCTTTCTCCCACTTGATGGTGTAGCCGATGGAGGGGCTCGTCACGGCGTTGCCCCAAGAGGTGAAGCCTTGCTTGCCGCTGAACTTGTCGAGCGCTTCCTGGGTCTTGAAGTCGGCGGCATCGCTGCGCTTGAACTCAAGCTTGGTAGCGCCATCCGGGGCCTCAAATCCTACGCCCACCCAGTAGCCCATAGTTTTAGAATCACCGGAACCTGCACCGGAGACGGTGGCAGCGAGTTTGGGCTCGCCGTTATCGTTCGTCACGTCGACGGTGACTTCGTAGTCAATGCCCGCCTTAGCAGAGGGGGTAGCAGTCGTGGTCATCTTAGCGCCCTTCACCAGGGAAGTGGTCTCAGGGGCTGCGGCGGACACCAGCGGAAGGCCGGTGACGCTCAGGTGCTCAGCCGTCAAGGAAGCCACTTTGTAGGCGCCGTCTGCCGGGCTGTCGGCTACGACGATGTCTTTCTTAAGACCGTCCGCCGTGGCTTTCACGGAGAGGGCTTTTCCTCCCGGCTCCGTACCGGCGATGGTGTACTCCATGAATTCAGGAAGAGCTTTGTCGAGCTTCAGGACGAGCTTGCCTTCGTCTCTCGTCTCAAGAGCGCTGACCGTTACCTCGTAGTCCGCGAGTTTGACGTTGGAGTAGTCAGCCTGGATGCGAACGGTGGAAACTACTTCGTCCGTAGCTTTCTCCCACTTCACAAGGACGTTGATGTCTTTCTTGCCGGGCTTGAGCATCTCGCGGTGGATGCGCATGCCTTTCTTGTCGCCCTGGGTGTCGACGTTGGACTTCATCCAAGCCTTAGTTCCATCAGGCTGCACTTCGTATTTCGTCACTTCCTCGGAAGGTCTCTCCCAGAAGCTGTCGATGACGTAGCGTACGGCTCCGCTCTCGTTACCGGGCTGGGGTGTTACGCCTTTGGGTTCAAGAGATGCTCCGGCAGCAGAGACGGAGGTCTTGATCAAGTAATCAACTCCTTCCTCCTTACTCTCGTAGATCTTGCTCGTGACGGTGGTTCCCTCTTCGGCAACGGCGCCGCCATCAACCGGATAATCTTCAGGTGTAATGGGTTTCAGTGTCGAGCCGCCACCTTCTCCAATGGGCAGTGAGCGAATGATGGCACAAAGTGCGCCAACATTATCCATGTTGTCTATAAGATTTCTTGTCATGGTGTAGTTAGTAGTGTTAGCCATAGTGAAAATGTTTACTTTTAGATTAGTTTAACAGCATCAGAAAAGGATTGCAAGCCCTGTGTTAATGGTGGCTTGTCACTTCCAGTTTTCAGGTATGTCCGCATAATTCGAAGCTTTTGTGCAGCCTTCAAAGCAGCTACTGTGGTTGGTGGCCTTGGAATGCGTCTCCCAGAGTCTGGGAACATTTCCTGTTACGCTTAGACACGTGCGGAAGCAATCGTAAAAGTTTACTGCTTTAGGACAAGCTGAAAATATCGCTTCCGGTATGGATTGCAGATTCTTGCAATAGGCAAAGCAGCTGTTAAAGCTTGTCACTAAAGTGCAGGTGGAAAAGAGGTTCTCCGGGATAGCAGAGAGGCTTGTGCAGTTGTAGAAACAGGATGTGAAGTCCTTGACCTTGGTAAGCGGCGCAAACAGGGCGTCCGGTATCGATACGAGACTCTTGCAATAGATGAAGCATCTCGTCAGCTTAACCATGGAGCCCAAGTGCTCGAACACATTACCTGATACCGTCGTGAGCTTCTCAGCGTGGTTGAAGGCATACATGTCCCCCATAGCATAGATCGGAGATGTCTTGCCTTCCGGTACGCGGATTTCCTTGAGAAACTTCCTTACTTCCGTGGCCGCTGGAGCTATACTAGAGGCATTCAGGAACCAGCCTATCTTGCCGGTAATAGATATGGTGTACTCACCGGCCGTGTCGTACTTGTGAGTAAATGCTTTAGAATCAACAGGCTCCATGCCTCCAAACTCAAAGGCTTCAGTGCCGTCACCATAGTAGATCTTACCTCCATCAATAGATGGATCCTTACGCCCCCCCGCTGCCAATACTTGCCCGAGGTCCACCTGTTGCTTGTCCTTGGGCACTTCGATCACCAGCTCAAGCACTTCTGTATCAGATAGTGTTGGTTTGACTATTCTTGGCCGTGAATAAATAATCGCTTTACACCCATCCCACGGCGTGATGGCCTCGTAGTCAATAGAACTGATCATGTTATATCCCGCCATAGCAATATGCCCTTATGGTCTGTACAGGATGGACTGAATGTACTGCTTGGTCTTACAAAGCTCGCAAGCATTCTCAGTCATCATTTTATCAGCATCCGTTTCGTCATGGTACTGAATAGTCAGTACCCCCACAGGTCCTTTATCAGGAACGGATAACAGAATGGCATACATCTTCTCCATGCCGAGGTCATGCATGACGATTCTCAATGGGCCTGGACGCAAGTCGTCCCGGCGATAGGAAATGATACGCAGCGGCACATCTACAATCGGGCACCCGCCATTCGGGTTCTTGCAAAGCGGCTCTTCTTTCACACCGGGCAATGGTGGGGCGGTTGAGAGCATGAGCGGGCTGATGAAGGTGGTGTAGATGGATACCAACATGTCTCTCATCATAGGAGACGATGGGGCAAATCCTTCAGAGATGGCTTCAAACGACGTACTGCATTTAAATACCGGATTGGAGAGGGAGAAGCGCGCCCCATTGTGGAATTGCAGGATGGATACGCGTGCGCAGTCCAGCCTGTCTTGCAGTTCTTCCAGGTAGTCCTGAATCCTGGTGGTGTCCTGCGAGAACTGAGCTGTCAGAACATGAGGCTCACCGTCAGATCCTTCTTGCTCTTTTTCCTCCCCGCCCACAGCAAATTTGTACAGAGCGGTTATGACTCCTTTAATTAGCTTTTTCACACGCTTGTTAAAATAGGCTCCTAATCCGAATACAGCAGTGCCAAGAGCTGTTAAAGCTTCTGGCTGACAGAGAGTTTCCAATACCGCCTTGTATAGTGTCAATTCTGTGTCGCTTGCCATGCGACTATTTTACCATCCACTTTCCGGGCGTGCAAGATTTACCTGTTTCTAATCGTGACGCTCACCGGCGTTAATAATATACCGCGGCGGGCATTTATAAATCCAGGCAGGTGTATTTTCGCCGAGGTCGAGCCAGACGAAATTATCCTCCACCTTCTTGAGTATCTGTGTCATATACTCTTTATCGTCCAGCAGGGTCAGGATAGATTCAGGTTGCTTTCCATTCTTGAGAATATAATCTCCCTCGGCGTATATTTTTACAGCTTTGGCTACGTCGTATATAACACATTCAGCCTCACCGGGAACACGGTAGTAGCCTGTGCCTTCAATGGCGTCTTCCATGTCGGGGATCCTTGGAAGTGACGGTGTATCCTTGCGCACCATGAGAATCAGAGGCATGTCCTCCCATGACGCGTCCCATTTCTTCTGCTCCTTCTTGAAGCTCGTGTTGTATTTGGCCTCCAGCTGGCAAATCTCTGTCCAGTCGTAAACAGGCAGTGTCCCCAACCTGTCGGACATGCTGTGGGCAATCCCGACGAGCGCTTTGTCCCATATCTTGCTGTAAAGAAGCGGGGGCGTGAACAGGATAGGTGCAGGTATATTCATACGGACGCAATGTAGCATCTTTTTGCTTGCGCCGCAAGAAAATTCGTGTTAATTTTCCGACATGGCAGAGAAATTCTACTACCTTGGTGTGGACCCAGGAAGTCATGGGGCTTTTGCACTTCTTTCCACAAAGTACGATCCCAGCTACATTGAAGACGATGACCTCATCCTCTTCCCATTCCCCGCAAGTGCAAAGGATGGGCTCAATGTCCACGCCATGTGGAGCTTCCTGCAAAAATACGAGACCCATATCGTGCTCAGTGTGCTGGAGCACGTCCACAGCCTCGGTTTGTCTTCCGCCAAGTCTACATTCGGCTTCGGGTTCAATACCGGGATAGCCTACGCACTTCTCAAGCTCATCAACGCACCTATCGTTGAAGTGGCTCCTACCGTCTGGCAGAAGAATGTGTGGAGACCCGAGCACATGGTGTATCTCGATGCAGCGCAAAAGAAACGAGACCCCAAGGCAATTTCTCTGAATGCCTCAAAAGACATCTACCCAGGGGTCTCGTTTATTCAAAAACGCGGACGCGTCCCCCACGACGGCTGCGTGGATGCAGCGCTTATTGCTTGGTACGCTTTTCTTCTGGATCGGGAATTGACCGTGCAACCGAAGCGACGTGCTCGGAAGAAGAAAGCTTCGTCTCGGCGTAGTAAGTCTTAGTCTCAGGCTCCGGGTCGAAAAGCTTCTCGAAGAAGTCAGAGTCGGGACTGGCCAAAAGATCGAAGTTGTCGTGGATCTTCTTGCTTACCAGCATGATCACCTGCTGCGGGTGAATAGCTTTGACATTCTCACTGATGACGGCATCCAGTTGTCCATACGGGAAGAACTCCCCTGCATCGTCGCGGAGTAATACTCTCCACGTTGTGTAGTGAAAGTGAAACTCACCATCGCCATTTTCGGCTGCATGGTGAGTCCCATTATAGATTTTCCAAATCATGCTGTTACTTGGCTGATAATATATCATCTATGATGTCGTTCTCGTCGCCTTTCGAGAATCGACGCATGGTTTTACCTGCTCGCACGAAGTCGAGCTTTTTCTCTGGGCTTGGCCTGGATGGGGAATCAGGGTCACTTATACCCGCTTCCTCTCCGGAAGTCCCAGTCGATTCATATTCATCGCCTTCTGTAGCTGGCTCCGCTTGGTCGGACTCCGTAGGATCAGCTACATCATCTTTTTTTTTATTGATTTCCGAGAGTAGCTCCGCGAGGATGTCCTCCTCTTGCCCGGCAGATGCCTGCTTCGTGGTGATGCTGTTCTCGTCCGCTGTGATTCCCAGTTCCTGGGATCTCTCCGCGCGGATAGCCACACCAAGGATGCCTGCAATCTTGTAGAGGTCTTTCTTGACGGGCTCAGGCAGGTTGCAGGCCTGCTTGTAGAGCTCAGGATACTGCTCTGCAAACTCACCGGCTGCTACAAGACGCACGTTGTGCTTCAAACGGGCGCACTTGTTGAGCCAGCATACCGCCAGATGCTCAGCCAAAGGATCCGGCATCTGTACAGAAGCACCCTTTACCATGGAGAGCGCCGGGCCAAAGCCTACCGTCATGACGGTGTCCTTGAAACCGATGTGTCCGCCCATGGCGGCGTTTTTCACGATGTTGTTGAGGTCGGAGTTGCGGCAGGGCTGAGCCAACGCCATTCTGATGAGGAACTCGCCTGCGTCGTCATCCATGTATTCCTGGGCAGATGCAGACTTAAACTCGTCCTGGTCGTCAGCTGGCTTATCCACGACTTCGATTCTCTTGGGAGGCTTCACTTTCGGCTTCGGCGTCGGGTACTTGCTCTTCAACACTTCGTTAGTCACGATTCCTGTAGCAAGAGTAAGAAGCAACGGCAAAGCTATAGGAGCAGCTGTGACGTTCTCAAGAAGAGAAGCCGGACGTCCCTCGTCAGAAGCTGACTTCTCCTGTTCGCCATCTTCTACATCCTGCGCCTCATCAGCTTTCTTCTTTTTCCTGTCATTGATGTCCCTGTACCCCTGGGCATTGAGGAACACGTGCTGAGCCTTATCAAGCTCTTCCTGTGCTTCCTTAGCACGGAACATGGTATAAAGCTTATTGATGAGGGCATAGGTACCGAGAGCGGCTGCTGTTCCACCTGCTATACCTACACCTGTTGCAGCCCACGTAGCGGACTTCTCCTGCACTCCTGCATCCTTGTAGACATAAAGAGTATCATCATCTGCACTAGAATCTTCAGCATTCGACTTCAGATGCTTCATATAGTTGATGAGTGATGTCAAAAGAGCAGCACCTCCTCCTAAGGCAGCTCCGCCTATGAGGTAGTTCTTGATGATCTTTGCACTGTCTGATGTTGTATCTGTCTGGGCCATTATCGATCCATGTTTTGAAGTTGTCTGTAAAATAGGTTCCGGTAAGTGATGCGTACGTAAAACTTACCCCGCCAAAATTCTTCGTGGTTAGTCTCTAAGACTAGTTCCGGGTCTCCATCAAGGTTGATTCCGGTGTTGCCTGCTTTCTTAAGAAAGGCGTTGTAAGCGTCCAAGTCATCCGGGAGAGTGAAGATCTTCACCTGAGGAGGACCGGTACGATACATGTTGTCATTCTGGAGCATTCCCACACGCTGCGGCATTGTACTCCATTTCGCCCTTCCGTCATTCCCGGTGATAATCAGGCTGCCGTCCTTTGTATTCTCGTATAAGTTGTTGTCGATCTTTTCGCGCTTAGCTAGCTCCTCCATCTCGTCCTGAGTATCCTCTGGCTTGAGCTCGGGGATCTTAGCCACACCTCCGCCGATAGAGACCGGCATCTCCTCTGTCTCTTCTTCAGGCAGCTCTAGTGGTTCATCAGGCATAAACGCTCTCAGTATCCATCGTATCGGCCGACGGAAGGATATCCGAAGTAGGTTTATTCACAACCTCAGGAGTCTTGGTTTGCTTGACTCCCTTATCACGCATACGGCGACGAAGATCTTTAGCCAGAGACTTGTAATACTTAGCCTGCTCCTCCTTCACAGCTGTCTCATCATCAACCGTATTCGAGTCACGATTTAGCGCCCAGTAACCGCCGCCGAGTCCCATACCTGCTGCAAGCGAGACAATAGCTGCCATCTGTAAAGCTTCCGGGGTCATGCCTACAAGTTTGGCAGCTCCGCCAATAATGGGGTTAGCCTGCTTCACCTGGTACTGCTTTGCCTCGTCATAGGCAGCGGCTCCAAGGGTTTCCAATACGGAATCAACATAAACAGCACGGGCGAATTTGCTCTGCATGGGGGTTCCGCGCATCAGCTCGTACATCTGAGCGTCCTCTTCATACCCTCCTTCCCGCATAATCGCAGCTCCCATCTTCAGGAGCTCGTCAATGACCACAGGGTCTTCCTGCAACGTCGCGTGCTTTTCCATAATCCGGATGCACTCCGACGGTGCTAATTTGTTCTGTGCGCAGGCGATCAGTACGCCGCTGTTGTATCCTTGTTGATTGTTCATGAGTCGTTAAAAGTATCTTGATGCTGGGGGTGCGTATATACCTGTCGGCGGTCTGTTACCTGTTGGTGCCAATTTGCTGAACAGCGCTCCTGCAAGTCCTCCTACTGTGGTTCCTACCCATCCTGCTCCGAAAATAAACCGGGCAATGATGGCTCCTACGCCGAAGCCTGCTGCGGCACGCACTTTCTCCTTGAGGCGTTCTGCCTCCATGATATTCATCTGGCGTACTTGCGATGCCAGTTGCGCTTTCTCGTAAGGGGAAATGTCATTCGCCCCCTGCAAGCGCTCTAAGATAAAGTTTCTCGGGTCCTTAAACATAGATTGCTTCAGAAGGCCTAATGCCTGTTGCTTCTTTTTCTTCTGTTGCTCCTCCCAGAGCTTGTTCTTGAAATAACCAGCGAGTCCACCGCCCAATCCGCCTCCAAGAAGTCCGATGGTGCTCCACTTGATATCCTTGTCTCCTGGATTGATCCATTCGAGAATCTTACCGAGGAGCCAGCCTGTGCCTGCTCCTGCCAGTGATCCTGCGACTGGTCCGGTATTGAAGACTCTTCCTACGAGTGTGGGTTCTTCAGAGTCCGCTATGCGCCGTATCATCTGGCCGCCTTTATACGCCATGCTCTCCCTGTAATCATCCGGGCTGATGTAGGCCGGGGCGACGATTGAGGTGTTGGGCGGTAACGGAGAGTCTTCGGGCAAAGCGTAGTTAAGCGCCTGAGCTCCAGTGAGTGTTGTCTTAGATCCCCCGCGGGTGAAGTCGGTAATCTCAAGCACAGGATTCCCGTTCTCGTCATAGGTGAGTTCCCGGCGAGATGCGTCTTGCCATCTTGGCTTTGCGTAGTTAAAGCTCTCCATTATGCTTCAAACGGGTTGGTCTTTTCTCCCCAGTACGGACGTCCGCGTCCGGTGCCGGAGATGGTATTATGATAATCCAGAAGTCGGTTCTCCGTCAAGGGCAAGTAGCCGGAATGCTCAGGGTGGTTCTTACCCCAGTTGATGATCGTGTTGCCCTTAACGTCTTCTGGCTTAGCCTTAAGCTTTCGTCCACTGATGTCCTCTTGCTTAAAGACAGGGGCCTTAGCTCTTGGAGGTGTATAGTTCCTCTCCTTGGCCATGGATACGTAGGAGGCCTGCTTCAGGATGGCTTGGGCGACTGCTGTTGCTACGATGCTCATTAGTGTGCTGTGGCTTGGGCTCTTCCTTGCGAGGCTCCCTGGGCTCTCATTTCTTCCAGCTTCTGCTTCACCAGGGCGTAAAGCGTCGGGTTCGTTCCGCGCAGGGTCATAAGTGCCTGACGGCGCCCTGAATTATCCATCTGCGCTAGCTGCTGCGCCTGCTCTTCTGCCTGCTGCTGGATGTCAAGCGGCGTCAGTTCGGCTCCACTCGGCTGCTGAACAGGAGCGCCACCTCCGCCACCACCGCCACCGGCATCCGGCGGAGGACCTGCCTCTGCCTGAGCTTGAGCCTCTGCCATAGCGCTGACAATCTGGTCTCCGGACCCCATAGTAGCCTTGCGCTCGGCTTTCTGGTTCTCCTCTTCCTTGATCTCCTGGATCTTGATGTCTTCCTTGGCGCGGCGTCTCTGCTCTTCCACCGGGTCGTCCACGTGGATGTACTTGTAGGCCGTAGCGCGGGAGATCTCTCCACCGGCGGCGAGTTGCAGCAGCACATGCTTCTTCTCCATGTCGTCGGCAATGGTAGGTGCCAGCAGCTTCGCCTTGAGCCTCTTGGTGCTCACATAGTCGCATATCTCGTTCACCACCCACTGCACGAAGCGATTGAAAGATCGAGGTATATGGATGTTGGCTGTCTCAAAAAGCCGCAATGCTGTCGGGACTTCAGGTGCCGCCAGCGACGCTTTAAAGAGCTCAGCCGGAAGTCCCATGGAATCGAAGAGGTTATCTGTCTCTGCCTTGATGAGATCCACAGGAGCCAATGCTCTTCCACCTGCTCCAACTTCCTGGTATGCTACCGGGAATGGGGCGGTGAAGATCATGTCGGGCTTCTGGCGCTTTTTGTTGACAATGTTCTGCATGGCTCCCTTCCAGATCTGGAGGTTGGTAGCTGACATGACGTCGCTGCCGCCTCCAGAAATGGATTGCGAGGGGGAGAGAATACGGATAGGTAAAATGTAATCACGGGCCACTGCCTCGTTAATGCAGCGCAGGGTCTGCATGTTGTGCAAGGTCGTGTAGTGCAAGAGGATGGGCGGGATGCCCCAGCCGTTGTTGGAGATGCCGGAGATGAAGGGGGACTTGAAGTGGAAGATCTTGCCTTCGCCGAACTTGAAGTCCATGTCCTTCGAGATGGCTTCGAGCATTTCTCTCGGTGTCTCTATGACTTGGTTTAATTCGTCGCCGCGCTTGATAGCTGCTGTGAAGAACTCCTCAAAGCTGTACACATACTCCATGTGCCCGGAGATATAGTTCATGGAGAGCCTCATGCGCCGTGGATTCAAGGCGCGCAAGCGGATCCCTTCCTTGTGGTTACTCCGACGATCAATGAATTCAAGGTCGATCTTCGGTCTCTCCGGCATCGGGGTCTTGGCAAACTCCGGTGATGGGTCCGGGACGGTGAAGGTCATGTCCTTGTAGTTGTAGTGGATCATGTGCTCTGGAAAGCTGTCGATCCTGATCTGCTGGTAGCCGTGACGGCGGTCTACAAGGAAGCGGCGGAATGGGTAATGGATGCGGAAGAAGGAGTTGCCGTAGATCCCCATCTCCATGCCTGCCTGGCGTAATGCCTCAAAGAGTCCCAATGTAGTAAGCAGGTAGTCCTTAAACTCATTCTGCTCGTCGTAGCCTCCCTTCTCCTCAAAGGCGACGTCGGTGATGAAGTGGGCAACAATTCGGGTCAGCGCCTGGACGTAGGAAGGATTCTGCGTCGCCACATACATAGCGAACTCCAACGCCGAATACCAATCATCCGGGATGTAGTTGTGGGCGTACATGAGGAATGGATCATTCCATTTCCTCTTGTCTGGATTAGAGACTGATGTGTCTAATATCGTCCTCGGCATCGCGGATATTATACCGCAAAGAAAAGGCAGGATCAAGCCTTAGGCTTCTCCGGTTTCGTCTCCGTATTAGCCATGGCCTGCTTCATCATTTGATCCTGCTTTTCCAGCTCTTTAGCTTTCTCAGATTCAGGGTCGACTCGTCCGTTTTTCTCCATGATGTTATTCGTTGAGTTTGGCTATATCTGTTTTAATCAACCACAAATACTTGCAGTCGCCTATATTTCCTTCGCCGCCAAGGAAAGAGACGGCATGCACCGCCCCATTCTGCAAGGTGAGCTGGAATACTTCAAGTGGTGGGAGTTTAATGTTGGTGTCCTTTGAGAGGATGAGGGAGAATGCAGTCTCTGATTCCTCAACATAAAGTACTTTGAGTCCGATGAGTACTTTGCCTCCCTTGTTGGTGTTGATGGTGATAGTCACCGTCTGCTCCGCCTTGGGGATGCGTACAACCAATGTATTCGTGTCCTCAACAGGTCGTACCGGGGTGTGTCTGGGGATGGTGACAGTCTGCGGTTCTTCTTCAGGCTGAGACTGCTCCTCCACCACCTGCGGATTCATAACCTGTCCTCCTTCCAGAAACGCGGCCTCAGCTGCCTTGTGCGCTCTGTAAGCTGCTGCTGCCGGGGAGTCCAGGTTTGCGTTTGGTATTGCGGTTCCGTTTTGTGCCATGTTTGGTTATCTTACAGTTTGTTGCGTCGTACCGAAAACGATAGGTTGGGCGCAGACAACGTACTGCCTGCCGCGCAATATGACGAAGGGCGTTCTCCGATAGGTTATCATAAACCTTCAGATATTCAAATCCTTTCTTCCACTTAACATGCAATGTGACATACCCGGTGTTATCCGGGGACAAGGTGATGCCTAATGTGGCTTTATCCTTTGTGTTGTAGTTTCTTATGACTACTCCCCCATAATAGACGGAACTCGTTGGATACCTGTTTTCTATGTTGATGAGGGTGCGTTTGAAGATGTCGGGCTCCGCCTGCATGTCAAATGTGATATAGTGCGCCAGCTGGGCCGCAACAACATTTCCCTTGATGAAAGCTGCAAATCGATTATCCGCATGAGGCGCAAAGGTATTGATACTATCAAGGACAGTGTCGGCCGGGTAGACAACTAAGCTTGGAGCTGGGTCCGGCAGTTTGTCCAGGTCTCCGTTGAACTCCTTAAACAACATGAGCAGGTAAGATCGTTCACGTTTTGTTAAACGATAGCCCTGCGGAGCATATGAGCCAGACTCGCTCACTGTGTTCTCCATGATCCATTGGATCTTCTTGTGCCCTGCTCCAAGATAACGCGCCAGCTGCTCTATCGTATATCCGCAAGCAGATAAGGCGTATTTAATGCGCTGTGAGTCGGACAACGCTTTCCAACGCGCTATGTCTTCTTTCTGCATACAAAGTTCGGCTCTTGGCGCAATATACACCAAGAGCCATGGTATGACAACCCAAAAAAGCTTTTAGCTTGTCAGCAATTACGCTTGTGCCTGACAGATCTGCTGAAGGCGCTGTCCGATCATATTCACAATCGCCTGCTGCTTCGCCGCACGCTTCACGAGAGTGCCCTGGGTGCCATCGGTGTAATACCGGGCGCAGGTGGCCACAACGTCGTCTTTGAAGTCGTGGGTCTGCATCTGCTGAACATAGCCAGCAGCAGCAGCCTTGATGCACTTCGCCGTAAGAAGATTGATCGCTTGTTCTTCGTTCATGTTTGTAGAGTGATTATTGTCTAAAGCCAGTATAACACAGAATAAAAGAATAGGTCAAGCCTTAGGTGTCTGTTTCTTTTCCTGTTTCGTCTGCTTCTTTTGCTTCTTGGCCGGTTTGATCTTGGTCTTCTTGACTTCCTTGGCAGACTCATCAGCTGCCTTGATGGCAGCTTCAAGAGCTCGCTTGGATGTCTTGGCCGGACACTTCTCCGTGCAGGTCTTCGCTTTGTCCTTGGCCTTCTTGGTTGCCTTGACTTCGGTCTTACGAGGTTTTTCCTTGCTCTTCTTAGTGTCCTTCTTGACCTTCTTCTCCACCTTGTCCCAAACAGCCTCGACGTCTTTCCTGGCAGCTTCCAACTTCTCCGGGGTAATGGGGGAATTAGACTTTGTGTAGTCCACCACTGTATCAGCTGCGTCCCGGACAACCGTGGCTACGGTGTTAGCTGTACGGTAAAATACCTTCTCAAATAGTCTGCGTAAAAACATCATTGTTTCAGGGTTCGGATTTGTGCCATGTCGGCGTCATAGATGGTAAGAGCCTGCTCAATGCCTGCGGCAAATTGTTTTAGAGTCAATGAGTATGACGAGAAGTCGAGCTTGGACGTGTCGAACACATACTCGTACTCGTTGAACAGAGCACGTATCGTTACAAGCACGGCCTTCTTCTCTTTCAGATCAGATCCCTGAATGCTCTCGGCAATCTTGCTGTAGGCAGTGTTAATGTCCAGCACACCTGTCTGCGCAAGATCCAGTAGATCATCCTCCAGCTTAGCGCAGGTTGGCGCGGCTTCGGGCTTGGATTTGAGGAGGGCTGAAAATGTAACCAAAGCTACATTCTGCGGGCTAACATATTGCTGGATCTGCTCGTTGTTAAGGATCGAACAGGAAGCAATCGACAGGGCGGCTACGCTTGCCACCAGTAGAAAAATAAGTTTTTTCATGCCGTGACTATATCGCTTTCTTGCTTGGCAGGCAAGTCATTTTGTAAAAAAACTTCAGGAGCTAGCGGAGTAACAATTCCTAGCGGTCCGTAGCGATCATCCTCCCAATATCCATCCCCTGTTGGTACGAGTCGAATAAGATGATGCTCCTTTCTCTTTTTCGTCTCTCCATTGTCTGCCTTTTCCTTGATGACCTCGTCATACTCCAGAATAAGCGCCCCGGCATGGTCTAAGCTACACACACCACGGTATTTCGTGCTATTCACGACGTACATGACGCGTCCTGTCACGTCTGACTTATAGAAGCAACAGTTCTTGATGTCCTTCTTGCCGTCTACCATGACCTTGCATGTAGCCAGATTGGATCCGTAGAGTAAATGCTCGCACGCCTCCATGATAACGTAATCTGCATAATGAATTGTTATCCTTGCATTATCCGGGTCAGGCCATGCACCGTCGGTGCCCCAGTGGAACTCGGGTGTCATCCTTATCTCCATATGGAATCTTTCTGTAAGGATCTCCTGCACCATCAGGTCCTCTGCCCATACGGCAGGCATTTTAATCTGACACTCGTTCACAACTCGCTGTACACAGTCTCTGCTCAAAAAGTAACCGGCGCCTCCGGATAGCTGATTAAGCCAGCTATTGGATACAATGTCTTTCGGCTCACTCAGATGCAGAAGCCTCTCAGGCACAACAAATGTATCATCATCGCACTTAAAGAGATACTTGAAGTCGTAATTCTCTAATGCATACTTAAAGCAGGAAAATGTCTTTTTAGGCAATGACATGTAGTCATCCTTACACGGAAGAATAACTGTGTCCGGTTCGTCTTCTTTGATGCTTGTACAACCAAGCGGATCATTATTACCAATGAAAAAGAAGTACTTGATGGGAGCTTTGACGTGTCGGCACCACGTCGCCCGACAAGCCTTGCGCCTATCAGCGTAGCTCGCACAGGATTCTACAACGATAAATATCTCGCACTCAGTCATTTTCTTATCCATTGATTCATGGGCACCAGCATCCCATTCCACTTATCCATTAGATAAAATTGTCCCAAGTACGATCCTCGCCAAATACTCATGGTATCCGCATAATTCTCCGCGATGAATTCCTTCAGCTTATATTCATCGTATAACCGCATGATGCTGGCCGTAGTCCAGAAATCAGCATTATACAACTTGTCCTGCCATGCACTGGCAAACTTTTTGAACTCCGGGATGAAGCCTCCCATGAAGCCACACTGTATGGCGGCTTCATTCGCAGCATGCTGCACAATGAAAGCGAGCTTGCCACTCTGTGCGTTACATGCCAGATTGAGCAAGCCGGTGCCTAATGGTTTAAGCAGGCGCACATTGCTTTGCACAAAAACGACGAAGTTACACCCATCTGTCTCAGCACGCTCAATACCGTCCAAGATACAGTCCCATTTCATCCTAAAAATGTTCGGCGTAAATTGTTCCTTAGGCATAGGCAGCTTTCTCAAAAAATTGGGATCATCCTGGTCACAATACTTGAGATCCGCATCATCTGTATAGACGTAGCACACCTTTTTCTTAGAGGGAAACAGAAGAGTCTGAATGGACTCCCACCATCCGGGAAAGAATGTGGTGTATCTGTTGGTGAAGAGGCCTACTACGGCAGGCCTGATGCAAGATTCTGATACAATGGCCGCCCCAGCATAGGGATCTTGAACTCCTATCCATGATTTCCCGACAGGCATGCGCTTGTTGACAAATCGCTCCATACCATACTTAATCCGACGCTCTGTATCTGCATAAACAACTGTTTTCGGTTTGCCAAGATAAGCTCCCCACCAGCTGAATGTCGATGCACTCAGAACAAGCTCCTCGCATGAGGTCATGTGCTTCAGTGTCGGCAATGTATCCCACTCGTCTCCTGTACAAATGTGCACCTTGCTGAACATCTTGTTCAACCTGGGCAACAGCTTTTCTATCTGGTCCTCAAGCTTATCCCTGTCGTCCGTATAAATAAAAAGATCTCCCCTGTTCTTGCAGTGTTCTAAGGCTTTCATGACAAATGCCGAGGACATGTGCCATCTGTTGTATATCTCTACGTTACTGAGATAATCTCCTAACCTCCAATGAATTCCTACACTTCCTGGTATCTTTTCCTCTGCGGTCAGTCCTGCATAAAGCTTTCGCACTTCCGGCTCGTACTCGGCAAAGTTCTCTTCGTTGATAAAGTTACCATCGATCAGATGCTGGGTATATGCGGCATCAATCTTTGCCGCAAATGGATCAGTGTCTTGAACGAATTGACCTTTAGTTACAATATCTGCGTCCCCAACCTGAACACCGAATGCCTTGAAATCGAGCTTATCAAATAAACAAGCTTTCTTCAGTTTAGAATAAGAGATTTGGAATACAAGATCATGCCGCTTACAGTGCGCCAACCCAGCCGCAATCCGGAACATCCAGTTGCCTAATCGCCCACCTAATTGCATACAAATAAAACCAACCATAGTTAATCCGGTAGTTTAACAGTGAGTCCGTCTAGATCCGCTGCTGATAGCCAGCGGTTGCGTTTGGTGTGTCTGTCGTAGAACTTCTGGTAGAGGCGGCCGTCAGATCCTAATTTAGCTCCATAAGCTACGCGGACGTCAATGCCTGCACGCTCGGAATTACCTGTCCAGATGCAATGCTCTTTGTCAAAAGACAAGCATATCACATGATGCGGTATATTTACGCAGTGAACATACCCTTTATACATCTTCCGTGTCCAATGGGTGGCATCAATATATGTCGGGTCCGTACTATCGCTAGGTACGTACACGCACGCTCCATAAACAACTTCTGCAGGTATAAGACGCCATTCAGTCTCACTTTCCGGGCGTACAATCATGCGGTGATTAGGCGTCACCTCGATGTCGACAAAATCATTCTTAATGTGTAGGACATACCCCTCATAAGGTTCGTGAATCACCTTAGTGGATTTTTCAAAAATAATCTGATCCCCAGCTTTTGTGCAGATCTCATCCTCCACAGTGACCTCACTTATCTTTTTCCATCCTCCTTTTACTGCAATCCATTGATTATCAGTGCAGCACTCGGGGCCTTCTACCGTAGAAATAAATCCAAACTGAGACGGATGTACAGACTGCGCGTCCTCTGTGATCGACTCCGAACTCCTCAATCCACCCGGGCCCATACGGGAGATACGCCTGGCGTTTTCCACCAGATGCATGGGGTTGATCTCCTCAAGAGGTGATGTCAGCGGGTTGCCGGAAGTCACTCGCTCTACATACGGGTTAAAGATCCCAGGCTCCATTCCCTTGAGGTCCTTCCTCTTTGCTGCCCGGTACATCGCCATGCGGGCTACCTTACCGGCGTCCATCTTGATCCCCTCACGCACCATCGAGTTGATGCGGTACACCTTCTGGAACTTCATACTGTCGCGCTCATCCGGCTCGGTAAGTCCCCTATTAATGGCGAGGAGCTTCTGTGAGGCGGCGAGCAATCCCTTCGTGCCTACCGGCATGTACTCCTCACCGTCGTCATCGAGCTCGAACTCAGGCACCGGGTCATTACGCAGGTCCTCCTTGGCTCCGGCAGTTGGTGTCTGCAGGAGGCTTCTCACTTTGTCTAGGTCGATTCTCTGCGCCATTAGAGTCTGGGTATTCCGTTAATGGTTCCTGTCAGTACTTTCTGCTCCAGCTTGCCGAACACGCGGTTCGCCTGGATCTGGCGGACAAGGGCAGCTGCATCATCCTGTGGGTCCTGAGCGCTTCCGTCGGCGAGTCCGGTGGTGACGACATTGCGGATCTGCTGGGCCAGGGTGTCCCTGTCGGCATCAGTGTCGATGTGCTTGTCCAATGCCTTGTTGAGGTAGGTGCCGATGTCCACAAGGTCATTCTTAGACATCGAAGCTACCTTGGTGAGCACAGCGCTTTGTCGTCTCCAGGAGGCTGCCTTCTCCTGGCTGAAGAGGTTGGGGAGTGTCCGCTTGGCTACCTTCGAAGAGATCTGGGAGCGATCCAGTGCATTCCGGATCATCACTGCCTTCTCTTCCCGGGTGCGTCCTGGGTTGTTCTTGCGGTCCCATTCAGGTACAATCTTGTTGTACGCTTTCTCAAATACACGGGGGTCATATTCCTTCTTGTTGACGGCGAGTACGTCATCCCCCCATGATGCTCTCATCTCGTCGTCCGATACTCCTATGTCACGGAGCAGGGAATACAGATGCAGGTTCGATCCTGCTATGTCAAACTTGTACTGCGAGGTCGCAGGGCTCATGTTCACCCTGAATGCCTTGCCGGTTCCGGGGCGTACGTTAAACTGCGTCTCCAAGTCCCCGTTCTTCTGGTAACGTGAGTATGCGCCGGGCATGAGGCGCTGCTGGGAGATGGTGCCCCACTCGTTGCCTTCGCGGATGAATGTGCCGCGCTCGGTAATGTAGGGCACCTTCATGAGGGTCATCTTCCTCTCATCAAGTAGCTCCCCGGTCGCCGAATCCGTGAGACGCACTGTCCCACGGAGACGACGGCCAAGGTAATCGTCGTTGAGTAATGCTTTCTTCTGCTCTGATACTGAATAGTCTTCCGGGTCGACATAATCGACATCGGCGAGCTCCATACGCACGCCATTATGCTCCTTAGGAAATTGCTTGATAAGGGCTTCCTTGGCGTCGTTATAGAGGAGCTTACGACTCGTGGCAAAATCCTCGAAGTCGTAAAGCTCTACCCCATCCGGGGCGTCTGCGTCGTCTACTACGTTGGGCACATGCCTATTCTAGCAGAGCAGTAGCAAAAATCAAGAACGATGCTGATACATAAGCTGCTTCTCCCAACTGAAGACACGCTTTCGTCCAAGGTCCATATCGTGCAGCACGTCATAACGCTTGTACGGTATGTCCGCTATCATGATTCTTCCGCGCTCCGACAGCGGTACAATCTCTGACGGCGTTTTACCAGGCAATGCGAAGTAGTACCTGCCCGACTCGTATATATTCGATGCTCCTGTCACCGGGTCGGTAAGGGAACCAAGAAGCGTACGCAAGTAGAGCTTCTGACAGCGTGTCGGCGAGTTGTGCTGCTGCAAGAGAAGGCTCTGCCAGGCTGCTGGCTTGTGGAACGTTTCAAAGTCTCCGAGCACGACAGGTAGAGGTATCTTCCTGAACATAGCCGTCTCCCCCAGCTCGACATCAAGTAGCTCAACGTCGCCTTTCAGGGGGCTGGCCTTGGATGTTAGTTTGACAAAGATGGATGGTACCATGTACATGTGACATGCCGGTCCCATCACCTTGCGTGAATTTTGCTCTCGTTCATAAAGTTCACGCAGAGTGTACGGAAGCACGAGTCTCCCGCAATTCGAAAAGCTCCCAGGAACTTGATCCTCAGGAGATAATACTGTCACGCCGAATCCCTTCTTGCTGATATGGATATTCGTATAATCAAGCATCTCATCCCTGACGAGATCCTGCATGTCGATAGGCTGCCCGGAGGCATCCGTATAGACAGCATCTCCTCGATGGAGAGAACAAAATACTTTTATTGTGACTTTTCCCTTGACAGGGTTCGGGTCTTTCAGTATAGTCCGGTCTTGGAAAGTTGAGACGGCAAATGCTTGTCCGGGTACAAGAATTGCCGGTTCAGTCTCTTCCGCCTCCCAGAGTACATCGAGACTAAAGTGTACCCTAGGTTTTCTTGATTTATCATACATATGCATAACTAGAAAGCCGCCTCCGTTGGGAAACGCAGGCGGCTTTTAATATGTTTTAACTGGACTTGTACCATTTAGTACTTCTCGCTTCACCGAAAGTGCATGAACCAGCATGCGCCTTCTCCACGAGCGTTTCCTGTTGCCAGGAGTTTCCTACTGCCCCGTAGGTACTAAGATTTGATTACGCATTCTCCACGCAAGAGAGGGTAATGGTGCTGCCGTACATTGCTATGACGGAAGCAGTCACTGTACCTTCCTGCCCGGGGAACTTGATTTCCGTCTGGGAATCAACCTTGTCCAGCTTCTCCAACTCCTCGATGAACTTCTGAAGTCCAATCGAGAACTGTGCCGGGAAAGCGAGGATGTCGATGTCCCCATTCGGGTGCAGCTGGATGAAGGCATCCTCCGGTTCCAGAGGACGGCGTAGCTCAGCTGCGAAGTCTGACTCTCGGTAGTTGCGGTTCGGATAGGCGTGGACATTGACGGCCACATCCTCTTCCTTGCCTGCCTCGTTCTTCATCTTCTGAGAAACGATGATGAAGTTGTAGCGGGACTGCCCGATCAGTTTATTTCGGAGAGCCTTCGATACGGAGGAG
The DNA here is from genome assembly GCA_947629245.1 of uncultured Oscillospiraceae bacterium. Taxonomy (GTDB): domain Bacteria; phylum Bacillota; class Clostridia; order Oscillospirales; family Oscillospiraceae; genus CAJOIG01. The sequence goes on along the minus strand of CANRDC010000002.1, from coordinate 12,965 downwards.
CTACCTTTAGCAATTCTCTTGTACGCCTCAGGCGTGACTCGCATGAGGGTGGTCGTGCTGAGCGATTGCTCATTCATAAAGTTCGCCTGATCAGAAAAGCGGACATAGGCTTTTCCAGGGAACTCCGGATTGGGGTCAGGCTGAACCTGCGCCCCAATGATGTTAGTCGTGAGGTGGTGCTTAAAGTCACTCCCCCACGTCACTTTGCGTTCAATGGTGTTTTCTGCCATATTATGCGGATCCTAATGGTTTATTTCGCGCGATGCCATGTGTTCGATTCCACAGGGCTTTTTCTATAATAGTAAAGTTCTGCCTTTTGGAAGCAGCGTTACATTGAGGACAGCCTTCCAAATGGTAGGACTTGTTAGCTTCGAAGCTGAAGCCTGTCTTGTCCACGCCTGGCGGGATGTGCATAAGCACTTTCTTACACTTAACGCACACCAGCCTTGCATGGGTTTGATCAAACCTCTTACCCTCCTTGCAGCCTTTGCATACATCACTCAGGGTGACGAATACTCCGGTGTTCAGAGCGTCCAGCTTCGTTAGATCGACTTCTTTTCCACAGCAGCACGTCTGCACCTGTGGTATGATGATCTTCTTTTCTTCCAGGGGTGGCAAACTCGCCAGAAGACGAGAAGCCTCCCTAAAAAAATCTGGATCCATCTTAAGAGCCATAGGCACACTATATCATAATATGCTTGGCGCGCAAGCAAATTAGCATGGAATGTAACGAAAATAGTTTGTCAGGAAATCCTGCTTCTTCGCGTCAGGAAGTTCCACATACTCTCGTACCCGCTCCAGCTGGTTCCACTCCATGGCCCGTCTGTTATCCGCCAACTGCAACTCCTCAGCAGTAACATCTCGCAGAATGATTGACGTCTTACTCCGGGGAGGTGCTGTGTACCAGATGGAATGAGCCTTGGCCATGCCGCGAAGCGCCGTTTTGATGGACGACTCCGATATGCCCGTACGTTTCGCCACGGCGTCGATCGTGAACTGGTAATTCTCATCAGCATCCGCAACCCCCACTGCCTTAATAGCCTGCCAGATCGCGTACTGCTGCTTCGTCAGATACGCGTTATCATTAAGTAATCTAGCTGAAGCAATCTTACTCGGATCCTGTCGCTCGATAGCTCCAATGGCGGTCAAATACATCACAGCCGATGAGCCGGAGGAATCACCTAACGCGTCGGAGATCTCCTTCAGCGTTACATGGGATTCGTTCTTGCTGTCCGCCGTGTCTCGCAGGTACTGCATCGCGAACCGGATGGAATACGAATTCGGGTTGCTCATGTTCCACAGCCACTCCTGCGTATTCCGGGCATCCGGGTGGTCGAACATAATGCATTCTGCATCTCCACCATCTCGTCCTGCTCTCCCGGTTTCCTGGGAAACTGCCGCTATGGAGAGTGGTAGATCTGCATGGATGATCTGCCGGATGTCCGGCTTGTCAATCCCCATTCCGAATGCATTAGTTGCCACAATGACATTCACGCGACCGCTCATGAAGCTATCCTGTTGGATTGACTTCTGGGCGCCGTCAGTAATCTGCCCATGATAGAATGCACATTCCACTCCACGCTCCGTCAGGTAGGCAGTGAGTTCCGTCACATGCTTCACAGTCGAGCAATAGATGATAGTAGGCGGCACATCTCCGCTTACCAGCTCCAGTATCTGACGGTGGACACTATCGACGTCGTCACATTGCCGGGAGTGGAGGTGGAGATTGAGCCGCGGCGTGTAGTGCCTCTGCAACGTCATCTTCTCACAACCCAGCGTCTTTGTGACGTCGTCCACAATCGTGTTCGTGGCAGTAGCTGTCATGGCGAGGACAATATCAGGATTGATCTCCTCAATGAAACTCCCCACCTTCACATAATCCGGACGGAAGTTAGAGGACCACTGGGAAAGACAGTGTGCCTCATCCAGTACAACCATCCCCGGCTTACGCATTGCTATGGCTGCCTTGAACTGAGGATTAGTGATTCTTTCCGGGGCGACAAGGAGCACCTTTGTCTCCCCCTCACACCAGGCCTGGAGTTCCAGTGAGTTCCTTACGTCTCCTTGGGCGGAGTTGAGCGCCCCAGCTCGTACACCTCGTTTGTTGAGGGATTGGGCCTGATCCTCCATGAGGGCTATGAGCGGCGAGAATACGATGACCGGGAGATCAAGTGTCAGCGCCGGGATAGCTGCCAGGAGTGTCTTTCCTCCGCCGGTTGGGATAACGACGAATGTGTCCTCTCCTGCCAGAATACTTTTGAGGCACTCCTCCTGGGCAGGACGAAGCGCCTCATAATTCATTGTCTTCAGGGCCTCCGGTATCTTGGCCCGTGCTTTTTCAAATAACTCTTTATTGCTCTTAAACTTACGCATACTTACTATTATAGGTCGATAACTGCAATGCTTGCACAACTAGTTTAGATGGAATGTCTCGCTTCCTGATGTAGCACCCTCCTGTAATGATGTTGGGAGGCGTCATGCTCTCATTATACCAGTCGCGGATGGCTGCAATCCCCGGCACGTCCTCCGGCTCTGCATAGAATGCACAGCACACAAGGAACAGGGAATTGTCCAATCCTGACGTGGAGGAGTCCGAGATCATGAGCCAGACAGTCTCGTCATAGCCATCGGGTGTCCCATCCATGTAGGCATCAATCGCCAGCTTCACCAGCTTGGATGCCGGGGTAAGAGCGATGATGTTCTGGCGGACGGGGAACCTGTCGGCAATGAAATACGCAGATTCCATCCCGTAGGGGAATCCGTCGGATCCCTGCTGGAGGAGGTCCTCCACATACGTCTCTCCCGCAAATGGGAGCTTATACCGCTTCACGAGCCAGGAAATGACCTGGCTCGGAGCGGTTGAACGAATTCGGTTAGACTTGGCCATAACCCTGGATTCCTAGTTCACTGGCTGCTTTCAGGAGCAACTCAGGTGTTGTCTGGATCTTCTGGACAATCTCATCAGCTCTCACCTTAAAGAGGTCGAGATCCGGTGAGGAATATCTCTGACGATCAATGGACAACCCAAAGATGCCCTTCTGAATCAATACATCACACAGAGCTGTATCCATGAGGATGGCAGGTGCTGTGTACTTACCGGGAACATCCAGTCCCTTGAAGTTGGCGGTTTCCTCATCGAGGATCACATAATTGATCTGCCTCTCCGAAGTACCTGTCCCATTCTTCTTGGTGCTGATGTTGATCCTCTTGCCGCAATTCTCCTTCTTGGAGTTCTTGTAGCTCCCGATGTACGTCAGCTTGAACTGGATGGCCGACGACTGGTTCATGGCGGTTCCGCCAATGCGAGTCGTGTTGGCCTTCTCAGCTGCGATCTCCGACATGTAGGGATTCATTGCCGCCTTGGAATTGACGTCGATGTTGTTCCCGGCTATATTGATGATGGTCACATTCAGCTTGTTGAGGAATGGGGCGATAGACCGAGACCACGCGTGCATCCACTTGGCGGTGACGCCAGGCTTCTTGCTGATTGCCTGCACACCTTTACCAACGGCGTCCTTGTAGTCCGTACCTACCCATCCTGCTGCCTCTGCCTCATCCGGGTTAAGCATCTTGGTGATGGAGTCATTGAACACGACGAGAGGAACATCCATCGGGATGATCTCACGACGTCCTGCCACCCATTTACGCACCATCTCGTCCATCTCATCCAGAGTCGCACAGTAGTCGTAGGTTGCCACCGCGTCGATCTTGGCCGCCACCTGCGGGTCTGTGTTGAAGAGACGCATCCTCCAGGACGGGTCAAACTTCTTCGGCTCGGAGTTGATGTAGAGACAGGGTATGTTGTGGAGCAGGAAGTTCCCCATGATGGCATTCGTCAATGAGCTCTTGCCTACGCCTTCCATACCCATGAACTCGATAATAGAGTTGACAGGGATCCCCGGGCGGCCGATGACATACTGTAATGCAAGCCATGGTACCGGGAGATAGGAGTTGGCGACTTCTGCCATGCTCTTGAATCCATCCACCTTATTTGCCTTATCCAATAATGCCATGTTAGCGTCTGAGAAAATATCAAAGTCCATGTTTCGGATGGCGGACTTCGTCATTAGGTTCACAGGCGATACAGGCTTCTCAGCAGCTTCATCAGCTGCCGTGACTTCTTTAGTTTCTACCTTTTTCTTCGGCATAATTCAAAATCATTTGTCCTTAGGGAAACGCCCGGGGGCATTCACCCCCGGGCTGACAATATGGACTATATGCAACGACCGTCAGCCAGGTCACTGACGGAAGGGGGGCTTCTTCATGAGCTCAGTATAGCGCATGAAGTCGTCTTTGCTGGCTTGATTGGATTCAATCTTGCCGCGCAACGTGACAAGCTCATTCTCCTCCTCCTGGGTACGTCCAGCTGCAGGAATCTCCAGACCGGGAAGCTGGTCATTCGGATTCTCCGGATAGCTGCCAAGCTTGGCATCCATGGATGCCGGGTGAGCAGGTGTAGGAGTAAGGGTAGCATACGGAGCCTGCTTGGTGGGCTGAGGCATGGGAGCCGCAGCTGCTGCAGGTGCTATGGATGCAGGCTGCTGGAACTGCTGCTGCTGAGTTGTCGGTATGCTGTACGTCGCCTTCTTAGCCCTTGCAGGGAAGTGCTCGCACTTGTCCGAGCACACCTTCTCGATAAGGTCGTAAGGTACAAGGCCTTCATCGACCAGTAATTCCACGATCTCGTCATAGGTCGGGACATGCAGTACATTGACCAGGTCACACAGGTTATAGCGGCCCCGGAGCATAGCCGGGGTAATCTGCATCCGGCGAACACTCAGGTGGACACCATTCCCTTGAGGCACAACCTCTCCCAGGTTCAGCACCTGACAGCTGACCGTGCTGTTAGACCCGGACATGGTCGTGCTGTATGCCATTGGTGTACATACGATAGCGCGATTCGGATCAGTCGGATCACCATAACTGAAGTTCGGCCAATTCGGATCCGGGTCATCGGTCATGCCTGCCGTATGCAGGAGTTTGGTAAGGTGATCAAAGGCAACAGAGTTCAACAGCAGGATTCTGTTCTTCACCTCCTGGTCCTTGCTGCGGACATTGGTATTGCTGCCCCAGATATTCAAAATGTGGACAGGGCTCGGATTCAGGAGAGCAGTAAACTCGCCTGACTTCGGAGCGTGACGCGTCATCAGATACTTGTAGGTGTTGTCCCCCATCTTGGCTGCGCTCTGGACATAGTCGCACAGATCGACAATCGGGTCAGGATATCCGCCTGACTTCGGGGACATGAATGTACTCATTCCCTTACCATAGTATCTATAGGCAAGGAATGAATTGAACCACGGTGTGAAGCCATACTTGCTATTCTTAGCATCCCACTTGCTCTTGTCCTTATACGGGACATACGACTCCTTGAATGCAGGGTCGGCGGGATTCAGGGAATAATCAAACGCCGGGAGAATGACACATGAGAAGTTCGTTGAGTTCGCATGCATCACACTAGGATAGAGATCCTTGATCTCAAACATGGGAATACGACGAGTTTGCTCGAATGATCTGCCCATGGTTTGCAGTTGAGCGAGCCCTTCACTTCCTCCTAATAATTGAAACGACATAGTATGTTTTCCTTTCTAATCGATGATTTGGTTTTTCTTGAATAATGGTCCCTTCATAGGACGACGTCATCTTAGCAGATGACCTGAACAATGCAAGAAGAAAAACGTAGATTTCCTACATTTTTCTGACATACCCAAAAACAGGGTAAGCCGGGTGAAAGCAGAAGTCGTAACTCGTTGATGCACAGTGTGCATATATTTACGTAAAAGTCACAAGCATCTGAATCACAATACATAACAATAATTTTGGTAGAAGGGGAAATTTTGAGAGTTAGTTTGAGGTCAAAATCGTCTAACCCCCTACGATAGTTACTCTCCCCCTACGGGGGAGACTAACTATCTACCCCCATTGTATTAATATATACCTTAGTTCCTACGGAACATTACGCGCGCGCGCAGCGCGCACGCGAGGAAGGGCATTTTTTGAAAGATGAAAACAAGTGACCAAAACATCTGTCAGACTTTGGCAGATTTTGACCAACGTTGTCTTCCTCTAACAAACTCTGTCTTCCTTTTCCCGGTTCTGACAGACTCTGCCTACCTCTGACAGACTCTGACTACTTCAGACAAAATCTGTCTTCACCTCTTTTCCCGGTTTTACCTCTAAAAACGTCTAGAAGGGGTCTAGAAATCGTTTTTAGTCTTTTTAGGTATAGTTTATCCTCTAGAACTTCAAAAGGCCTTTTTAAGGCAATTTTAGAGGCTCATAAGCCATATCTTGAATAACAAGATCTGACATGTCTTCAGCAACTTGTTCACAGTTAATCAAGTAGTCCTCAGGTTCACTTTCTTTACCCGGAGCTTGGCTAACTTTGAACAAAGCTTCGATCTCCTGATACCCTACTTCCCGGAGATGCTGTTCATCTTCCAGATCCATTCCTTCTAACAATGCCCAACTCCAGAATCCTACCATGAACATGTTCGACCCATAGTAGGTTCCTCCTCCTTCATCATTCCCAGCTGCTGTCAGAATTGGTAGAGGATGAGCCTGTCATGGTCTAAGTTGACCTTCTCGTTTCACCGGGAGCCTACTAACCGAAGTTAGGTACTACTCCCTCCACGAGCATTAACCCAGTGACCCTGGGTAGTGAGAAAGATTTATAGCAGCATTGAGGTCTCGATCCATTTCTAACCCACAATGAGGACATTTGTATACCCGCTGTGTTAAGGTTAGTTTCTGTCGGGATCCACAATTACTGCATAATTGTGTTGATGGGTACCATTTGTCTGCCTTCACTATATCTCACACTTGGTCAACATAGTTGCCATGGTTCTTGTTCTACCAGGGTCGCTACTCCTAGCAGGCTTATCCACCTGTGTCGGGGTGGGGCTTCCTGCATCTTTCGATGCAGCACAGACTATATCATCTACCTATTACTAGGTAGGAGTACTTCGGGAGAGCTTTCCCCCTACTTCCGTTAGGAATAGTCGTTGAACCTTCCTACAGTTTCCTTAGCATTACCTATTAGGAATTCTGTAGGCTCGGCTGCTGATTGCCATAGGTAGGCTAGGCTACCCTTAGGTGTTCCAGCAATTCACTTTCTTGTTCGACAGGGATTACTCCCTGAAGGTACCGTATCGATACTCGTTATCAGGATCATCACTTACCCGGTCTGACCAAGTTTTCAGGTTGACGTAAGTTTTGGAAGAATGATTAACAAGAAGACTGTTAACTGGTTTATGCAGAGTACTTCTCGTATGATCTACATGAGCAGTGTCACCATTATTAAAGGTGATGCCTGATGCGTCATCAGAGTTACCCCATGAACCAAAGTCAACAATCCTCCCAATCCGGGAATCAAGTTCAAATGTGTTATCTCGTTCACCTAGCCAACAGACAAGTTGAGGTGTATGCATGAGACGCCTCATGACGTCCCATGCTACAGACCCATACTGCTCATTCAGCTTGAACAATGCATTGGAGGGGACGATAAACGTCCCCGCCAGTTTGTAACCATCTTTGTCTTTGACGGGTAGGATTAATACTGGATTGAATATCTGCATATTATTTCTCCCATTCTACTCCAACAATGTTGATGTTCTCAAACTCAAGGTAGTTGTTGACCTTGAGTCCGAACTTGACTGCTTCGTAATCGATTGTGTCTACGATGGTTTCAGGTGCGTTGATCCAGTCCATGAACGGGATAACGTCCTTCTCAGCGTAGGTATTCTTACTCAGCAACATCAGCTTCTTCGCATCTGCACTACTTACAATGCCCAGGAGTTCATTCTTCTGCTTTGGATCGTTGATACCGTCCACAGCCGTATCGAGGAACTCCACGTCCAGCTTCATATTGTTCTTCAGATACTGTTGGAATACAGTATACTGGGAGTCAGCCACCCATTTCATGTAGACCGGGATCTGGATGTTCAGCCGATAGGATCCATTCAGGAGGCCTACCATGTCATCCTTCCCGGCCTCAGACAGCCAGTACTTGAACTGAGGAGAACAGGAAATATGCTCCGTAAGCCTATTGTTAAACTCCGGGTCCACATTCATGACCTTGTCGTGGTTGAAGTTGGCGCAGACATCGTCGATGTGCTGGTCCCACCTGCTGTCCCAGGATCCGTCGAACGGTATATTTACCTTACGGAATTTCTCCATGTTCCAGAACCTGGTGAAGACTTTGGGTCTTCCCCAGATGAGGTCGATCTTTGCCCGGTGGATGATTCCTGCTATTTGCTCATCAGTGAGTTTCTCCCAGTTACGGAGCAGAATGTCCGTAGCAGGTTTTTCATTGTGGAACGTTGGATCACAAGGTATGCTATCCAGGAGTGACTTCATTGGCATCCTGCTGATGCAATAGTAGTTAGCTTTACTATAGTCGAAGTACAGCTCGCTATTATCCACCGCATCGATGTCGATCCGGTTGGAGACAGATACTTCACTGAGGTTGCAATGCTGTCTCCATTCTTTCTCAGGATAGGCTTCTGTCAATTCCGGATCATGGTCCTCAAGTCCTAAGGCACAAAGGGCAAGCATGACCGTATTGCGACAGATGGAGCTTTCCTTGTTGAAGAAGTCCTCGTAGTCATGGAATGGAATGAAGCCATCATGGGAGGTACTCCAATACCACGCGTAATTCTTATAGAAGTCCATCTCAAAGAGACGTTCGTCACAGAGATCATCCATGATGTCCTTCCGGATCCATACATACAGGGAATCACTATAGAAGTTATATTCCCTCGGGTGAATGCAGTCCTTGAAGATGAGGGTAATATCCAGGTCCTCCTTGTCATCAAAGTGACGGCTCAGAGCATCCTTGATCGCTTCCTCGACCCGGTCGATGACGGCGTTATAGATGCCTTCGGTGTCAACCGGAACATCGAACTCTACATAGTGAGTTCCATTCAGGAGCTTCCGCAGGTCCTCGTTTGTGAGATTATCTCGGAGCTCCCGGAATGCAGGGCTCTTCCATACATCATCCGTGGCGAGCTTCTTTCGCTCGTAGTCGGCATCGTCCCACTCCCTGTCCAGGATGTTGTCGATCTGTAGTGTCCACACGGACTCATAGAACCCGGAGAACGGGATCTTAACCTCAACCCATTCTTTCAGGTTGTCGGGCTTTGGTGGATTCGGGTTGTCCTTACCGATGACGTAGTCAAAGCCCGCGTTCTTCAATATGCATTTCACTTCATCCGCGTGGATGGATTCTACTTTTGCTTCTGGTTCTCTGCTCATGGTATTAGTATTCTTCGGTTGAATAGGAATCTTTTTCATATTGTGCCTTAAGTGCCTTAATTTCAATACATCCGGGCTTGATGAACATCTGAGGATCATCGATCTCACAGCCTGCCATCTCCCGGTCAATCATGTCATCTTCTGTGTCCGGCTTCTCGTCGGGGTACCTCAAGTCCTTGTAATAGTTCCACGTGAAGTAGCACGGTCCCGTCAGCTCGATGTCTGCGACGATGACGAGTGATCCTTCAGGTGTGGTAGCCATTACCCGGTAGCCGTCCACGTACAATTCAAATGGTCCGCAGGTTGCGTCCCAGAACTTCACCTCTTCAGCGAGGTTCTTTTTGATGGTGTACTCCAATTCAGATTGTTTCCCGACAATGGTTTCTACCTGGAGTTTGAATGTGAGCTCACCTTCGGTGTCTCGATCTTCTCCACCCTCGTAGTCCCATTCCGCCGGATACGTCAATCTTCCATCTGTATAGCTGTGTCTTATATTTACCATAATAAATGAAACGCCCAGGGGAACCGAAGCTCCCCTGGGCTGCGCGTATGGATGCTGATGTGTTGTTTACTGTGTCACATGAGAAACTTGTTCCTCGGCCTGCTGCTGGATTCTGGTCTTCACTGCGTCAAACAGTTCGCCAAATTCCTTGCTGGCCAATACACGGTCGCCGTACTTCATAGCGATGAATGTCTGCATATCTCCCTTTCCCGGGAAGACGGCGCAGGCAGCGGCTGAAAGTACGCCGACGATTCCAAGAGCAATGAAGCTCTTAATGCATTTTGATGATGCCAGGAGTTTGTTCTCGAATAGAGAGATCCACAAGGGGATCATGCAGATGTAGGCAATGGCTATCACGAGGATAGATGTTGCTACAATGGTTAATCCGGCTCCCAGCTTATAGAACAGGTAAAATTGCTCCAATGAGATGTTGTCGATATTCATGGTACTACGAGGAAACTATCACGTTTTATATTCGGATGCAAGACCAATTCGCAGGTTTCTTCGCCAGCATTGCCAAATTGCTCGTAGAATGTACGCATCATTTGATAAGCCATCTCGAAGTCGCAATTTAGTTCCTTCTGAATGATTTCGATGCATTTGTCGTTACTGATCAACTTGCGGCGCCTGGCTACGTAATCCTCAATGAACCCGTGATCCATGAGGTCGAATATGCCGTCATGCTGGCACTTGCTGACACTTAGAACAATGTGTAGCATCGGATCAGGCGCCCAGAGACGTTTGTCCTTCTGGTGATGGATCTCGTAACGCCCGAACCCGGCGAGGCGTACCCGCTTCTCCAGCCAAGGCAGGATAAATACGAGGTCTACGTCGCAGCACAGGGTCTTGCCGTCACTTGTCAGATACCAATTCTCGCTATCCGTGTTGGTGGAGTAGATACATTTCTTTTCAAACCCGAATTGCCCTTCCAGACGCATGATCATTTCCCCCACAGGCGCCATATAGGTGCTCCAGCGTTCCGGGAAGACGATGTAGGCGCCTTCGGGACTTTCCATCTCCCATGCCAGGAGCTGGTCATTCTCGATGAGTTCCCGGTCTTCGTCGGTGAGGCCGTCCCAACGGATCTTAAGCATGTCTAGGACGTCTTTGTTGTCGACATTAATGGTTCCCTCGTGGTTCTCACAGACTTCACATGTGAGAAGAGCTATGAGCGCCTTGAGGGCACGTTCGTTGAACTTCTCTTTAACCTCATCCGAGAAATATGCAATGATATTATCTTGTGGTACTAGTTTGCCATCTATGTATACTGTGTTCATATTAAGGTATTAAACTTCGTTTTGAGTTCTTCCATACTTGCACAATGTGCTATCTCATACCCCTTGTCGGAATACGCTTTCTTTCTATTCCTGGAGTCAGCGATAAGTGAGCGCCATGCTCCCTTAGCGTCTACTCCTTCGTAGCCGGGCGCTTCACGGAAGAAGAAGTCGATGATAATCCCGCACTTCTTCCCGGGGCGTATCTCGGCTAGTCTTCCCGGTTTCTGGATGGAGGAGGTGTTGTTGCCTCCTGCCTCTGCATTGATGAGTACGCGGACGTCGCTGAAGGTTACGCCTTTTACGTAGATCTTGCTGCACAAGCAACGCTTGATGGTGTTACTCTTCAGCTTGGCCGTCACTTCATCTCGCTCCTTCATGGTGAGCTTCTTCGCCATCGCCACGCAGGTATCGCGTCCTATGGTGTCCTGGAGGAGGTCTGCCTGCTTCTCGTGCTTGATAAATATAAGCGTCTGGAAGTCAGCAGGTACAACCTCGTCACAGATGCGTTTGATGAGGTTACACATCTCCTCGTTCTTAAAGAACATCCCGTCATATGCCCGGAGCCTGTTATAGTAGTTTCTAGGCATAAGTTCGATGTCCAGGAAGAGGACATTCAATGGGCAGATGGCTCCCTCGGCTACGGCTTCCTTGTAGGTACGCTCAACGATGACTGGGCCGAATAGACCTTCTATCAGCTTATCGCGTCCGTCAAAGCGGCCGGTGAGGGTGGCGCCGAATCCAATACGTCTCGCCCTTGTAAAGGCGTCTATCGCCGTGATACGCTCGTTCGTCACAAGCTCGTGGGGCTCATCTGCCAGCATGAGGTCATACTGGGTGCTATCCAGCTTCCCGAGGGAGTCGGCGGAGCATACCACCACGTCTCCCGGGAGAACAGGTCCCTTGATGTTCTTCGCTCCGTGGACGAGGTGGACCCTGCGCCCGGGCAGTCCGAACTTTCCGGTGATGTCATCGTAGAGTTGTTTGACGAGATCGACCCCAGGTGCTATAACGCATGTTGTGAGCGTCGGATATGCACGTAAGTAATTGACAAGAAGAGTCGTATTATGTGTTACAAGATGGTCCCACAGCAAGAACAGCTTGTCAGGACCTTCTAGTTCAAACCCATAATACTTTTGCTCACCAATGTCCTCAAGTGTAAACCCAGTCATTGTGGGATCAACTCTATTCTTCATAGAAGTGATCTTTTTATGACCTCGACACGGTATCTGCGTTAAGTCTCCTGAGATTTGTATTCTCCAATACCAACCAACGAAATTAAGAGATTTGATACCTTTTTGTACTAGTCTTCTCGTACATCTAAAACCTAGCCCACGACATAGTTGCATAATGCCGTCAGCTAAAGTTTCATATTTCGTAGCTATCTCATAACCAAGACCGTTGTTGCTGTAACCATCTGTATCTATAAGCCCGGCTAGAAGTTCAAGACGTTGCTTTCTTGAAGCTCGTAGATACTCTAAAGGAATGTATTTACATTTCTTTTCCGGGTGCGTGCAGAGTATGGCGATTTTCTTAAGCGGGTTGGTTACTTTATGGTATCCATGCTCATTTGACTGAATACAAATGGTATCATTCTCCTTATTGCTTTTTGTTAGCCTCCATGTTGCACCTATTGATTCTGCCCAAAGAGCTATTTCCGACTGTATGAGTTGATCCGGTTTTGTTATGCTATTTTTACCGTCGCTACATCCGTCTCCAATCCATACACCTACCATCCAAGGATCGAAAGGTAGTTGCGCTTCTGGAAACTCAATAGGTGCATACCACAGTTTAGTTATATGTTTGAATGTTTTTGAGCGTGTGAGGTAATCCTTTATAGTAACATTTACAATTTCACCTTTACCCCAACCTCCCATTTTTCCTCCTCCTGTCACTTTAAGAGACAATATATGACTCTCATTGCAGCAGAAGGA
>CANRDC010000001.1 GCA_947629245.1 uncultured Oscillospiraceae bacterium | reverse complement strand
GAGAGTCAACCTCAGATTTAGAGACGCATTCGTATTCAAATTACGGCAATGCTATCTCAGATGGGTCCGGGGGTCACAGGGTGTATAATGATGTGCGAGCGTTGCGCAGGGGTCGAGGAGCAAATTGGGAACTTACTGGGCAAAAAAAATAATGCGGAAGTGTAGCGTTAAGCTACACTTCCGCATTTTCATTATCAGAGAAAAGATTAACCGACCTTCGGCTTCACTACGAGTACGATATCATCAGAGTAGTTCCCAGAGGCATACCCATCAGACTCAATCTCCGTATTCTCACCACCGGAGCATATCATAGCATAGCGGTCAATAGTATCAACCGTGATGAACCAGCACTTATACCTCTGCTCGAATACGTCCTTAGGCGACGCAATTTCAACAGTGAAACCATTAGCATAAGGGGTAACAGTATCAAAGTCAAACTCACAACCGAGGTACTCAGACTGAACTATCTTCAAGAAGTTCTCAAATCCAGCCTGGTCCGTCCCAGGATTAAAGACCGGATTACCCAAGTCATAGTATGCATCAGATAAATTCTGCGCCATCACGTTCAGCTCATTCTCCACGTCAGAACGATTAGCCCTCTTTGTCTGCTTTGCAGCTGAGGCACCGAAACCAACGATAACGAGAACAACTATAACTAAGACCACTATAAGCTCCACGAGGGACAGGCCGCTCCGCGGCCTGTCCATTGCGCGGGCCTTACGGCCCGCGCCGCCAGTTAAGTCAGACGCCATAGATATGCACCTCATTTCCAATTCCCTGGTCACTTATGGTTAGATGGACGCGGTGCTTCATATCCGGACCGTCCATAAATGCCTGGATTTCTCCCTTAAGTATTAAACCCTCGACTTCATAGTGCTCAACAATGCGCTGGCCACGCATGGCGAAGACAACCTCAATCTTCACAGGACGCAACGGAATACTAATATCCGTCGTCCCGAGGTAAGCATCTTCTGAGCTGAAATCGAGAATTAAATCTTCCTCAAGATGAAGAGTGAACTCATTTACTACGCCAGTCAGCTTAGAGACAGTATCGAGAAGGATATCCGGATTATCAATTGCAAGTCCATTCATCACCGTATTGATATCCCGAACGTTCCAGATGTATGGGTCCTCCGCAGTCCCGATAGACTTCCACATATCCTCGACGCAATCAGAGTAGACGACCGACTGCGGCGTACCAGGCATATCATCTTCAAGGACCTTATTAGCTGATAAGGCCATCAAGTCATTCACATAGCGATAGCAACCTATCTGAGCAACAGCTTCCATCGTCTGTATCTCAGCGTAGCCCTTCTCATTATTTCGGTCAGAGGCATAAAGTGTAGTTCCAACACGAAACATCCCGAGAACAACAATTGCCATCATCGTAGCGAAGACTATTACGACTGCAATAGAGCCGCGACGCCTACGAACAAAGCGAGCGAAAAACATGGCGTCACTTCCTCATATTAACTTCGAGTCGCTGTTCGTTCTCCAGCTTTACTGAAACGAAAAGCTCCTCAGTGGTACCTCTTAAGACAAACGCATTACATGGGAACTGCATGACGCCATTCATATAGGCGTGTCCATCAGAAGGCGAATAGGAGTAAATGTGTGAACCCTCAGAACCGAGGTCGAAGATAAGCTGCACCTGAGACAAGTCATCATCGGCTCTGACTATCTCATAGCCATTACAGTCATGGAAGTCCTGATAGATACCGTAGATGTAAGCGTCAGCCGCCTTCACTGCGAACTGCTTCCCCAAATTCTCAGTATCAGCAATTCGAGAAGCAGTAAGACGAGCCATAACAATAACGGCCATACCCATCAGAGCCAAAGCGATTATAGTCTCCACGAGGGTCATACCAGAACGCTTCTTATGCATCAGATTGCACCCCCATCTTCCGGGAATATAGGACGAGGCATACCGATATTAGTCATAATGAAAGTGTTCGTCACCTTCTGAGGAAACTTCTTCATACGACTCTCAATCTTCACATTGTACACCTTGAAGTTATCCCAGTTAGAGACATCAATGGTTACAACCGTCGATATATCCTCTGTCGAGTAAACGTTCTCAGGATAAGAGGCCATCAGCTCGCCAGTCTCCCCCAGCTCTTCCATCTCAGCTCGAAGGTCTTCCATCACATTCAGATTATGAGTCGTTAGGTAGATAGAGTTCCTCGACTGAGTCCTCATAGTAGATATAGACTGAGAGACGAGAACAGTGCCAATAGTCACGATAGCGAGGATAACGACCACGGCGACCATCTCAACGAGTGAAAATCCCTTTCGAGATTTAAGCTTTTTCATAGGGGCATTGCACCGTCCATATCAATCAGCTCCTGAGTCACTTCATCAGGCAGGAGATAACCAAGGCGTTTCAGGAGAACAGCTTCGCGCTCAGACATATCGAACTTCTCCATAGCTACAGAGACACCCTCAGTCTTTATGCACGCCGCCACGTCCTCTATAATCGGAGTTATGCGCTCCTTAAAGTGGAGGTATCTCTTTCTTTTACTCTCGGTGGGCAAAAAGTTAAGGAAGTCTGCGTCTTTAATCACACGTTCCATAGACGTACCTCCAGAAAATAAGATTGGAATTGATATTCCTCTGAGCGTCACAAGCATGGCGCTCAGAGCAGTACCAATTCGGAGGGGCCGAAGCCCCTCCGAAAAGTTTAATCAGACCCTGAACTGTCAGGTTCAGTGGACTTTGAAGGCTCAGCAGGCTTAGATGGTGTTAGCCCCCAAGCTGACCGACTTCCTTAATCCCGGCGCCGGTCACACTGACTTCGAGGGTCTTAAGGTCAGGATACTGGTCGATGGAGCCGCTCTTAGCATAGCTTGCAGTAGTCATATTCCCGCTGGAGTTCCTCGTATAGGTGCCGCCTTTAGCATCAGTACCAACCTTACCGAACACCCACTGATAGTTCTTCAAAGTACCGAGAGTAGCATTATCCCAGCCGAAGGTAGCCATCGTAGTGGAACCATTCAGGATACGAATGATGACACCGAGGTCGTCGATACCGTCAGTATTATTTATCATTTTCGCCGGGTCGAGCCAGTTATTCACAGACGGGTTAGTCTTAGCGTCACCAGAGATACCCATAGGGCCACCAGTGCCGTTAGTACCAGCAGAGCAGATGACTATGTAGCAGCAGGAGTCGGCCGCATCGAGAGCAGTGCCAGCAGCATCGTTGTACTCCTTAGTCATAGTATCCGTATAGATATAAACGCCATAGGGGTTACCCCAGGGGTCCATATGATTGAGTGTCTGCGCAACAGCGCCAGAGCTGGCGACCATATTAGTCGTAGTAGTCCAGCACCCAGTCTCTGCCGCAATAGGAGCCTTCGCAGTATCGGTGCTCTCCGAGGTATTCGAGGTGTTGCACATGTAGAGCTGCCAATCCTCGTCCATCTCGTTAGAGATGTAGGTGATAATCTTCGCGTTGTTCGCCGCGGAGTCAGTCATCTGCATGACTTCGGGGTGAAGCATGAGCGCCTGATATACGGCGTTCTTCACAGAGTCAATATCATTCTGCGCGACAGCGACACGGGCGCGGTTCTGGCTGGCAGTACCGGCGGCGATAAGCATGGCGCCAAGGATACCAAGGACGACGACTGCAATCAGAAGCTCGACCAGCGAAAAGCCCAAGCGCGTTTTCTTCAGTTTTTCAACCATGATGTTTATCCTTCTTTCTAAGTTCAATGCTTATTATCAAAGTGTATTACACTTCCAGTGAAAGGCAATTCCCCGTCCTGAGCCCCGTGCATCTCGGAGATTAAATCTCCAGCTTTATCCATATAGGTGCAACCGACAGAGCCATCAGAGACTGAAGTGTTCACAGATACAGCCGGGTCAGACGGATCAACGATACCAGCATCAGGTCCAGTGCACCAGATAGAGAAGCACATCGTAGCACGGTATGCGCCAGTATCAGGCGGAGTCTTAGTGAGGTCGAAGATGTTATCTCCAACCTTCTCAGGATACTCAAGCAGGACATACTTACCGCCCCACGGGTCTTCCCCACGAGAAGCATAGGCCTTAAGCCCGTCGTCCCACTCAAGAGTCAGCTTATCGTCCAAGGATTTATTCATAAGCTGAACGATATTAGCGAAAGCGTCTTTCGAGGTATACTGTGCACCCGGTGCTCCTCCCTCAGCAGTACCTTTCTCCCACAAGTCGGAGCGGTCTGTTACGACGCCAGGGTGGTCCATGATGGCTGTATCAAACGCAGAGCGATAATCATCGAACGCTGTCATAGCGGAAGTCACGCGAGCCCTCCTCTGAGCAGAGGACCCTGCAACGAAGGTTATAGCTCCGAGGATACCGAGGACTGCAACAGCAATGAGAAGCTCGACGAGTGAAAACCCTTTTCTCGATTTCTTCAACAAAGTCAGTCAACCTCCTTAGCCAATCTCAGTAGCCATCTGTATCATAGGCATATAGATGGAAATTACCATGACTGCAACGATTGCAGACACGACAAGCAGGACGATAGTCGGAAGCAACTCCATGACCTGATTAACAGCATCATAAGCTGCCTTGCGCCGACGCGTCGCCAGGTCGGGAAGCAACTGCATCTCACGACCAGTTACCTGACCAATTTGAAGCATCAGCTTATCGTCCGATGGCATCGTCTTAGACACAGTCAGACCGTCAGTAAGTGACAAGCCCTCAGTATCCATTCTGTCTGCGGCTGTCAAAAGCTCCTTCTTAATATACACATTGGTCGTGGAGCCGGCGGCCACACGTAGAGCCTCAACGATGTGAGCACCGTTTTCAATCATATCGTTGAGAAGTAAGTATGCGAGCGAGTAGTTCATATTGATGGACACAAGCCCGACGATAGGTATCTTAGTTATGAAAGTATGCCACTGCATTCTCAGAGGGTTCTTCAACATATATCGAATTCCCAGAATGAGAATGATAAGGAGTAGCAAAATCCAGATACCGTTTGCGATTAGGAAGTTAGATACCGCCATCACGGCGAGCGTAAGTGCAGGAAGCTCAACATCGAATTCGGCCATCATCGTACCCATCTCCGGTACAACAGTCGTAAACATATAGTACCCTGCAACGAGTGCAATTAGTAAGATGAACAACGGATAGGTCAGGGCGCTACGCACCTTCCCCATCAAGTCGCCATCATTACGAAGTTGCTCAGCAATTCTGTCGAGACAGTCTGGCACCTTGCCAGTTCGTTCGGCGGCATCAACCTGTCGCCAGTAACCTTGACCAAACACGTTCTCGTTATCCTTCAGGACCTGAGACAGAACTTTACCGTCGTCAAGTTCATCACGAAGAAGTGCGAGAATCTTAGGGTTCATCTTATTGTTCTTATCCTCAATGAGTTTGTCAACGCCATCGCGCACGGAAATACCGGCGGTCAGCATCCAACTCATAGTGGTGCACAACATGATGAACTCTTCGCGCTTAATCTTATTACCACGTCTCAAAGAAAATGCCATGTAACTTCACCCCTTACTGCTGACCGAGGAAGTCAACTTCCAAATACAGTTTAAAGGTGAAGTCTTTGAACATTTCTTCGATAGTTAGAGGCTTAACGCTGATGGAGCCATCATCTCCGAGGATAGGGTTATACCCGGCGGCCTGAAGCTCAAGGAGAAACTCCTCGCGCTGTTGGTCACTCATATTCTCGAAGTTCTTAAACTCCTCGTCAAGGTTAAACCAGTCAATGACCAGATTATTATCAATGTCTCTCGACATCCAGGGATAGCGCCCAATAGGACGACAAGAGATAGTAGTAATCCTATTAGTGTGCTCAGTGTCGCAGTATTCACTGACGAAGCCACGCACGGCATCAAGATTACCCTCAATTTCAATTCTGGTCGTCATGCCGGACATCTGACCTTCAACCCATATATTCGACACCTGGAGTTTGGTGATAGTGACTCCCCACTTCTCCGCTTCCTCAGAGGCACGAACAGTATAGACTATCTTATCTTCCGAGAAGGATACAAGCTTCTTTCCGTTCTGCTCGATAGTAGCGTTGAGCTGGGAGTTAACGTCCTGCAGACTTTTGATAGTCGACTGCAGTCCGGCCTCTTGCGCAATCTGCGCATTGTATGCGTCAATTTCAGGCTGCTCTGTCACCTTGAAGTAGAAGAGACCGATGCTGAGAACAAGAAGTACGACAGCGACTATTATGAGCCGCTTCGCAATCATTCTCTTATGAAGCAGTTCATCTGTCATGTGCCGTAACCTCCAATCTCAATCTCGAATACGTGGACATCAGTTCCGTCAGGCAGAGTATACTTCTCAACGCCGTTCAACACAGGGTCAGTCGGAAGACCATAGTTAAAGAGCTTCTGATAGAAGTCAATGGCGGCGTTATCAGTCCGGGCATATCCACGTATAATGATGGCCTCTCTCGTCTTAGCTACATGAACCCCACCCTCCTCAGTAGACGCGTCACCAGCAGTAGTTCCACTGGTGTCCACATTGGCAGACGGCAGCATATCCTTAGTATCGACGGACACTATATTGATAAGCGGGCTCTTATTCGAGTAGATGAAGTCCAGCGTATCAAGGACGGTGACGTCCGCCTGCGTGAGAGTGTTGATGGTGTTCTGGAGCTGTGTCTGCTGAGCCTGGAGATTAGAGATAGTACTCTGCAGTTGACTTACCTGCGGAGGTCTATCCTTCATCGTCTTCATAGCAAGCAGCGTCTTGCCAGCATTAAATCCAGCGAACAAGAACACGAGGCTGGCGGCTATCAGTCCGAAGGTGGCGACATTCTTCGAGTTCTTCTTAAAGATTTCGTCGAACCCAATCTTCGGAGTGAGGGCCACAACGCTCTTTGCATAGGCAGACATCAGCATGGCGATGTTGATTGCATAGTCCGGGGTCAGCACAGTGCGCCCAGTAGATGGGTCACGACCAGTCTCGGGGTCCACGGTGGGCCTGTCGAACAAGTCGTACACAGAATAGCCAGAGCCCTCAAGGCGGTCGATAAGACTACCATAGAGCTCAGTGTCCTGCATCATAGAGCCAGTGAGGAATATCTTCGGGTTGCGCCCAGTGGTCTCGATGGCGTCCTGAACCATCGTAAGGATACGCTCTTTGAGCTCGAAAGTGTCCATCGGATTGTAGTCCTTAATCACGACGGGCAAGTCCTTCACAAGCAATATGCTGTTGAAGCACGTATCAAAGTCAAAGATTGCCTTACCTTTATGGTCAAAGGTTGCCTCCTCTGCCTGCCTGAAGTTCATCAAGGTGCCAGGGCAATCAGCCACGCTGATTACCTCATAGCCACGGCGGTAGAACTCCTGGGCCAAAGATGTACAGATGAACTTGTCGCCAGAAGTCGTACTAACCTGGCGACAAGCACGACCATCTTTAATCAGCTCTCCCCAAGACACGACACATGTAAGATTTCCAAGAGAGCCCTTCTTTTTATTCGGGTTCTTGTCTTTCTTACTCCCGCCGATGTCTGCGGTAAGCATATCCTTTATGGAACTACGCCCCTGCTCGGTGGTGATTTCCGTCTGGATACCAAGACAGTTAGTGCTTATCATAACCCGGCGAGAGCTGGTCCTCTGGTTCTGACACTCGTTGAGTATTACATCAATGAGCCCAGACATATTGGTAATCTCGTATGTACCAGTCTGTCCAGGTACCTCGGTGAAATACTCCTCGACTGCAGGAACTGTGAAGAACCTTGAAATCGTCGGGTTGCCACCACGGTTTTCACCTTCGGCGACACGAACACCTGTCGGGGAAATATACACGGTAAGTAACTTACCGTTATACGTTCTCACTTAGTGTTCACCTCCAATTATTGCTTTTCTGTATGACCTTGAAAGCCAGAGTGTCGGAGCACATAGGCTCAAGTTCCTCAAGGGAAGTAATGCCGGCGCGCGCCTTATTCAAGGCGTCCTCGTACATAGTCATGAAGTGCTTCTCATAGAGATACTTCTCAAACTCTACGCGAGGAGCATGCATCTGAATTAGATGTCTCAGACGCCCATCAATCTGGAGAATCTCGTTCACCGCAACACGTCCGACGTAGCCGATATTGTGACAATGCTCGCAGCCAACAGCCTTATAGAACGTAGCTGTACCTTCAGCAGTCGGAAGACGATAGTGCTTCGCCTTATTCGAGCTTAGGTCAAGGTTATAAGCCTCCTTGCAATGAGGGCACAAGCGACGAACGAGACGCTGAGACATCACGGCGACAAGAACTTCGCCGAGAGTGTAGGGGTCGACGCCAAGACGATTGAGACGCTCAAACACACCAATGGAGTCATTAGTGTGCAGTGAGGAAATGATAAGGTGACCCGTGGTGGCTGCCCTAACAGCCTCAAGTGCGGTCTCTTCATCACGAATTTCGCCGACGATACCCACGTCCACGTCATGGCGCAAGAACTGGCGCACAACATTGGCGAAGGTCAAGCCAGTTGCATCATTAGTAGTAACCTGAGTAATACCGTCCATCGTAATCTCAACAGGGTCCTCAACGGTTATGATATTACGAAGGCTGGTTTGGTTGATGTACTGAAGCCCGGCGTACAATGTCGTAGACTTACCGGAGCCTGTCGGACCGACCTGCATTATCAGACCCTGCGGACGCTGGAGCAAACTCTTATAAGTCTTGACATTAGACTCGGTCATACCGAGGTCCTCGAAGGTATACATCTTATCATTGAGATAACGAATGTTGATGTCGATACCTTTCGTAGACGGAAGCATAGAGAAACGCAAGTCTCTCTTCACACCGCCGCCATGTCCAGGCGATGGCGTGTACTCCAGCTTACCATCAGCTGCCGTGAGGTCACCCTTACGCTGAACACCGGCGTCCGTACAGAGAATGTTACTGACACGCTCGGAGATAGCCTTAGGGACTTCCATCAGGCGGTAGTTGATACCGTCGATACGATAGATAATGTGACAGGTATCGCGTAGAGGCATAATATGGATGTCGGAGGCACCGCGGTCGATACCGAGGTCGAGTATACGGCGGTACACCTTGCGTGCCTCGGAGTCATGGCGCTCGCTGTCTGCGCCACGCTTACTTACCTCTTCACTGGCAACCCTGGCGGCCGAAACCTCGATGAACAGCGGCTCGACATAGGTGCTGTATATCGCATCATAGATGAACTTCGATACAACTGCAACGCCATATATCTTGCCGTCTGCGGCTTTCTCTATCTTATGCAGAACGGCAGGGTCGTCAGGCCTGGCGACCACGAAAGTGATTGTCTTATCCTGCTCGATGATAGGGAATGCTTTCATCTGTATCGCCATATCCACGCCACCAAGAGCCCTAAATCCCTGGAGGTACGGAGATATTCCACGAGTGGATTTGACGATATGAATGGCGCCTTCTCCAGCTTCAACGGCGGCGTTAAGAACCACATCTTCAGCGACGTTGTACTTAGCTCCGTTCTTCCACAACTCCTCGAACACAGTATAGCGATTTGCCAAGGAGTTGTTGATTACGTCTTGCAAGACGTCCTTTGGAAGCAGTTGTTTAGTCTCAATGTGCTTCCGAAAATCCATCTACGAACTCACTCCTTCTTGCGGAGATAGACGTTGTAGGCCTCACTTTTGCGCTCAAACTCAATTGTGTCGCCGATACGGACGTCGTCTCTTATCAGAATATCGGGTGAGCCAATGCCCACTCTCGTGGCAGTATTCATGTCACGAGTGACACACGGCTCAATCTCTAAAACGATAGAGGCTTCTACACGCCGCTGGTCGAAAGCAAATCCGGTTACGCGTGAAGTGTAAGTGGCGGCTGCCCAGGGTCCATACTTTATTGCGATATTCTTATCGCTGTATTTGTCCTTGCGCTCGGTGTTGATATCAGCCAGTAGATACATGACAACACCGTCAGAACCGATGCCCAACTCGCTACCTTTGATGAACATGGGCTTGAGTACGTTCATCTCCATCCACTCATTGAACTCTTCAAGCGAGGTACGGGGAATTGACTCACCACTAAATACAATGGCGGGCGGAGTAGCGAAGCCAGCCTTCTCCAAAATATCGAATGCGATATTAGGAGCGAGTCCGTTATAGTCGAACGCCAGGCAATTGAGATACTTCAAGTCAGATGCTTCAAAGTTATGTGGTGAGCGAAGCATAGCCATCGCAGTGGACTTAGGAGTTTTGTAGTTCTTATCAGGATAATGACTGGCGACAATCTGCAGGTCCTTGAGTCCAACAAAACTTTCGCCAGTCACGCGCCCGTCCAAAGAAATAGCGTCAATACCATGAGTCTGAATGAACGCCCTGATAGCATCAGTATAGTCAATGGAGTCAGCCGAACGACCACGACTAAGTGCGAGCTCCAAGCCCTTATTCTTAGCGAATGCCATCTTAGTGTTGACGCCATCAATCTTCAAAGAGAAATGAACGTCACACATAGGGGCATTTTTCCAGAACTCAAAGGCTTCTGCCGGGTCTACAACAGGCCGAATAGATGTTGACTTCTCAGTGTTAAGGTCATTGTACGCGGCGTTATCAGTGAGTTTCAACTCACTCAAAGCCTTGGCGCCGGAGCGTCCGTTATTCCTCACTCCGGAAACCCTGATAGCTTCTTTGACGATGGCGTTGTAAACGTCATCGTCATAAGTCTGTGCATTGAGAAACTCTAACGCCGGGTACGCCATAATATAGATTTTCTCTATAACATCGTATGTGGTGTCCTCGAACATCGAGAAACCCATGCGATAGCAAGCCCTGGAGAAGTAGAGAAAGTCTGCGGGAAGGCCACTCATTATAGTCATGTCGACGCCGTCATGATAACGTTCATCGACAAGTGACTTAATGTAGCTAACCCACACTGGCTTGTCTTGAATGACGTACAGAGGAGTTATACCCTCCTCAAGAAATGCGCACAAGCAGTCCTCCACATCGCTCGGCTTGTCAATTACAGCCGCGTCAATAGTGAGAGGATTGACATTCCTGATTTCACAGTATTTCTTAAAGGCGTCCTCGTTAAGATGCCTAAGGTATGATGCTGTCTTTTCAAACGACATATCCGAGTCCCTCCGGTAGTGATAATACTTGGACCTCCATCATTTTAGCGAGAAGGTCATCAGCCTCATTAGTGGCTTTGTACATTAGGAACGGTGAACCATTCAATCCTATTGAAATGGTCCCAATCATCTTGGGAAACTGACCCTGATGCGCGAGGCACACCTGAATAGATGGCAACGGCATGTATGAGAACTTAACGCTGTGGACTAAGCCCATAAGCATAGGATAACGCTTAATGACGTAATCCTTGGCACCTTGGTCAAGCTTCTCATAAACTTTCTTTAAGCCGATGACGTCTACTTTCGGTCGACGCTTCAGTGCTGTCGGCGTTGGATACTCAGTGACGTTAGCGATGTCTAAGACGCTGTCCATCACAACGAGACCGTCTTGGTCAAGTATAGGTCCCATAGGTGTTTTAGCGACCCAGCCATCTGTGTAGAAAGAGTAAGCCGCGCAATATTTCCCCTTCTGCACATAGCGTATCTCGCATATAGAGAGTTCACGGTAACAAGCGCTATCAAAGTCAATAACACCTGTAATTCCCTCCTCACGAGACATCGCTTCAAGTAAGAAGTTAAACATCATTCCACCGCCATTCCGACACGAGCTGCTACGACGACACAGTGCAAGAAGTGTTCGTGCCCTGACTCTCCGTACCAGCAGGTGTTCAACATTAGAAGTTCTGTGCTTTCAGGTACAACTGACGCAGGAACCCAGGAGCGCTCTACATAAAGCTCTTTATACTCCTTTACTTCCTCAGCAGTTGAGTACTGACTTACAATAATACTTTCCTCCTCGGAGTTTACTGAGAAGATAGCGAAGATTTGGAACTCCTTAGTACCAAGTGCATCGGTATAGAAGATACGTGGCGCATTATCCAGCGTGTCCCACTTTAGCATCTGAGGGAGCTTATGAAACATACTCCCGTTCCTCATGTTATGCCCATGGATTAGCTTTACAGGCGAGTAGATGTCCTTATAATTAGCATCGAGGAAGATGGCGCCAGCGACATCGTACTCTCCATTGATATTATTACGAAGGTAGGTTTTATTATCCTCTCCCTGGAGGACCGGGTAACTAATCTCAAAGTCTGGAATATCAATGTACCCAATGACGTCCGGATTTACCTGCTTCCACTCTTCAATCTTTTTAGTGTACTCCTCATTATAGCCACCGTAGAGATTGTTGAGAGACATGGCGAGCTGGGAGTAAAATGCCGAAGACATTTTAGTCTCCGGCATTTCATCTTCGTATGGTTCGCCCACATCGTTCACAGACAGGATTGGCTTCATGGCGCTTGAGAAACTCGCCAACACAGTGACGAGTACACAACCAATACCAAGAAGGATTAGACCAAATCGTTTCATTCTCACAGCTCCATTCTATGAATTGATGTAGACTCGCTTTGCTTGTCCGCGTGTACTTTTATCTCAGCGAGCCAACGGACTTCAAGGTGTTTATTCTCGCCATGTCCAACCCAGTAACGGTGTGGATGCGGCCTGCGTGAATGCGGTATCATTACCCAGCCACCATTAGCACCAGGCACATAGTCGGACTTGCCCTTTCTGCGCTTTACTGTACTTGCAGTGACATTGAACAATTCCGTCACAGGAATGTCATAGGAGATATGAATGTCTCCCTTCTCCTTGGAAGAAGTCTGCACACTTTCAGCGTAGGCAGAACGCATGGCGTCTGAGTAGGACTCTCTCTCCTCAGGACTCATTGGTGCCTCCATAGCAAGACGTGCTTCGGACCTCTCCTTATAAACAGTGAGTATCCTCCACAACACACTCATTTGCTCAGAGACAGGTGCTGAACCGTCGAGTGTCACCGCTTTATAATAGGAGTCTGGCTCGCCCCACCCATGAACTTTCTCAAACTCCTCAATCCAGGGTAGAGAGTCAGTGTCGACTCCTATAATAGTATTGTATATCGGTTCCCTCTTATCAAAGTGGCCGAGATAGAAGTAAGTGACGCCATCGGAGAACATGGTGCTCTTCCATACGATAGTGAATGTATCCTCCGAGGAGTTATACAGCATTATAGGGGTATCAGGCATATACGCGAGGACGTCGTCACTGAAATGCACAAAGGCATGTTCCGGTATATCCTGATGTAACTCCTTCACTGTCTTATCGTTGTAGATGTATGCTATTCTGTTCTTCTCCCACATTACAGCCGCCTGACAGGCATTGGCTTTACAAAGCTCCACATAGCTTGAAGGTCCCTCAGCATAGTATTCTCCTACCTTACGATTGAAGTCCTTCAATAGATTTTGCCTTTCAGCAAAGCCGTAGTAATATGTCAACCCTGCGGCGATGCGCTCCTCTGCATCTCCCTTCGGCAGAGAGTACGGACTGTCCAATATGGGTACATTCTGTACAAGGGCAGTTCCGTCCCGCCACGATGCACCCACAAACCTCTTAGCATCACAGCGCGTGATAAGAAAGGCGACATAGATTAAGATACGCGTGGCCCTCTTAATAACTTCGTCGCCTATCTTATCGCCCTCCAGAATGTCGCCGACGCTGTGACAATCGCCAAGTGGGAGTTCTCCGGCATACAAGGCATCATGACTTTTATACAGGCTTACGACGTAGATTGAGTAAGCGATATGATGGTTCCCTTCTCCGTCCTCAACAGTACCGCTGGGTACAGTACCTACAAGCGCACCGTCCATCTCAGGGTCACCATCAAACGTCAGAAGCATCGGGCTATAAAGCGTGGCGGGCCAGAGGTCCTTCGGCTCATCAATAACATATGTAGGGTCGAACTTATTCATGATGAAGTCATAGGTGTCGGCCTTGATATTGAATATCCGGCGGGACTTTATCCACGGCATCACGAGGGCCTTTCGCGCAAACACGTCGAACCTGTGGATATCGTCATCGAACTCTTTTCTGAACCGTTTTCTGTTACTCTCGCTTATGACATCTGTTTGGTGGGCATAGGGATTTAGCTCAACGCTTTTCATGAAACCTTCATACTGTTCGCGCTCAGCCAAAATCATTCTGCGATACTCGTCTTGACTCTTTATTCGATGACCAAGTGCCTGAGCCGCAATGCGCTGATATTCTGTTATGCCACCTTTTACTCTGTTCTTGTTGCCCATGTCTCTTCTCTCTTTCTTTATTTACTTTAGTAAATATAAATTATAGTCTCGCCAACTTAATCCCACTACGTCGGCTTGACTAAATATACTATTTATCAGACTTCTTCATCTTGGTTTCCAGCAGCCAATCTGTGTCAACATAGAAGTCGTCGTAATCCACACTACTATCACAAAATACCTTACACTTTATAACTGGAATATAGTAGTCGGGGTCAAGGAAGAATGACTTGCTCTCGAAGTAATGAACCTTCTGTGTGAGTGGGTCCTTCCACTCGCATGCAACATAGCACATAGGGACGCCCTTACCCAGTCGTTCAGTGTCTGGCTCGATGGCTATTATGTCTGCCATAACAAACTCATTTCTATTTATGAGTTTCATCATTCCATTCTCAGTTGCGTAGTAGCATATCAGTATTATCCCGCCAAGTGTGACAGACACAATGCCAGCCATTCCAAGCATAGTGAGCAGCCCAACCTTATCCTCGTGACTGTTAGCGCTGCTGAGATACTGCACAACGCCGACAAACGCTAACATGGCGCCAAGAGCTGTGAAAGCCCAGCCAATCGTCTTATAGATTGGAGGGTTAAACTGGTATTTCTTCATTGCAACTGTTCCCCTTCTCATATATTACTTAATTTGCATAATTGATATATACAGAGCCAAAAACGTAAGGCCGTCAGTGCACCTGAAATGCATGGCGGCTAAGTTTTGCACATAAAAGCTAACGCCCCTGAGGTCATTCGATTAGAACAACCTCAGGGGCGCACTCTTTAGTAAGAAAGAAGTGTAACGTCCTCCCATTCGCCAGAACGAAGGCTCTTATAGAACCCAGCGGTGACTGGAAGCAGGAGTACGACTCTGGCCTTTGGGCACTTAGTTTTAAGCTCCGCAAGTCCCTGAGCAGTTAACCTTACAATTACAGTAACGTCCTTACTTTCCTCAGGTAGAGAGTCGTAGATGGTATAGAACGTAGGCATGTCGGCCACAAGGCGAAGTACAGTATCAGAGTCTCTGACAGCTTCAGCTGAGTTCACAATGTAATCGCGACGCTCAGGCTTCAGCTTACTCGTAATCATGTAGACACTCTTGCTCTCCGACATTATCTTATCTATCGGAGTGAACGAAGCAGAGTCACGTTCATTCAGAGTAGCACAGAGTTCCGAGTGGTCCATAGTCTTCGTTATAGGCTGACCAGTCACCGCCGTCAGCACAGTTCTCAGACTTTTATCAACGGCGGAAAACATGTCGACACTATTGAAGCAGAACAGTCGAGGCTCAATGAAGCATGCGCTGTACCGCGAGTCTCCAGACTTCAACAGCTGCTTATATATTTCATACTCCTCCGAGTACACATGCCTTATCCGTACGAACAGGTCAAAGTGGTAGAAGTCAAGCCCGACCTTAAGTTCATCATACATAGCCGGAACCAGCTTTGTAGCTTCTTCAGACACGGCATTGATGAAGGCACGATATCCGCCGCAGTTCCCCATGATGGCAAATGGGTCGACATCGGTACCCTCAAGATAGGGCTTCGCCAGTGTATCCATGCGAGTCTTGAACTCCTCGCCAGGTATGTAAGCCATAGGGAAACGCAAGGCGTTGAAGTACAAGTAGCTGTACGCACGGTACTTCCGTGATACCGTTAGCGGTTCCCAATACTTAGAGTCAATGGCGATTTGATGAAGCTCCTTAAACATGGCGTGCAAAGCTTCATCAGAGAAACCAAGCACATAGTGCAGCTTGTAGCTAAGAAGATTGACCTGATACATAGACACCAACCTTTAGACTGAGTATTGCAACAAGACGTCTGCGCGCTCCTGCCGGATGGCATACAAGGCGTCTCCGAGTTCGACGAACCTACTCGCTTCAAGGTTAACCTGAAAGCGATTTAGTTCATTTCGTACCCTATCATACTCAGTCTCAAACTGGCGCCGAGTTTCAACCGAATTTATGGTCATAGTTCTAAGATGTTCAAAGTCACCTTCGAGCTGCTCAGCGAGTAAGTCATAGTTCGCAGAGTATGAGTTCGTGAGCTGTTCGGCCATAGTTTCAGTGCGTTGGTAGAGTTTCTTCGTAGGAGTTGGGTAGTTTACACTGGCATCTCTCGCGATAGTCTCAGCTGTCTCCGCCAGGCTGTCAACAGTGCTGTCTGTCAGCGTTTTAGACAGCATTGACGTCCCAAGCAGAACAACCGTCGTATATTCTTTAGATACTTCAAAATACACGACACCAGTATCAAGCTTGACGCAGTCCGCCAAGACTGTGGCTTCATCAATGTTATCACCAACGAACATATTGCGCAGCTTCTGAATAGAGAGCGATGTGTCCGGCTGAGCTACAGGTGCTTCCGCATCAAAGACTTTCTCTCCACTGGAAGTTATCACGCTTGACACCAGAACAGGTTTAGAAGTTAGCACCAGTACCTTAACGTCGTTGAGGATATCCATGGCAGTAGACTCCTGCGCCATGCCTGTCGCAAACATTTGTTCATGCCAGTACTCAGACATAGACTTCAGCTCGATGTCGCCGTTGAACAGCTCATGCTCAAGCAGGGTGTATCGCGTAACGCCTGGTGAGCTAACCTTCGTTATCATGTTCCAGAAGTTATCGCTCCAAGTAGAAGTGTTCATCTGGAACATCTTAGACGTGGCGCTTGAAGTCCTCGCAGGTATCATCACTTTAATCAGACCGGTGCGATTATCCATCACACAGACGCTGGCGTCAATAGTAAATGAGCCGTCAGACGCTAATTCGATATACTTTCTCATCGCCGTGTCGACGGAGTTCTGCATTGAGAGTTGCTCAGAAGTGGCAATCGAGAGCCTAATCTGATATGACTCAGTATTGAAGTCGATACCACTAATAGATGTAGCTTCGTTCTGCACAATGGCGCCGATAGTGAACACATAGTCGCCAGCATCAACGAAGCCAACCTCGCTGGCGACAAGACTATTATCTCGCACAAACTGAAGTGGCGTGGCTGACTCATTATCGAAGGCGTACGACAGGAAATTCAACTGCGTAGGAGTCACTCTCGTAACGTCAGTGTTGAAGTAGTCGATGCAAGCATTGACAAGTCCGACACTTTTACCAAACGGACACGTCGACGCCAGATACTGAACCTCTTCTTCCTCCGTAATCAGCTTAGATAAGGAGTTTGTTGCATAGGTATAGAAGCTGTCGCTTAGACCTCCAAGCGAGTTGGCTATCACATACTTTCGAATGAGATAGTTTGTAGGGTCACCAGAGCAACGTTGCTTGAAGGTGTCAAACATGGCGGACGGAATAGTCCTGGCGACTATGTTCTCGCGACTGGCTCGAATGGCGGTGATTAGATTATCGTTTGCATCGAACACCCAGGATACAGGCGTGTTGTATGACAGGGCAGTTTTTACCGTATCAGCTATTTCTCCAGCGACACGCTCGGCCTCCGCCTGAACTTCGGTGTCCTTTTCCTTTTCGTCTTGCTGATACAAATAAAAAGCCCCCGCCCCAGCTGCAACAACAAGGACGAGGGCTACGATGATTAGGAACTTCTTCAAATGAAGAAGGGAGTTCTGTTGATACTGGCGACGTCCGCAAAGGGCACGCCATCAAGGCAGGCCTGGTCGTCCACAACAGAAATAGAGTTAGAGATATCATAGGTACGCTGAGTGCGCCGCACCAAGAGAACAGCTGTGATGTGTTCCCTCACGCCGATGCAGAATATCTCAGCGTCATCATTGTGGTCAGTGTTTGTGCAGAAGGAGCCGTACACACGGATTTTCTCGCACTTCTCACAAGCGAACACGAAGGAGCCGTTAGGAAGCATACTTTTGCACGCGCGCTGAACGAACTGTGACACGACTGCAATAGAAGTGCCAGCCATATTCGTGAAGGCGCGGAAACGATGAATGATGAAACTCTTCGGAGCTTCTTCACTCGACGTCTCGTCCATAGAAGCGGCACCATCGAAGTCGGAGTCGTCATTGAGGTCCAGAGTCTTAAACCCTTCCTCAATGGAGACCTGGTCATTCGGGTCGAAGTGCTCGCCATCAGTGGACTTCTTCTCCGGAGCAGGAGCTTTCTCCACGACGGGTGTTGTGTTAGAGAGCTTGAGTTCCTTTACCTCAGCCTCAGGTTCAGAAGCAGGCTCCGCAGTGGGCGCAGCATTAGAGGAGGAAGGCATGGCGGCATCGCGCTTCATATCCTTCGGAGATTTCGCCTTCTTCGGCTTAGTGGGCTCAGGCTCCTTTGCAGGTTGAGCAGTCTGAGTTTCAGGCGCCAGGCCAAGGTCAGCGAGACTGGTGCTTTGCTCGACCACAGGCGCGGGTTCAGAGATACCTCCATTTTGTTCCCTCTCTTTCAACGGGTCCATACGGTTCAGCCCGAATTGAGGAGCAGGTGTCTCCTCAGCAGCCGCCTCTCCAGCAACAGGTGCCACAGGTTCAACCGGAGCAGGCTCAGGTGTGGGCTCTGGTACAGGAACCTTGACAGGCTCAGCCTTCTTCTCAGGCTCCTTGACAGTCTCAGCTTTAGGCTCCGGTGCCGACTTCTGAGTAGCCGCCGCGGTCGCGGGCTTCTCCACAGTAGCAGGAGCCTTTGCAGGCTCAGCAGGAGTCTCAGGAGTAGCATTAGCAGTAACCGCCTGAGGCCTGGCGCCGGAGCGACTACGCAGAGCATCGAGGTTGAACTTCCCCCTCGGAGCCGTTGCGATAGATGGCATATTCTTAGCTTTAGGAGCCACTGTGGCAGATGTCTCGCCAGCACCAGCTGCTGCCGCGGACGCCGGAGGCTTACGAACGTTCATTTCATTGATACTTCTTCCATAGGTGTACCCACCATCTTTATGGAACGTTACGGAGTTCTCGTCCATGATATCTCTCCTTTTCTGAAATTATAGATTATGTTGCAGTTTTCCAGAAAGTCGTTGCGCACTCCTTAACCCAGGAAGACATGGCGGGAGTTACAGACGGGTCGTCGCGGTCGGAGATACCCCAGAAGAACACGGGAGTATCATCAAGCAGAACGATATATCCGTCGAGGAAATAAGTCGCGTCCTGCTTAAATGGCGTGTCTGTACCCTCAAGCTTAAGAGTAAGAGTGGTCATCAAATTTCCAGTTACCTTCAAAGCTTTGATGTTATTAGGAAGTGCGTCGCTGGATAATTCGTAGGCACCGCTGAACGTCGCATTGAAGAAATTCAAACCAGCGTCGTGAGTTATTTTATCCATTACGGAGCGGAGCATAGTGTTGCTATCAGCAGTCGCATCACCTTCGAGCGTCGGATATGTGCCGTCGCCAATAGTGATACCAGACATGGCGGTGCCACCTTCGTTCACATATACGACCTTCGATGCGTAGTCCTTATCAGACGAGACTGAGGTAAGAGGCAGATATACATGATAACCGAAGTCAGTGTCGTCATACCATGTTCCGTCATAGGAAACATTCGAGGCGAGCATCGCCTTAGTCGCTTCCTCGACAGTGGCGTTATGCCCCTCGCCTGCATCGCTTGGTTCCTTAGAAAACCAGCCGGCGATGGTGTCACGCATGGCGAAGCCAACGCCACCAACGGCGGCGATAAGTATGGCGACGCAAAGCGTGATGATAAGCGGTTTCTTAGACTTCTGAGTTTTTCTCTCAACGGACATATGTGTTTCCTCCTTATTTCACCGCCATCAACTAACATGGCGGCCTTATTACATTTAGTCGTCAAACTCTCCGTCGTCGAAGCTCCCAAGTACACCGGACAAAGGTGTTTTATTCGGGTCTTCATCAATCGACGGCATCGTGGGTTCATCATCGTCTGCGAACATAGCTGCTCTATTCTGGAAGATGTTGTTGAGCCCACTCATATCAGGCATGCCTCCACCGAACGACGATGGAAAGGGTCTATCGCCATCAGGCGTAGAGCCTGGCGTCCTGTTCCTCCACGGACTCCCATAGGGCGGGCGCGGCATGTCTGAACCTTGCCCAAAGTCTCCTATATCATCAGGAAACATGGGAGCTCCATCACCTGGCTCCCGACCGTAGTTGAAGTACGGGTCAGAGTCTATGTCATCGTCGTCCGCAAAGACAGGCCTTCTCGACCTCGCAGGTTCAGGCTCCGTCGTAGATGTGGTGACAGGTTCAGGCTCCGGGGTCTCAGGTTTAGGCTTCGGTTTAGGTGGGGTCTTCTTCGGCTTAGGTTTAGCCTTAGGAGCTTCCTCCTCTTCATCTTCCTCAATGTCTCTGACATCTTCAGCGCCAGTTCCGATGTCCTCGCCGTCAATGATAGAGTCGACCATCTTAACAGTTTTGGAGTTTCTGTCAATCTCTTTATTGCACTGCTTCGCATAACAAGAAATGAACATAATCATCGTGAGCGGGTCAAATAATGACTTATCCAGAATATAGAACACTGGCCACATAAGCACGGTGATAAGTATCCCTGCGACTATGCCCTGAGTAAAGAACGTGGCGAAGATGATTACGGTTTTCAGTAGCTTCGGCACAAACCTAAACAACACATACGACGTGATAGATGCAACCATAATCGAAGGTAAGCAATAGAGATAAATCTTTAAACCCTTCGTTACAGTAGATGGCACATCGTTCAAGTCTTCAGGTGGGTTCTTTATCAGATAAAAGATGGTAGCATCAAATCCATAGTTGAGCACGTCTTTAGCGATATGTTCAACAATCGGGTTATCCGCAAATCCCTTGAGCGGTTGCACAACAGGTATATCATCGAGCAAAGTCCAAAGTTTATCTTTGAACCCTGAGAAAAGATTTTTCATCAAAATCTTAATCCCATAAACTGCACCGAACCCAACGAGGTTTTTACGAAAAGCGTTCATTCCAACAAGGACAGCAGGCGCATGAGACTTCCTAATCTTAGAGGCGTAGGCGAGTGCAGACACATGCCAACCACGTACGAACATGAACAGCAAGTTTCCGAAGGTGTTACATACGATTACGCCAAGGAACAGGGACAATGCGCCTCCGACTATATAGTTAAATGTTGACTCGCCAAGGAATTCAACAAACGCATATTGTATGGCGGCGGCTACAAAGAGATAGGCGAAGGCTACAATAAACGCCACGCCAAGCCTAACAATGAAGAAGCCAGACGTTGTGACAACATTCTTTCCAAACTGTTTAAACAACTGCTACTCCTCCAATCGTCCAAAGTCAGTAAACGGAAACACCTTGTAGCACACCTCAAACAGTATTTCATCACGGCGAAGAGGGCGCGACCAGTACCTTCCATCATAGGAGTCTTTACGATTATCTCCTAAGAATAGATACTCATTCACACCAAGTGTAAAGCGCATCTCCTCCCAGCTGCCCTCGACTTCTTCGTGAAACAACTCTCCATTTACATAGGTGTATCCATCACGAAGTTCGACGGTGTCGCCAGGCACACCAACAAGTCGCTTCACGGCGTAGATGTTGTCGTCAGGTTCAAGCACAACATAGATGTTTCCGCGCTGTGGGACAAACACATCGCTTGTTATGCAAAGTTGGTTATCCTTCAGCGTGGGAACCATACTGACTCCGCTGACCGTTAGTATATGATGCGTTCTCGTGAAGAGCAGGAACAACACCGACAAACAGAGCATGAATACCGCTATACGAGGAGTTGCCCTGCGCTTCATAGTATCACTTCCATCCGGTGTAGAGAGGGTCTTTCTTCCGGCGAATTACTTTTATAATCCACAGTACGATAACTGCTACAACCATGAAAGCAAACGCCAGAATTGACATTATCTCTCTGAAATTCATTTTCCCGTGCGGGATATCATCAGGATTTACATTACCCTCGACAGTCACAACAGGTGTGATGTCGCGGTTATCAGCAGGAGCACTTGAACTATCCTCACCAAAAGAGGCGGTTGGCCTAGTCCTCCCAAAAGTATCCGGTGCACCCTTCTTAAAGTTTACACCGTTGTATGCGAAGCTATCGGTCGACTCAGAGTATTCCACCTGAGCCGGTGTATAACTCTGCTCGACAGACAATAACTTCCATAATGCATCGAGCATGTCGATAAATGTTTCCACAGCTTCATCAGTCCTTGAGCTTGCGAAGTACGACAAGTCAAGACCATTTGGCCCACCAAAAGAATAGTACACTCCGTCGTGCTCGTTAAGCATGTCGACATACTGCGGGTCAGATGTAACATCGGTGCCTATCGCATAAGCAAGTAATACATTAGAATAATTAGATATAAGAATGCGAAGATGCTCAGAGTTAGTCAACTTAGCATCTGACAGGTTCTTGCACATATTGAGCGATGTGTCAGCATCAAGGTTGACAAGCGCGGCATGCGTATGTTCTGTCGCGCGGCTTTCATCAAAGTACAATCTGGCGAGGTTCAGATAGTATTGCGCCGCCATGTACTCAGCGTTTGTGTAGGTGTTGCTCTCGACAGGTGCGGCAGTCTTAAGCAAATAGATTGCTTCGTCCGCAATCGCCTTTGTAGAATTGACCGGTGCAAACTGCAACAGGTCAATGTACTTTGTCGGAAGCTTCAAGCCTGACGGATAGAGAAGTGCCTCGATGTCTGCGCCAGGCTCTAAGAGCTGTTCAATGGAAGGGCTGACAATCATGGCACCAGAAGTATCACGTATAGCAGGAACCTCTCCAACGTCTCCTTCAGCCGCCATAGCACTGAATGTAGTGCAGGTGAAAAGCATGGCGGCCAAGAGAACGTAGAGCGCAATCTTCGACTTCATAATTATCAGCTCCTAAAGTCAAGATAGTTTGCAATGGTTATAGACTGCAGGGTCTTCAACTTAGAGTCGCACTCAAGCTCGATTTGAATATCGCCGTACGTCAAGGAGAAGTTAGTCTTATCCTGAGTTGCAGTCAAACCCTCGACGATAGGAACAAACGCAGCGATGTCCTCTTCCTTCTTCAGCTTAGTGCCAAGAAGTGCTTCAAGTTCCTCCTGCGTCATGCCCTTCTTTATCACGTCAAGGAAGGTAAACTGACACGTCGTAGTTATAGCCTGCACATATCCTTCAGTGGTTACGAAGGTGACATTACCATCACTTCCAATATAGGACACATAGAGGAAGGACACTGCCTGGTCGCCACGCTTATCCTCTTTCACAATCATTCCCTGCGGAACCATATCCTCGAAGTAGTCGTAGGGGTTACAATAGTCGCCAAGAGAATACACAGCGGCACCGTGTATAGTCAGCCCAAATGACGAGTTATTGTAGAAAGATGGTCTATCAGGAGTTGTATCCTCGCCATTGTCTCCGCCAGGTGTCGGTACACTTCCAGGGTTTTGCTCACTGGCTTCCAGATAAACATCGCGCATCTGGAGCAAAGTCATACTATTAGTCTGGCTCACAGCCGCTGGTGTGTAAGGAGCTGTACTCACTTCGTAACGACTGACGATGTTCACATCATCAGTGCTACCTTTGTACTCAGTTACAATGCTATCAACAACAGTAAAGCCATTGGCTTTCATATTGTCGATAGAATAAACGTCGAGCGTTGCAGGCACCATGTGTGCGTCAATGTCTGTAACATGCACAGTCACCCTATCGGCAGTTACGACGTATATTTCTCCCCCGACAAGATAGCACTGGTAGGTGTTAGCACCATAGCCAAGAAGCCCGGCGCCATCTCCCTCTCCATCGACATATACTTCAAACACGAGAGGTTCTTCAGTCGTTCCTTTAGGTGCAATCTCAGACCTTATCTTAAAGCCGGTATCCATGAATACAGTACCGGCCTTCGGTCTGACAGGGTGCTTGCTGGGGTCGTCAGTCGGCTCAGTAGTGTTAGCATTACCACGGTCACAGCCAACAGCAGTGATGGCGATAAGCATGGCGACTAAGAGCGCAAAGACTCTTTTCATTCCCATTACCTCCTTAGAAGCTCGTCATATACAAACATCTCACTCCAAGGTGCGTGAACAGCCCAACAGCACCAATAACTGTCAGAACTCTTAGTACACGCTCCATACGTTTCTTTATCTTTTCATTGTGCGTTGTCAGACACACGAACGAACATATATGTCCAATAAGCAGCGGAACGTAAGAGATAACAAGGAACAAACCAGAGTACAGCACACTCCCAGCACTGCTGAAAACCTTCGAGATATCAACTTGGTCGTCACCTAAATTATTGCCATAAACTGGTATATCGAGTATCATCTCGACAGTCACTACAGCAAGACCGATGCACAGACCAATGATAGCGACCAAAGCGCAGTCACGAAATGCTGAATAGTTGCTGTTGTTATGGTAATCGAAGAAGCCGGGAACAGGCTTAGACGCCTTCTCACTGACTTCGATTGCCCGTACTTTAGTCCGGCGATAGATGAACAGCTCGCCGAACAACATGAGCAGAAAGATTATTACGCCACCTCTATACATTTTTCTATCTTGCCTTTCTACGCTGTTACTGTTTTGACCCAGTCAATGACGTTCCAAAACGCCTCGGTGACTGCGTCCTGGTAAAAGAACCAAATGGCGAAGATGATGGCGCCAATGATTAGGAGGCTGCCAATCTTCTTCAGTGCTCCAATACCGAGCACCACGATAACTCCGAGCAAAACATATCCACTGCTCAGAAATGACTCAAGGGAGGAGAAAACCTCCTGCACATTAAAAGACAAAGTGATACTCCTTTCCTGTTATCTCGAACAAACGGCGGTCCATGTAGTTAGCTGTGACAAGAATTATCGTCATTTTATCCGGCTCCATCCAAGCAACGTTACACTCCACACAAAGTGCAAGCATAGTCGCTGGGTCGGTGATTTCAACACACATAACCTTGTACTTTTCTACTGCCGCCGCAATATTTTCATAGGTGGACTTGCGCGGGTTCTGCATACGCCACTCAGCTTTGATACCAATCTCATTCAGTTGTTCGGCTACTTCCTTAGCAGAAACCATCGGAAGCACAAAGCCCCCGATGTTACCAGGATACCTATCGCCCCGAACATAAGGTCGACCGAGATTATCATAGCTGCAGATGAACCAGCCGAACATAACACCCATAGCTTCGAACACGTCGTTATCGGTCCCAATGGAGTCACCGTATCCACGTACCCACGGGTAAATATCAATGAGTGCATTCTTAGATTGGTTCTTCCTTGTCAGTCCGCCGTATAGCTTCGAGTCAATTACGACGCTTCGCCATGATGCGTTCTCGATGCAATCAAGCGTTGCAGTCTTGAACTCAGGGTAGCGCCGAACCAAGGCGCGTAGCATGCCCTCAAGCTGGAACAACACCTGGGAGCTTCTAAAGCCCTCAGTCGTTATAGGCCGCTCATAGATAAGGTGGGTGAATTTACATTCATCACACAACTTATGAATGAACTGTTCAAACTCAAAGATATATGCGTCGGCGTCCTGGCCCTTATCTCGATGAACCTCAATCATGTAGGCGATAGTGTTTCGATAGTTCTTCAGGAAAATACCTGAGTTGGTCGTAGACTGGTCGAAGGAAATCTGCCAAGCTTCATCTCTTTCCAAAGACCAGTCGAAAGCTTTGTAGTCAGGGTAGAACCTGACGAATGAACCTGTGCAAGCGCCAAATTTGGCGAACTCCGCCCAGTGGTTCTCGCAAGGATATTCCTCGAATGAGAACCTGCAAAAGCGTATCATGTTTCTTTACCTCCGTATTTAGTCTCCAAGTATATCCATAAGCCCGACTTCCTTGGAAGGCATGGCGATTTCGATGTTCTGTTTCTTTAGAGTGGCATAAACATTGTCCGGCGTCACGCCCTGCTGGAGCAGAGTCAGACTCGCAACCATCATTTCCCAATCATCGGAAAGCCTGGCGCACCGACTCTGCAAAGTAGTTATAGACATACCTGTTCCGAGACTTGTATTAGCGTTGAACACTCTCCGTTTGTTGAAAGCTGGGTCGAGGTTATGCTCAGAAATCATTAGGGAGTTGAACCCGCATGCTTTCTGAATATCAGGGTGTGCTTTCAAGACCTGCTCGCAGAACACTGAGTAGGGTGTGCGTTTTCCATTAAGCTCCCACATGAAACGAGTATATGTGCCTTTTCGCCCACATGAGAAGCAGTGATACTGACCTGTCGTCTTATTCAATCGGCATGACGGACGCTTATCCTCATGGAACGGACAAGTGATTTCATACTGGTCACCCTTGTCAGAGGCGTTGGTTATTCCAGCGTCCTGCATGATTTCGTCCCAAGTAAAGAACTCAATAGACTTTTCTATGAAAGTATGAAATCTTGTAGGAGAAAGCTCAGATGCCATTCATCTTCACCACCGTGCAAGTTTGTTGGGTAAAAGAAAGCCTCTATAACAGAAACGTTATAGAGGCTCCATCAGTTTACTTTACGTTGCCGATAAGAGGGACCGGAGTTCCGTCCATCAACCAAACCTGTGCCTTTGTGAGGTCTATCGTTATGCCATCTCTGTCCCGAAGAACGGGTTCAACGCTGCTGAAAAGCCTGGCGAGCGCCACTACAAAGAACACAATGCCAAGCGTAAACAACCCAAGATAGACATATCCGATTGTTGTTCTGAGGTCTTCAATAAGCCTCAGCATCATGGCGATAACCATCAGGAGACATGCGTCAACACCGACAGTCATAAGCCGCCTGCACTTGATAGCATACTTCTGCCGAACATAGATGTCGGACAGATGCTCGGCGCCATGGAACGCCAAGACGGTTCTCTTCAGCTCAGACAAACGGGTTGTACCCTTCAGTTCTTCGTCCTCCGGCTGGAGCCTAATATCGGGGGTATTCCCGTCGCCATCGACAACGAACTTCCCATTTACGTAAATCATTTCAATCACCTTTTCTTTAGTGTACTCAATCGCTAAACGCGAGAAATACGCCATCTTTTGTTCTTATGCAACCCTGCTTTATGAACAGGATATTACCCTCGGAGTCACGCACCTTGCCACCAGGAAACGCCAAGATTGCGTCACTCATTAGCCACACAAGAACTGGTGTGACTAATATAATCAGCATGTCCACCTTTATAGAAAGGAAGATTGCTGATGCCAGCCCAATAAGGAACATCACCCAATACCACAAAAACATGGCGACCATATTTATGTAGTAGTTGCGTGCGTCCGTGTAAGTCTCGAACACGACGACCTTATGTTGCCTATGGTAGAAGTCGAGCATTATACTGCTCGGCACTTTTCCGCCAGTGAACTCACCTTTACGGTTTATCACAGCAACGTATCTACGGTCTACAATCCGAAACTTCTTGTTAGTCCGTAGCATGTGCTTTACCTCCGTACCTTTATGTACTTAGCTCATTGCCACGTACTGCGTCGACTAATGCAGATACCACCACACAGATTGGAAGAACCATTCTTAAGGTTCACCCAATGCCCGGCGACATCATGCACGATAGGCGTGAGGCTCTGGTGCAGGAACACGACGAACACAAGAGCCGTGAGCCCAACAGCAGCTGTGTTCCAGTTGAAGATGAAATGCCCGGCAATCGCGAGCTGGCGCATATAGATGATGGTAGATGCGATGAACGCTGCAAATCCAAACAGTGCCAACAGCCATGAGGCCGTCAACTGTTTCCGAATTGCTTTGTAGACATCATGGCGGTCACGAATGAGAACGGAGTCATCAGGACCAGCTTTAGCATAGTCCCAATCATCGTCGCTCATATCCGATGTCGCCAGGTGTTCACCAGTGCACACACGCAGGATACCATCGTCCCTTTTGCAAATGACTGTTTTAAACTTACATTTGCAAACGAGCATTATCTTACCTCCTTTACAGTTTATATTTGAATTTACCTTTATTTAACGAAGTGGTACCAGTCGCCAGGTTTATCCAGTTTCCCAGCGCATCGTAGACGATTTCTCTGTTTAATGTCCTATACCACCTACAAGACCATATGACGCCAAACAGTGCTATGCATACAGGAATAAGTAACCACGGGAATAGCTCTAACTTGAGTATAAAAACAACTATCGACAAAATCATGGCAACAGCTGTCAATCCCATGCCGTTTACGACTTCCTGAACAATAACTGCCTTATGACCCTCATACAAGTCTCTCACAGTCTCGATATTAGATACATCGAACTGTCCGTTCTCTGTGTCAATGTATTCAACAAGTTTATCGTCTTCTCCAAGCTTCAGGAGAACTTCTCCATCAGCAAGGCGTACCAATACATTAAACCTTTGGCCGACAGCATTAGATGCGACGGAGAACCTCAGAGGTAGCAGCTGGTCAAGCTCATCGCAATAGATAAACTTCATTCCAGCCTTTTCAAGGACTAATCCTTCGACCTCTTTGACGCCAAGTCTAAACACAATGTCGCTGAGAACAATAGAATACCGCGGTGGTTTCTTACGTTTCATAAGAAAAGCTACTCCAGTACTGAGTTTGATAAAGAAATTAAACCGGAAGAACAAAGGGGAACTCAGGCGCAATGCATGGCGTCTAAGTTCCCCTATTTTCTTTAGCGACGAGGAAGCAGGTCCATTATGGCCGTCTCCATAGCCTTACGCTTCGAAGGGTTGTGATAGTTCTCAGCAAGCCGACGCTCGTTGAGCATGTCGACTATATCTCTGTCGAGATAGATACTGACCACTTTCTTCTCGAAGGCGTCCTTCGGCTCAAAGTTGAATATTTGAGTCCCTCGAAGTTTCATGGGTTTCATAAATTCACCTCCAGATTAGAACCAACGATTGAACACTTCCTGCTCAAGTTCATCGCGCTTCGGGTCACCCTCAGCAAGCTGGCGCCTCTTAAGGAGTAAGTCAAAAGCGGCCTGTTCACTGGTAGCAGAGACGACCATTTCCTCGAAGTCGTCCATAGGATAGAAGCCGGTCAAGTCGGCATCAGCCTGCTTCTCAGCTTCGGTGGAGTCATTCTGCGCCACAGTGAAGATGTTGTCGATGACAAGCTCTTCCTCCGTATCAATGCCGTCGACATGGCTCACGATACGAAGGCGACCCTGACCGTTCAGCACAAAGGATACCTTCACACTGACTTCACCAGCCGGCTTCTGCGGAATGTTATCTATGGTTACGCAACCGAGATAGGTGCAATTCTCCGGCTTCGAGGAAATACCCTGATAGACGAAGAGCCTGATGAACTCCTGACTGTCATGCATCGTGTGGAACACCCTCGACGTCGAATAGGGCATTGAGGTGTTCTTCTTCAAGCACACCTCGACATGCTTCTCGTCTACGAGAATACCGATGGGCAGCGGGAGCACGTCGGAGTAATCGAGCTCGCCATTATTAGCAATGGCCTTAGCAACCGCACCAGCGCCAAGAGCCACCGTAGCATCAGGGTCAAGCACGGCGGATATCTCGACATTAGGAAAGGCGGCTTGGAGGTCGTCCTTCAGGCGCTGGCTCTTAGTAGAGCCACCTACGAGAACGATGGTTTTCACGTCGGACATGTCGATATCCGCCATGATTTTGATGGTGCGCTCGAAGATGGCGTCGACT
The DNA here is from genome assembly GCA_947629245.1 of uncultured Oscillospiraceae bacterium. GTDB lineage: Bacteria > Bacillota > Clostridia > Oscillospirales > Oscillospiraceae > CAJOIG01. Next base: position 199,306 of record CANRDC010000001.1, on the reverse strand, counting down.
GCTGTGTTGAGCATATCCACGTCGAGCTCAATCTTATTTCCCTCGATAGTGGTACTGATGCCCTGGACACCCATCTTCTTGAACTTCTCGCACTCAAGATAGAGTTGTTCGCGACCGACGTTGCTCAGCTTAGCACCACTCTTCTTGATAGCCATGTCGCCGAGATACCTGTCGATATCGTCGCCGCCCAGCATCATGTCGCCATAGGTTCCCATGACCTTAGAGTAGTACTGGTCAGTGACGTCGGTCGAGTCCTTACTGAGCTCTATGCCGTAGAGCCCTTTCAGCTTCCCTGCCATTTCGGCGGGTACAGAGTCCCGGCGCAGGAACGTCATAAGGGTGACGTCGAAGGTGCCCCCGCCAAGGTCATAGATAAGTACGGAGCCGTTTCCGGCATATCCCAACAGGGAGTAGACGAAGCTGGCACTGGTGGGTTCTTTCAAGATGCGCAGGCAATTGAGCCCGGCAATCTTAGCGGCCTCAATGGTGTCGCCCATCTGGCGTTGGTTGAAGTACGCCGGCACAGTGATAACGCAGTCTTTCATCGGCTCATAGTATTCAGCTACACCCTGTGCTACCTTCTCCAATATTTTAGCTGAGATTTCAGCCGGCGTGAATGTACGTGACTCACCTGTCGGCAGGGTCAAGGTCACAGTCTTTCCGGAGCCCATGATGCGCTTCACGGAATAGATGGCGTTGGGCTCGTAACGATGGTTGTAGGCGTCCTCGCCTACGGTGAAGTCCTCGCCTCCATTCCACTGTACGCAGGACTGCAAGGTGTGCTTCCCGTAAGCACCGATAGGAATTATCATCGGCACCCTGTCGGCACTGTAGATACTGACAGCGGTATTGGTTGTTCCAAGGTCGATGCCCATTATCGTGGCACCGGAGCGAGGCTTTCCCTCGACTTTATTCTCGACAGACTTGCCTGTCAAATTCATGCTGTTCATTATGGCTTTACCACACTTTCCAACGGAACATATACTTTATTAGTCCCGTCCTGATTTATTTTGATGGTAGTCTTCTTCCAGACACCGCGAATGTCTGACACGTAGCGACCGAAGCTACCACGTGGACAAATCTCGCGCAAGCTATCATAGAGTAGCTTACTGAGTTCAGGGAGCTCTTCTCCCATACGCTTCTCGACATACGTCTTTACGCACTTCGCTTCAATCTCAGATAACATAGCGCTGTTAACAATGTAATCGACAAACACACAAGGTATGTCATTCTTCTGCATGTGAGCAACAGTGCTGTCAGCTGCATTGCGCTTCATCATACAGTAGCAAATTGGATAATCTGGAAACTGAGTATGAAGCATTAGGAAGTCACAGTCAGACGAGAGAAGCAAGACGCCGCCAGGCTTACCAGAATACTTCCTCTCAGTAATGGAGGCGATGATGGCGGTGTCCATTATAGATTTCTGCGAACGTATGCGTGTTAGCTGAACTGGAGTTACCTCGATGTCTGTGAACAAGTCGAAGTGTCGATAGAGCTTTCCCTCAGTGCCATCAAGATAGAGCTTGATGTCTTTCACACAATCAGGCACGTAAAGGTTCAACTGTTGCAGGAACGAAATCGTAGCGGTCGCGTCGATGTTCTGTGTGTCAATCTCAATAGAGATTGGAGCATGCTCCTTGCAGAACTCAGTAATCTTCTCGACATGAACCTGCGCATTAGTCTTTCCTCTCTTAAACGGAAACTTCGACTGGTCAAAGACTTCACCGTGTAGAGCGTAAAGCTCCGTGGTTAAATCTCTATCGTCACGCATCACCCGATTAGATAGACGATGCCCATCTTTCATGTAAACAAATGCCGGATAGCGTACCCGATTGTGCGAGAAGAACGAGCAGATTTCTTTGAAGTCCGTGGCGCTTCCATTCCAGTCGAGGAGTACCTGCTCACACAGATAGTCCTTGTTACCGAACCAGTCAGGAATAAACCCGCGCAAGGTAGGAAGCCTGGCGATTAACTCGTCCTCGATGGCTCTTACGCAGTTGACCAAAGACATCGGCCGACCAAAGCACTCCATACCAGCATCAATTAAGTCTCTGCAGTTCGTGAGTTCACACAATGCTTTCTTAGAGGTTCGCATATTGCAACCCTCCGAGAACTTATTGTAGTTTCTCATTATTTCGTCGCGAAGCAAACACAGCGTTCGCATGACCCTTAACTCATGTTTCTTCTGCAGAACCTGATACTCGTATTTGGACTTCCATCTGTCCCCAAACAACAAAATGTCTTTCTCTACCCCAAGAACATAGCCAACAAGATTGACAATGTCAAAGGGTAGAGAACCGGCAACCATCTTTTTCGCTTTCTTGGTAGATACAGTGCTCATTCGATGGCCTCCCCGTTCGGCTTGACCACCGTGATTTCGTGCCCCTCGAAGTATATCTCACGGCCAAGAGACGTGATGCGTATACTTCCGTTGTTCTGGATATTAGGGGCGACGATAATTTGAAGCTTCGCCTCAGGGCCACGCTCTACTGCTTCGTCGAGCGTTTCCTCTACTATGTCGTCAGGCAGGCCGTAGTTGATAATCTCAACGGCTTTCTGCAAACTGGCGGCGTCAAGCGTAAGCATGTCGTCCTGCCGGATCTCGGCTTCAAGGATTAGACGCTCGCCCTTAAGCCCAGGGTCCAGCGCCTTAAGCATCTTTACATACTTTGGGTTTATCTCACCCCTAATGGCCACAACGTAGCCCTTCCCTCCGAGGCGGTCCTCGATGTATTTCTGGATAGCCTCATAGGGCCGCCCAAACAGCAGGGTCTCATTATCGAGTGAGACCCTTTTCTCCTTCAGAAGGGTGGTAAGCTGGTCGTAGTCAAGCGTTGTGACAACTACCATTTAGCGCTCCTCCTTCCACTTCTGAAGTCTTGAGTAGAGCTTATGGGCCGCGGTGATGTCGAACTCTTCGATGCATACGCCTCTCGGCTCGTCAACAGCGCGAGTCGCGAAGCCACATGATACAAGGGTCCTGCTCCAAAGTTCGACAGCCTTGATGTTTTCCTCGGTATGGTTGTCGCCGAGGAACGGTCTTGCCACCTGAACATGGCAGTAGGGCAAGCCCTCACGAACGATGAAACTCATGGCGTCCAAGAGAAGCATAGTATAGTATGCGGGTGTAGAAAGCTCAGGAAGAAGTGTGAACTTGAAGTCCACAGTAGGTGTGGTGTTCTGCAGAGCCAGCGCCCCGGGGTCGTCTTGATCGAACATGACAGTGCGCATATTAAGGACGCCAATGAGATACTCATTATCTCCCATGTAGGGGAGACTCTGGAGATACTCAGTCGAGGCGTTTCCGTCAGCCACGAGGTCTTCGGTTACAAGGAATGTGTGACCGGGGAATATCAAGCTGTTACTGCGACACTGCTTGGCAGTAGAGTTCAGACGAAGCGAGCGTATCCACATCTTATATCCTTCGGGACTTACGATGAACTGTGACAAGCAACTACTGCCAACCATTGTCTCGTGAGTCTGACCCCAGTTGACATCGGTTGCGCACTTAGAGTCCTTGCAACAGAGCTCGTAGAGCTTCGTTACTACTTTCTCATGGGCCAGTGTAGGTGTGATGAATTTCATTAGATGCACCAGCCTTTCTCTTTATTATGCGTGGTTAAAGCAAAGGTTAGAGACGTTCCTGACGTCGACGGTATACATGGCGCACTTTGCGTGGAAGGGTCTCGCGCCAGTGAGCTTAGCACCGACAGCGATGGCGCCCTTCGAGTAATCGTCGTTCTCAGGAACACAAATTGTTATGCTCTTGACAACAGGGAAGACCTGGCGGAACTTATTCAGAAGCTCAGCGAACATATCCGAGGTATACTCAGCACTCGCACTCGGCATCACAGATGTGAACTCAATGAGTCCGCTCTTCTCTTTGAGAAGGTTCTCTGCGACATAGAATGTCGCAATACATACAGGAGTTTTAGCCTCCCGCACCATGAAACATTTTCCGTTCTCAGTAGTGGGTCTAAAGGAGAACTTAGAGCCACATTCAGCGCCAGCCGCCCTTTGCTTATCGAGCCAGCGCTCAAGCTCGGTCATACCATGAACTTGCTCAAGCCCCTTTGTTCCAGGGAGTGCGAAGTCATAACTGCCGGTATGACCAGTGTAGAGGAGCTTGTAGATGAATGTCATAAGGTCAGCCCTACCTACTTCCTCCACATTCACAACGTTTAACATATCTTTACCTCTCTGATTTATGCGATGGGTTCTACGATATCCTCATAGGGGATTTCCTCTATGTACTCATTCCAGAAGATGAACAGTGTGGACTCCTCACCTTCGAACTCCTCGGAGGCGTAGTCGAACCCAGGATTGCGAACGCCATTGTTATCCTCGGCTACATAGTAGCCGGATAACGTCTTTACGGCCTTCATGAGCTCCACATCGCTGTGAGACACACGAATGCTCACAGGGTTCTTGAGCCCACACTTATTATGCAGGTAGCACATAAGCCTGGCGAGTACGTCGACGTAGTTCTCGGTCGTGGCAACGGCGGGGTTCAAGTGGAGCTCAATGAAGCCGTACATATTATCCCTTACTCGGTTATAGCAACCGAGTGTGAACACTCCGGCGACAAGGAACTTATCGTCAGGCTTGTCCGCGCACAGCACAAGGTACACCTTACGATGCTCCTTAGAGAACTTACAGTCCTTCGGAGACAACGTGTCAATGGGAATGCCGAACTGATTGAGGTCGTCGTAGTTGTACATGATTTTCACGTTACTACCGGCGGTTCCACCAGCACAGATGCTCTTGACACTCGCCAGGATATTTCTGGCGTTCGGAATTTCACTCAGCGCGGCAACGAGCGACTCCTGGGTAGCACTCGATGCCGGCATAAGCTTCCACAGTTTAGCCGGACGCGCCGTCACGTTCTTCTTTATTTCGCCGACAACCTGTATCTTTAACATTATGCTTTCGCCCCTATCTCTATCGGTATTTTATACCTAAGCTTGCAGTTTGCTTTGTCTGTTACCTCGATGGTTCCGCCGTTGCTCAGGACCCACATATTGAAGGGCCCACGCATGTCGGCATGGCACACACTGAAGTAGATGAACTTCTTTCTGGTACCACGCTCAGCAAAGAAGTGACAAGCCGCGGCCGCCAGAGCCATGTATCCTACAGAGTTTTCATACTCAGGAAGCATGGCGAAGTCGAAGTTACGTCTACGGTTCTTGACCTTTGTGCCATTGTGGAAACCGATAAACCCTACAACGGTAGGATTGTCCTCGACATGCTCATCGTCTAATACAATTAGCCAGACGCCACCTCCGCCATAAGCGTGGATGCCACCGAGCTTAACTGCGCGTGCCCAGCTTTGATAGTTCTCAGGTGTACGCACTCCCATATAGTTATAGATATTAGGACGACCATAACTTGGAAGATGTCGAAGTTCCTCAATGGTGTGGAGTACGCTGTCGACATACTCTCTTTCAGGAGCCTTAAGTAAAAAGCGCATGATTATTCCTCCTAAAGTGTGGGCATGCTGGAGTGTACTCCGGATAATCTTCATCGGACGGCAACGCACTGACAGGGACTTTATACGCATAGCGCTGTTTTCTCTCGCTGAGAAGTTCTACAGCACCGCCGTGCGATATTACCCAGTCTTTAAACTCATTGCCTGCCGCCGGCCTAATGATGTTTATCCAAACTGCTGAACGCTTTCTGCCGGTCTGTATGATACGCTGGCGCCATGCCGAGCAAAGGGCCATATATCCATCAATTGTCTCGTACTCAGGAAGTATAGCGAAATCAATGTCTCGATAATTTCGCTCACAAAGGAATGTACTGCTGCGACCACCAAGAAAGCCGACGACCGTTGTATCATCGACATTGACATCATCGAGTACAATCAGCCATATACCACGATAGTAGGTGTGGTTGCATCGGTCCTCGTACTCAGTTCTCCAGTCGAAGAAGGACTGCAGGTCGACTATCTTGCGATAACCACAGATGTCTGGATACTTGTCTTCTGGCAACTGACGAAAACGCTCAGCAGCCTTTATGGCACTCTCGGCGTACTCGATATCCGGTCTAACAAGGAAGAAATGCATGTCTATTCCTCCTCCGTTAGCGACCGTGATGCACCGTTAGCTCGTCATCTTCAAGATGCATCATCTGGTAGTTGTAAATACGCCCGCCCCATGATGCATCTGCGACAATGAGACAGTTAATTTCAAGGAAGAGGTTACCATCTTCCCTGAAAACATAGTAGGTGATAGTGTCATCTACCCTGTCGTCGTGCACGAGCTCATACCCATCTGCTGTTGTACGCTCAGCATTACAGCTGGCGACATATGCCTGGAGCTCTTCATCAACTATGTTAATGTGGCTCTCCTCAGTCACGATGTCGTAACCGGCCATATGAAATGTTTCACAGTAGAATGAGCTCTGCTCCATGTGGGCCTTCATTCCGTCAAGCGATACTTCGCTGTAAATGGATTTCTCCATGGCTCTACCTCCGTGTCTCTTTCTTACCAATCTACCTGCAGGTTATCGTCGTCATCTTCGTCGAGGTCAGCCCCGCCAACACCACGTATGAGACCCTCAATCTCTGCGGCGTCGACATTATCAGCACCCTGTATGTTTTCGTCATACTCGTATGCCGCCACATTGAACAGCTTCTTAATATAGAATGGCGGCGGCTTGGGTGCTCCACGACGTTTGTAGACAATCCACTGCAAAATGTTCTGCTTGCGCAAGAAATCGTTGTCGTTCAGAATGAACAGCTCGTCGGCTTCCTGCGCAGGTGTCGCTGACTGTGCAGTCGGGGATTGCTGAATATCCTTATCATTACCCTTCTGCAATATGTCTTTTAGGTTTGTTGATGGTTGTGATGCGAGGCAAATATAGACGGGATACTGGTTCTTGAACTCACGACAATCGAGAGCAAGACCTGTCACCAGCTCACCTATCTTACGACCCTTGCGACCACGCAGAGATTGTGAGTGGTCGATGAAGAAGGCATTGAAGCCTTTCATGTACTGCCTCGTAAACGTGGCGATTACGTTATCATACTCCAGAGAGTTGCTGATAACCATGCCACTCATACCGCACCTTATCTTTGCGGTGTTGATGATTTGCTTGTCTTCTTCGGACTGTGCCTCCAGTCCTTCACCTACAAGTTCCGACTCGCTAAAATAGTAACCGTACTCCTGATAGATGTAGGAAGAGACTATCCTCAAGAACATATAATCTGGTTGAGACTCACCACATGCAAAGTAGGGCTTACCACCAGCCCTAATAACTGCGGCGATGTTACGAATGATGATTTGTGTCTTACCGACATTTTCCTTTGCAACGAGAACAACGAAACGATGCTGGAGGATAGGAGTCCTGTCGTCGAGCATTGGTATACCATACTCAGCGATACCCTCTGACATCTCAACAACTCTGTTCTCAATCTTCCCCAGAGCTTCGAGGTTGTCGCATGTCAAGTCGTCTCCCGTGGCAGAGTCAAGTTCAGAGACTTCTCTCACCAGTTGCTGTGAGAACTCAATCCAGCCATTGGTTCCTCTATAAGTCTTGCGCCCATACTTCAGTCCAGTCGATATGATGGTCCTCTGCATATTGATACCTGTGTCGATGATGTTGGCCTTCATTGAGTCCTTGAGGTCTATAATGTAGGCCATTGAGTCCTCGTAGGTTTGCATCAAGTCGAAGCAAGTATCATAGAGTTCCATCACTTTTCCGTAGATGGTTCCCATCGCATCGTCTTGGATTGTTGGTATTGTAATGTCGCCAGACTTGCCTTCCTCGCTCATAATATCTGATACTTCCATCTGTGGCTCAAGAATGAGGTCAGGAAGGTTATTGCTCAGCGCTGATGCAAATCTATCTCTAGTTATATTCACCTTATAGTTATCTGCATCTACCGCGCTCTGCAACTTATGATATTTATCGAAGACGGTATACATGGCGAAGTACAAACCGCGCACCTCGTCCTTAGGGAGAACGGTTAGCAAGGTGGGGTACAAGAGCCCGAATGTCTCAGGGCTGTAGTTCTCGTGAGGTAATAGACCGCTCAGTACATGGTTAAGGTGGTCACATAACTGAGTGTCCTTGAAGTCTAAGACCAACTGTTTCACCTACTTCTCACGATTGTTCACATGTGTGGGTTGTCTGGTTAATTGCGGCCCTTCTTAGTATTGAGGAAACAGCTCGTCCTCGAAAGCATCGGTTATCAATCCGTCTGCAAACTGTACTTTGTACATAGGGCCTACATCGGATATGTCTGCTTCTTCTGCTGTCAACGGACGTATGACAGTACAGACGCTTCCATCGCGTTCTTTCCACGCGGAGTCGGTGCCACGAGTGTCAAACGTACACACAGCATTATTTGAAATCATTTGTGTTCACCTTGTCTCTCATGATTTAGTGATTGCGCTGTTTTCCAAAGCGGCGATATACATGGCGCCATACCTGTCGTAATCAGTGCCACTCTTAGTTTCGCAGTTGTATCCAAGATATGACAGTATCCCACCAAGTACAGACCTGTGGCAGAGTGACTCGTCGTGGCACGTGCAAACAAGAGCGATGGAACGACCTCTATTCAACTCGGCTTCGAGTGACACAAGGGCATTACGCGCCTTAGGGTTAGTTATGAGACAGTTTATGTAGCCAGGCACGTAGAACTCCTCAAAAGCTGTCCTCATCATACGGCCACCTCGCTTCGTATCCTGAAACCACTTGAAGAGTTCATAGGGCGGAGCGAGTTCAGGCACATGGCGAAAACCTGGCGACATATCCTTTGGATATCTCATGACGACCCACACTTCGTCATACCCTTGATATGCGTCAGGATAACCATTTACTTCGTAGAAGTTCTTGAGACCTACCATTTTCCAGCCTCCTTTCTTTAGAATTTATGAATGGCGAAAGTCGACGACCTCACGAAGTGTGAGGTCGCCATCAAAACATGGTTTTGTCCACCATTCAAAGTACAAAGTAAAATTCTCGGTCTATTATGGCCACACCTAATATAAGAGCTTAGGTTCAAAGGTTGACAGGCGAAAAATAAGGGCGACCTTGAATAAACACTCAAGGTCGCCCTTTTACGTTACCGGAACTACATCGATACGAGATTTCTTTAGTTCAGGAGTCACTTCCCGCCCAGAAGTGGACTCCCAATCGGTATCATAGCGTCGTTGCGTACAGCGATACCAGCTGGGAAGGTAGGAAGTTCCGGTTTAAGTTGTACCTCTTCAGGAAAGGCGCTGACGTCATGCGTTCTCACAAACAAGTCGTGATGAACTACATACATCGTATTGAGATTAGGTACATAGCCTCCGCCAGGTGTATCCTCTCCGACACAGCAGATGAAGTCACCATTTCCGTGCCCCTCCGTAGACGTACTGTTGGCGAGCATCTCTTCCTCGCCAAAGCCATGCACCGGGAAGTTCTTTATGATGAATGGAACCTGAATGGCCCATGCAGGGTAGGTGAGCAAATCACGCGGCTGTACGTGTGTCCAGCCGCCGTTCTCGCCAGACCAGTCAAAGCCAGTGAATGTAGTCTGACCGACGTTCTTATACTGGCGACGGAAGTCACGAGCAGGAAGCACCCACTGCTCGCCGAGGAGCCCTGAGAGTATCACGTCTCCAGAGCCATCACCCGTTAAAGTCTCCGTCCCGTCGATATGGTTGTAGACCCTCACATGAGGAGGTGCAAGCACGGCCCACGCATCTGTCATGGGGTGCGCCTTTACAAGTGTCCAACTGCGCGTGTCCAACATTTTGTCAATGAACGCACGCAAGGTCTCCAGCCGCGTCTTATTGTTAAGCGCGCTGGAACCGAGGTTCATCATCTGTGCCATAACTTATACCTTCCTTAGAGTGAATTAGTTTCACGCATCGTATTTGAGCAATACCTCAGGCAATCTCATGACGCACAGCGGAATAGCATCAAGCGGCGCCGGAACTTCATCGCACTCTGCTATGAGAATGTTAAGATAGCTTTCCAGCGCCATCCATTTCGGTTTGTCCTTAATGATTTGTGGCAAGAGAGCGTCGCATATAGCGTAGAACTTGTAGCCGAGCAACTTGACACGACGGTACATCTCCTCGTAGATATCGAGGATTGGATATACGACTCTCCGTCTCTCCTCAAGCCATGTGTCTACATTACGCTTCCTGTCTTTCTCAAGGTCTACCCGAAGTCGCTTACGCGCGAGTGAGAGGTCACCAGAAAGAGACTCGTAAAAGTCTTTTGGAAGAGTACCGGTCTCCACATAGTGCTCGATAGCATCGTTAAGTCTTCTGTCGCAGTCATAGAACTCGCCAAAGAGGCTCCACAGTGCATCACACTTTTCCTCGAAGGTATCGTGGTCGAGCGCGTCAGCAAGGTCACCAGACTCAGATAGGTCCATCATTTTACGCACAGCTGCGATACCTATATCCACGAGGTTTCCTCTAATTGAGGTCTCAATGGCGTCGACCCAAGTAGGGTCATAACTCTCTTTAACAATGCGTTCTTGCTCACCACGGAAAGGCTCCCTGACGTCGAACGACACAAGCTCATTGTGTCTCGCCCAACGAGTCCACGCATTTTCATCAAAGTCGACGCGGCGCTCGTACCACGCGCAGTCGCACGATGCACTCTCGCATGCAATTAGATGCATGAGTTCATCACGCGTGGCGCGATGCTCTCGGTCGATGACCTCAAGCTTCTCAGCGAGGCCCGCATTATCTCGGTTCTCAGCTATAGTAGTGAGGCGCTGTATAAGCCAATTGAAATGCTCGACATCGAGCTCATTGAGCAGATACTTACTCTCACGCCGTGCCACGCCGTCAATGTCTCCAACGGCATCCTTGTAATAGTCCTTGTAGTCATAATTGAATGCAGGCCACTTTGCAAGGCGCCTCTCGCTGTTTGCACCAAAGGTGAAACACGCCGGAAGAAGCCCTTTGAGATAGGTGGATATGCCACTACGATGCGGGATAAAACTGAACGGAGGAGTGTGTTGCTGTGTAGCGAACATGCGTTCGACAAACTTTACCCAAGACTCACACTTACAGGACATATCCTTCCCATGAAGCTCACCGCAGTTGTACTCAAACGCGGTTGTCACCAAAAAGTCGATACGGTCCTTTAGACGGAGAACCTGTCGACACATGGCGGAGTAGAGGAACATGTCGACATCGTTGATGGTATAGTCCATACGACGGAGATAAGTCTCCGGTGCCTCCTGTGATGCTCGCGCCGCGTCGGCGTACTTCTCGTAGCGAGACTGATAGTCAGTCGGAAGCTTCCCGCTCATCTTAAGCTCGGCGATAGTCCTGTCAATCTCCACGGCGTACATATAGTACGGGTGAAGTTTCTGCCACAGTTCCTGCACCTGCTGGCTGGCGGAATACTCTCTGAGTATGTCGTCAAGTTCACCCTCTCCGTAGAGACAGGCGATGATGTCGACGACATGCTGGAATATCGGGTTCGCGCGCTGGGTACCAGACCTATATAGATGACTCAGTGCCTCGTCGTGCGACATGATGCGCTCATCATCGAACTCATGACTGGTAGCACCACACTTGAACAGTGCTTTTACTTCCATTGCTTTTCTCTCCTTAAGCGTTTATCTTTATGCTGGATTGTGGCTCCTTGAACTCCGTAGGCCGATACTTTGAGTACCTCTTCTCAAACGTAAGAGGCTCAAACATATCTAACGGCGCAAGGTCAAACGGTGCGCAGGGGTCATCGCCAGATGCAAAAGGACAGAGGTAGCTGTCAACATACCTGATGCAATTCGGCATACTTTTTACAAGAGTCGGAATGATGAAGTCAAAGACGGCCCATACCTTGTAGCCAATCATCTTTGCTCTGAAGTAGAGGCCGTCATAGATGTCAATGATGGGCGATAACAGGTCGGAGTTCATTCTGAGCGTATAGTTTGTGATGCGGTCTCTCGCCAGCTTCTTCATAGCGTCGACCTTGCCTTCGGTGATTACCTCGGAAATCCTGTCGCGGAACGTCTTAGGTAGAATGTCATTCTCCATATAAAGGTCGATGGCTTTCTCTACGAACTTGTCGCACTCAGTGTAGGGCGTGAGGAGCTCCCAGGCAGCTTTCATTCTCTCCTCAGATGTCTCCTTCGCAAGCGCCTCGTCCAGCTTGCCACTATCTTCACAGAGTATCAGCAAATTAGCGATATCCTCTCCGAGGCTGGAAGAGAGTGAAGGACTGACCACGTTCTTCATCGCGGTGTAGATTGGAACGGGTGCCTCCCTTCGTGCTTTCTCCGCCTCAGCATAATGACGCTTTACGCCTTTATGATATTCACGGTAGGCAAGTCTGCGCTCGACGCAATACTCGATGTAGCCGTCCCAAGCTTCGCCATCGAGCTTTACGCGGGCGTCGCGCCAGCTGTCGTCGCAGGTGGGCTCAAGACTCTGAATACGCGCCAGGATAGCATCACGCTCAGCACAATGTCTGGCGTCGAGCTCTTGGAGTTTAGCTTTAGAGGCCTCCTCACCCTCAGTGTTGATGATAGTGCGGCGTTGCTGAACCCAGCCGAAGTGCTCCTCGTCGAGCTCAGTGAAAACAGAGCTCAAGTTCTCCTGCTTGTAGAGTTGCCCATCAATCTTACGAGCATGGCGCCTGAAGTAGTCCTTATACCGCTCGCTGAAGTGGAAGCGAGTAGCTTGCCACTCCCTGTCGTCAGGCGCCGGTCTCGTCGCCCTCCAGTAGTTGATAGGGAGAACGTTCTTCAGGTAGTACATAGTTCCCTTGTTGTCAGGAAGAAACGTGAACGGAGGAATACGCTCTGTCGCGCTGAGCATTCTCTCCACGAACTTTGTCCACGTTTCGTACTTCCCGCGGAGTCCTGCACAGTTGAGCTCGAACGAGCTTTTGACCAAAAAGTTTACGCGGTCCTTCATGTCCATGACACGGAGATACATGGCTGAATAGAGGGACGGGTCGACGTCCCATATCATGTTTGAAGACACGGCGCCATCATAGACCTTCGCATGGCCCCTATGCCATTCATCGTACTGCTCCTCAAAGTCAGCAGGAAGTAGCCCACTGCTCAGAAGCTCACTGACGGTTTTCTCGATTTCTGCCTCGTAGCCGCAGTAGGGAGTGAGCATCTTCCAGAGCTCGTCGGCCTTGGCGATACCACTGCCCTGCATTGTCATTACCTCCTGGAGTCTTCCTTCGCCATAGAGGCACGCAATTAGCCCTACGATGTGCCTGAAGATATCCTTGTCGTTCGTATCGCCGTACTTGTAGACACGGCGGAGGCACTCCTCGCGTGACCTCAGCGTATCGCGTTCAAAGTTGTGAGTTGTTGAGCCATTGTAAAACCTTGCAGTTACTATCATTTCTTTTCTCTCCTTTTCTGTCGGCTCCAGTTATAGGAGCCGACGTATGTAGATGATTAGTGAATTGAATATTTCTCCGTCACATCACGGAAGCCAGGCGCGCCGTCCATAATCTTCTGGTCAAAGAGTCGATTGTTGACAACACGACCGTCTTTCACCTTTCCCTCTTCGAGAAGGGTGTTGAGGCAAATCCTGGCGGCCACCGCACTGGAAGTAAAGATGATTTCTCCATCTTCCTTGACAGGATAGTTGCGCTCATCGGTGATGGTGTAGAACATGGCGGATGTTCTCTCCTTCTCCTTAGGAGGAGCATATGGTGTGGGATAGAGTCGTCCCTCGGAGTGCTCGTTGAGCACCTGAGTCGCAAGGAGCATAACACGGCGCATATCGGGATGCGGACGACCAGTTGTGCCATAGACGCGCAGATTGATGATGTGCTCCCACTCGCGCTCAACAGCTGTGACCACGATGTCCGATGCCAGGCTAAATGGGAGAACCTGACGAGCTTCCTCAGGAGCAGCGCCATTAGCGAGGAGCTCAAAGTAGGCAGACTCAGCCGCCTTGCAAGCTTCACGCCAGGCTGTATGAAGCACGTCATACTTCGCAGGGTCGTCGTACCAGAAAGGCTCAACGAACTTGATGTCGCCACCGAACTTCGCCTTCGAGTAGTTGCAGTAGCGAGTGCTCTCATGGGCGTAGGATACATCACGATGCCTGACGAGCTCACGACAAGCACCGCAGTCGATGGTCAAAAGGACAGTGTGCGGAAGTGTCCTCTTGAACACTTCATTCGCTCTCACCTCGGTGCATGTTCCTTTGACCCTCTCGATGTACGTAAGCCTGTCGACACGCTTCACCGGAACGTCATCGCAAGAGGATATGAACTCGTTGACAACGTCACAGGCGGCGCCGTAATACTCGACCTCGCCGAAGACTTCGGGCCAGGCTTCTTGACACTTCCTCTTGATGGCGTAGATATACGCATCGTTGCCGGTGTACTCCTTGTCGTTGAAGAAGTTCAGCAGTGCGGTGAAGCTCGCCGTCATGAAGCTGGGTTGCTCTCCCTCTTCTCCAAGATCGAAGTTGAGGAACCGCGTGAACTGAGACTCGTTGTGCGCAAAGGCTTCAACGAAGTTCCGGGCCATCGGATGGAAATGGAAGTAAGCATAGGCGTGCTCAAGCATCGCCAGATGGCCGCGGTCTTTGAGCTTCTTGATGAACTGTACGGAGCTGTTCTCCGTGATTTTATCTTCGGACTTATAGCAAGTCCGGCCCACACGCTCTATGAACGCGTAGGGGTGCGTATCGTCACAAGACAGATACATGGCGTTGGGTTTTACAACCAACATCAGTTTGTTCCTTCTTTCATTTGTTTAATCTTGCAGGGCAAAGCTAACGCTACCCCATAAGGAGTAGCATTAGCGAATAAGGAGAGAAAACACTCAAGAGACAAAGCCCTCAGAGCTTCAATGTAGAACGCAGCTCCGCCTCCATCTTTGAGACGGTCTGGTTTATTTCTTCCTCAGTTCTTCCTGTACCAAGAAGATACGAGGTCATGCACGGAGCGCACTGACGCCCAAACGTACGAAACAGATAGCTTACCAGCTCCTGACCCATACTCTTCATGTAGGGGTCGGCGGAGCAAATCTTCGGAATAGTGAGCTTCGCCTCCTGAGCCTCTTCGCTGTCGTGGACCCTGATAACAGCGAGAGCCTTTAAGGCATAGACGATGCTCTGGCGGCTCTTGTCTACTTCATCGCCAGTGCTATGTCCACCAAGTGCCATAGTTAAAGGCATATTTAAAACCTCCTTCCTCAGGACTACAAGAGGTAATAAACATGGCGCCACAGCTGTACCAACAATCTGAGCCGCTTATTCATATGCGTTCTCCAGATACTTCACCTCAGCACGCTCGAGAACCTCTTTAAGGAAGTTATAGAACTGAGGACAGTTTTTCTGGAGTGACACTGGTGAACTCCAATAGATGCAGAAGCCCTCAGCAAAGAACTCGTGAATGTTCCATTCACACTGCGGGCCGTAGGATTGGAAGTAGGTTTCGCCTTCCTCCTCCCACACCTTGTTGAATATCTTACTGTTTAAAGTAGGAAATCCGACAAAAGCGTCAAGCCAATGACCGAACTCATGGACAGGGGAATACGTGGCGGCCCTGCTGGTATTTAAGATTTTTATCATCTTTTCGCCATATGCAGTAGAGCCGAGCACAGTTCCCTCTTCATGAGTCTCTCCGTAGTCTTTCATGGCGATGTCATAGCTGACTACGCCGATGCGCCAGCCGTCTTCAACAAATGCTTGTCTTAGCCAGCGAGGAACTGCCAGCAATCTTTTATTAACGATGCTGGCGTTACTCTTATCAGCTCCCTTTTCGGTGAAGCAGATACCGTCGACATACGGCGACTGCTGAAGCACAGGCGTTTCAACTTCATCTGAAAAGCCTGGCGACTCAGTAGCAATAGGCTCATCGACGAGCTCAGTTGCCAACAATGAGTTAGGAGCTGTCAAGCATATAGCAATGGTTAGAATAGACACAGCTACCATACGAAGCACACGGTTCCACCGCCTTTTCACCATTGATTTCTCAGACAGGAATCTCTCTGCCTTCACCGGAACCTGTGCTTTAGCGACAACCTCAGGGGTTTGAATGACAACTATCTTCATTGGTTACCCTCGCTGTTGGATTTAGATGCGGTCGCCCTCTTATGTGCTTTCACAACAGCAACAAGCACGGCGGCCAAAAGCACGGCGATGATTATGGTACAGATAACCAACAGGTTGAATAGGTTGCCAAGCATGGCAAACTGCTTGAGCGTCACGGAGTTCGGTCCGTTGTGTTCCTCAAGGCGTTTTATACAAGCCTCAATGAACTGGTCTTTTAATTGCGTTAACATTATGCTTCTCTCCTCTCTCAGGCATACACTGGCCCAGATTTGCCCTTTCCTATATCAAGAAGGATACCAGTATCATCTCTGCGAATTAAGTAACCAGCGACACGTACAGTAGCGAAGCCGAATTTAGAGTCAGATGTTACTCTTCTTTGCCAAGCCTTAAAGTATGCTGTTCTTATAGGTCCAGCAGTGATATAGATAGGTAAAAGTGTCTTTTTCTCACGAAGTACAACGCCATGGCTTAGACCGATGGCGATGCACTTCAATATAACGTGCTTATGCCTACAGTGACTACGCATAGTGTCACCTCCAGTGCTAATTATTTTCCATTCGTCCCAGATGCAGTGAAGCTGAAACGCATGGCGAATAACTAATACAAAAAGATGTGGGGAGGTTGGATGTTCTCCAACCTCCCCACAAATCATAATGCGGTGTGCAGGTTCAAACTGATAGATTAGTCGTGAACGTAGGAGCTGTCGTCGAACGGGGTAAAGGTACCCTCGAACACGGTCAGCACAGTCTTAGAGTCTACCTCTTCCTTAGTAGAAGCAGTCGTCCACACAACCTTAATGCTCACTGGGTCGTTGTAGTTCCAGCCAGTCTGGTCCTGGTCCTCGCCGTTGATATCCCGGTCAAGGTCCTTAAGGCAGAACTTAAGCATGCTGGTACCGTCGTTATGAGGAGCCTCCTGAACCCAAGAGGAAATACTGGAATAGTCGTCGTCCTTCCAGTAGCCAACAGTACTACCCTGAGTAGCAACGACGATGCACTTCGCCTCTTCCTGAGCTCCGAGCTCATCGAGCTGATAGTCATAGCGGAGAACCATAGAGTGGTCCTTATTCTTCCCGCCATTCAGAGTCCCCTGAGCGAACTGATACAGACCGTTCATAGGGAGTTTCTTACGCATATTGCTGTCGGTGACATCGCCATTATCGCAGACAATGGAAATGTAATCACCGAAGCCATCGTAAGGAACATCAAGGTCGGCACCAAGTTCAGCGGACACTTTCGCGCCAGTCTCGATACCCTCAGTCACAACCAAGGAGCTGGAGCTGTCGACATCAACCACGGCACCAGCCGCGATAGTTCCAGCAGTCAGAGAGCTGGAACGCTCAACAGTAATCTCAGTCTCAGTAGACTCAACGGCATAGGCAGAGACACTGGAGCCAATCACGTCGGCCTCAATAGAGCCAGCGCTGGACAGCGTGAACTTACCAGAGATAGAGGCTGCACCAGTGATAGTACCACTGACAACAGCTGCGCCATCGCCCTCAAAGATGATGTCGGCACCGTTAGCATTGATAGTGCCGTTCATATTCACCTGCTCAGGAATAACAACCTCGGAGTCGCTCTTCAGTGTGACAGTCTCGCCATGCTGGGGAACGCTCTCAGGGTCGCCGAAAGAGGCGACCTCGAGAGTAATGTTCAGAGACATGGACAGAGTTACAGGAGCGAAGCGTTCGCCATCACCATCTGCATCATAGGCCACGGTGATAGTCTCACGCCCAGTGCGAATGGGGAACAGACCGTAGTCGCCAGTGTAGGCGTAGTCGTTGATAGTCAGTTTCGCGCCGGAAGTTGTATCGCTCTGGCTGAACCGAATAGGAAGCCAATACTCAGAGCCGATGGGCCCAATAGCGTGAGAGTCGTCGGTCAGGTCATCAGCAATGTTATAGAGCTTGCCGGTGACAATGACGTTCCCGTCTCCCTGAGGTGCGCCGGAGACATCACCAAAGTCGGAGAACTCAAGCTCAGCCGCGTCGGTCAAATCAGCGGCGACAGCCTCAGTCGGAATGGAAATAGTCATGACAGAGCTGACACGAGGCGGGTTCTCAAACTTCAGGCCGGAGAAGTCGATGGAGCCAGTGAAACCGACATCAGCCAAGGTATAGTTGGGATAGTAGGTGAACTCAAGAACCTTATCGGTCATGGACGGACTGACGTTGAACGCCATCAGATTAAGCCCGGCGGTATGAGTAACCTTGAAGGTTCCAAAGTCAAACGCGTAGTAGGCATCAGCCGCAGGTGCATCGACAATAAGAGGCAGGACGTAGTTAGTGACATCTCCGCCAGCCATAGGCCAGGCTTCAGGAGCGTACTTAACAGTGCCAGTCACAATGAACTGGCCCGGCTCCTCACCATGAGCTACCGTAATGTCAGTAGCCCAGTCAGCCAAGGTGTAGGTGTCGTGATGACCATAACCAGCCGTAGAGGTAGCAGCGTCGAAGGAGAAGTCCACAGGGATTTTATCCCAAGAACCAGCAGGTGTACTACCGCCATCAACAGCGACGCCGGTCACGTCGATAGTATAACTGGCATTAGCATCAGTACGCCCGTCGCCATCAGTGTCGAAGTAGATAGTCGTAGTCTTCGGACCATCAGCGGTGTAGGCAAGCAGGAGAACCAGTTGTCCACGATAAGCGGTACCGTTGGAAGTGTTAGAGGCAGTGAAGCGAGTGGAGGCATCAGTCGCAACGCTCCAGCCGGACTTAAACGCAGAAGTGTTAATGAGCACAGGGATATAATACTCGGACTCACCAGTCACATTTCCACGAACCACGGCGTCAAGCTTCTTCGCAGTGCCGGTTACAGTGACAGTGTTAGCAGTGCCCTTAGTGAACACAAACGTACCGAAGTCGCTGAGCTCAAAGGCGCCATTAGAGGTCAAGTCACGCGCGGTGGCACGAATAGGATAAGACACGAGGTCAGCGGCCGCATCAGCAACGCCATCAAAGGTAATGCCGCTGTAGTCGATGATAGTGCTGTAAGGCCCATAGACCTTTTCAGAACCGTCGGCATCAACCATCACAGAGATAGTCTTAGTAGCCGCAGAGGGATTGAACTGGAGCCATACAAGCAGCTTTCCAGCATAGGGGCCGGCGAGCTGAACGGCAGAGGCCGTGTAGGTGTGAGCGTCAATCATGGCGGTCCAGCCAGTCTGAGCGTCTTTCACATCAACAACGATGGGCAGATAGAAGCCAGTGCCACTACCTGCAATGATGTCGTAGGTGGGACCGAAGTCAGCGGTGTTCTTAAAGTCGCCGGTCACTTTGTATGTAACGGCGCCAGTCTTCTCGTCCTTCACTGTCTCGAAGTTCATTCCGCTATATAGGTCGCTGAGAGCCCAAGTACCGCTGACGTCAATATCAGTCGGAGTGAGGCTGGAGGCAACAGCAACAGTAATCTCCGTAGCCTTCATATTCTCCGCTTCAGCGCCAGTCGTCGGGTCGCCATCAGTATCGGGAGTACCGTCGTTATTCTTCACAACGTCGGTGCCAGCAGAAGTCGTAGTATAGGTCTTACCAGTGGGAACAACCTGTCCGCCAGCTTTGACGTTCTCAGCACCAGCATTAGAGACGGCGGTGCTACCAGTGGTAACAGCGACGTCCTTACCAGTCTTAGCGACAGCGACTTCCTTAACGGTTCCCTTACCGGTGAGCTCAACGCCCTCGCCTGTGATGGCAACCTTAGTCACAGTAGCCTCAGTATCGACGGTCACTTTCGCCTTAGCACCAGCAACAGTGAGCTCGTCAATAGTTGTACCCTTCACAAGGGTAATATCAGCCTCGGAAGCAGACGCGGTAATCTGCATAGTCTTCGGCTGGAGAGCGAGAGTTCCCTTGAACTTAGGAGCGTCGATAACAACGGCGGAAACAGTGCCGCCCTCGTCAACGGTTACGCCAGTAGAAGCAGCGCCGACAGTCAGAGTTCCTACAGCGCCTTCCTTACCGATAGTAAGCTTAGAGCCCTCGGCAAAGGCGGAGAAGTTCAGAGCATTAACCTTAGAGTTGATAGTGATTTCGGAGTCGGAGCAATGCATGTCGAGCGTAGCAAGGTCGACGTCGCTGTCAAGGTCGAGCTTCATACCGGACACAGCGCCGACAAGCAAATAGCTCAGCTTTCCGTCCATATCGAGAGTTGCATCGTTAGCCATATTAGCCAGGCGACTAATAGTACCCTCAGACTTCACAGTGACACCAGTGGAAGCGGAGGCAATGCTCATAGTTCCGATGGTGGTGTCTTTATCAACCGTAACAGTGGAGTCGGCGGAGTTGATAACGACGGACTCAGCAGTAGCAGTGTCGAACTCAAGGTCCACGTCGCTGACGTTCATAACGACAGTGCCGACATTACCCTCAAGGAGAACCTCATCAACGGCATTGTTAATCAGAACGCCGGTGATAGTAGAGTCTTCATCGACAACGATACGAGAGGCGTTGTAGGGGTTCAGCACAACAACACTGGTGGCCTTAGAGCCTTCCTCGATGTGAATGGAACGGTCACCGCCGCCACGAGCATAGATGTTACCCTCGACGGTTGTATTGCGCAGAGTGATGTCGTCACGTCCCACACCGTCAGCAATGTAGAGGTTGCCCTTAATGGTGCAGTCGGTGAAGGTGACGCCGCCCTTAGAGACAACTACGCCGTCATCGAAAGTCTGGCGACGAATGTTGCTGCTGTCAGTCTCCTTAATGAAGTCGTGAGTCATGGCGTAAATCATCATAGCGAACTCGCCACGAGTAATAGCTTCCTGGGGATTGAGATAGCGGCTGGATTTACCACCGGCGCTGGTGATAGCATCAACAGCGGCCATGGCCTGCATGGAGCTGAGAGCCCAGTCGGACACCTTATCAGCGTCGGAGTAATTATCAATGGGCTCGCGCACAGTCAGACCAAAAGCACGCGCCAGCATATAGGCGGCGTATTCACGAGTGGCTTCGCGATTGGGGTTCAGATAATTGGTATTGGTCGTGGGAATGATGCCCATGTAGACGGCCTGCGCCATCGTGTCATAGTACCAGGCGCCCTTATCCATGTCGACAAAACCGGAGATGTCAGCTTTCTCAGAGCCGCCGAGGATACGCACAACAATGGTGCTAAGCTCAGCCAGAGTGAGGGTTTTGTCAGGTGCGGCCGTGGTGGACGTTGTCCCGTACAGGTAGCCGTAGCCAATAAGTGACTCCAGACCGTCGTAGGCCCAGTGGCCCTTGATGTCTGTGAACTTATTGACCAGCGACTGGTCGAAGGAGTCTGCCTTGGCGCTCTTAATCACACTGCCAATTCCAGCGACGGACAGGCAGATGGCGAAGACGAGAGCCATGGCGAGCAGACGTTTGCGAGTGCTCATAGTGTTTTCATATCCTTTCTTTTTATTTGTTACCCTACAACCATGTAGACGTTCTTTGCTTGGCGCTCCCACTCCATTACCGCATTATGATTGGAAGTGTAGCAAAGAATGTTCTGCCCGGTTACAAGGCCGTAAGCTGCATTAACTGTCCAGACTTTCTCAAGGTCCCAAGTAATATCAGTGCTCGGAGCAATTACATTAGTGTCTACGAAAGCAATGTTATCCGCCATTTTATCCACGGGATAAGTGCTGTTCCAACAGGTTGCACACGTGCAACGCATTTCGATATAGAACCTTGGATAGAATGGCTGGTCGTATTGCTCCCAGCACTCCTTAACTGAGAGACCGGGATTGTCTGGAAGTTCCTGCTGCTTAAGCTCCCAAGGGTCGGGCTCGTAAGTCCAATAACCCCAAGGGTCATAACCAGGCATGCTCGTTTGGCCATACCATGGATTGTAGATAGGGTACGAATGATTATCCACCCACTCTTGCAACTGCTGGTCTGAGGCTTCTTGAAATTGCCTGCGTTGCTCAGCAGCCTGGCGGGCTTCTTCTAAGAACATATCAAGCTCGTATTGAACCTGAGCTTCATACTCAAGGCGGCTCGCTTCATCTTCAGCGATGCTATCAAGCACTGTTCTTAGTTGCTCAATGTTACTTTGGTTCATGGCGGCTTCAGCATCTGGGACCGAAGATAAGAGTTCTACTGTCTCAGAAATCTGCGTCGTGCCGAGGAACAACCGTGAATTAGGGTTATCCACTACGACTGTCTCCACCTTACTCTTCAAGTCAGCATAGTCACTTCCAAGCTCATTCACTCTGTTCAGGTAAGTGTACCAACTGTCCCTCTCATAGACAAGGCGATAAATAAGGTTCTGCTCAACGTCGTAGTACATGTAGTCTGTACTGCCAAAGCCGTCAATGCATGACAACGACATGTAGCCGTCGTCATTTATAAAATACGCATAATGCATTGCTGTGCCATCTTGCAGGTACTTTGTACACAGCTGTGATGGTTCAAACACGTAGCGTACGCCACTGTCCTCGTCATAGGCAGAGCCACTCAAAGTGTATCCACCAATAGTTCCAAGGACTTCATTAGTGTAGGAAACCTCTGGGGTCAAGTCGGCTTCTGACATTATCGGCCTAAGACCTATGTAGTCACCACTCGGAGACTTCCTTAGTATTATCGCGTCCTGCGCTCCGTTAGTGTACAGAACGACATCGCGATTATCATCGGACAAAGAAATAAGTCCGCGTATAGTTTTTTCAGTTGATGTGCGCCAGTCATAAGTTATCTCTTCGTCCTCCGTAGTATCACCAACATGAAAAGCGAATTGATAGTCATTAGTGATATAAATGGCGGACTCGATATTCATGGCGCTCTTGAGATTGTACTGAGCATATAACTGTGTAGACTCAGCAATTATGCCTGCGTTAAGGTCATGCCAAACGCCTGGCGACTGGGTTCTCTCAAGCTCTCTCACACGTCCCCCGATGTTGAGGAACATATGTTCGTTCTTGGACCACCCAGGCTTAGCAAAGTAAGCAGAGCCATTAGGCCCGTAGTAGAGAATACCATCATCGTCTGTCAAAGTACACTTCAACAGCATGTTATAGTATGTCTCACGATAAGTTCCATCATCAGAGATTTGCACGTAGTATTCTTCGTTGATGTCTTTCCACATTCCAGTTATGGTGTGGTCGGCATTACAACCAGAGAGTAGCAGAAGTAAGAGAACCGCAAACAGCATTAGAATATATCTATGTTGTTTCATAAGTTACTCTATATCCACTGTACGTACAATGCTGGTGTCCTGTACATTTTGAAAATATACATGATACCAATGGCAAAGGCAGACACGGCGATTAAAGCTATGCCGACCTTCAATGTCCTTTTCATACATTTAGAGTTCCCTGTTGCGAGTAGCAAGATATAGCTACCGATGCACGCTACACAAAATAGCACTGCCGCAATCACAAAGAACAGGGTACAGTGCATAGTCTATAGAAACCATCCTTTCTTCAGAGTTATGTGAGGTCCAGTCCAGTGAGGCCAATGGTCTCACGGACTTTGTCTGTCGCAGGTTTGATTTCCGTCGTAGTGTCGGAGACTCTGTCAAGAAGCTCACCGACATACTGGTCCTTTAGCACTACGTCGCCATGATAAGCCTCATTGCACGCAGTAACAACGTCTGATGCCTCGTAGAAGCGTTGGTTTGTACCCTCCAATCTCACAACCTTCTGTACGAGCTTTGGTCTTTCACTTTCCTTCTTCGGACTACAAAAGCCCTGATACACGATATAGAAACCGCGATTGTCCATCGACACCACAAAATAGGCGACGTTAGAGAAGGCAAGCTTGTCCTTTCCAAGGCGCCCTATAAAGCACAGCTTCCCGACAGCGTTTCTTCCATCGAGAGGAGTTAATCGTTCAGGATGGTCAATATAGTTACGATAGACAACCGCGGTTTCATTATCGAACTGGCAAATATCGTACCTCGGTGTAATAGAAGCATTAGCATCGAGTACGAGGTCGGTTATATCGTACCAGCCATTATCATTCGACGCCGAACTCAAGGTAATAAGTTTAGGAGAGGGACGACAATCGTTAGTCATAGAGAGTACGATGCCCTCGTGACTAACCTGGCGGACGAACACAATTTGTCCAACGAGTGCCTGCGCCTCAGGAAGTGGGCTAACGCGGACATAGTACTTATTCACATCGTTAATGTTTAGCATTGCGTACAACCTCCGTGATATCGTAGAACGCCTCAGTTGTACTCCATTCTTTAGGAAAGACTGTCGCCAGGTTACCCTCTGAGGTAATAGTTATGACAGCCTCGCCAATTACACCGACAGGCACAATGCAGAATAAGTCTGCTCCAAGGCCCTCCTTGAACGCGTCCATTAAGGTGCTTTCAGGAATGACCATACGGCCAAGACATGACGTGAATGGGATACGTGGGAGCTCCATGTTAAGCAAGGCAGAAGATATATTATTGAACATCTTCATGTCAAGCTGAGCTGCTGTCAGTGGTCTTGTCACCACTGTATTAGCAAATCTCATTATGCGTTCGCAACCATCGGTGACATTATAATACTTCGTAATGTCGGTGTTTCCATCAACCTGAATTCCCTCATAATAGTCACCAGGAAAGCAGGAGTTGAAAACAAACAATCCATTGTGATAGTTTACTGCGACAACAACATCGCATTTATCGGTGTAGCAAACTGTCCCGAAGAACTTTTCAAGATTGGACTTCACAGTCAAGTCTTCGTAAGGCTCGTCAGGTGTGATTATTAAGTCATCACGGGCGGCGACAGAGGCAGCCATACCTTGCGCAGAATACCTGGCGAATGCCTCTTTAGCAGGAAGTGAGCTGTCCGCCTCTATTACGAGTTGACCAAGTGCCGAGGAGGTATCCCAGTTTTCCTTCTGCTTCTCAGCGTTGTCAGCCTCAGTTTTAAAGTATGGCGTGTAGGTTTTCTGACAGCACTCCGCGATGCGCACACGACACAGTAGTTCTTTCTTAGCCTTATTGACAAGGAATAAATCCATGCGTTCGCGCGTCACTTCGTATGTAGCCTGACTGCAGAAGTTACCAACCTCGGCCTTCTTTCCCGAGCAACAGGTCTCGACCACGGAGTTAGGAACAGGAATTATCAGGTTGTTAGAATGAGAGTAAACAATAAGGTCATTCCCAATCCAGACAGCTTTTAGCTCATTCCTCGAAGGCACGACCTCCTCAATAGGAAAGGCGCCGCCAAGTTCTGCCTGCGCCATGGTCATTGACGTGAACACTGTGAACAGAAGTCCAAAATCGAACACAGTAATCTTGTCATCGCCGCAACGAAAAACCCTGTCGCCCATACCATTAGCGCGATGGCCGAAGGTATTTGCGATATCAGAGATTGAATAGTTGAAGTCACCCCAGTTGATGAAGTCACTTGATATAGTGTAGGTGTTGTGACCATACACTCTAATCGGCTTAGAGAGCACCACGCTTGATGCACTTATAAGCCGAGAGCTTACGCTACTTGAAGCCATGTTTCAACCTCCTACATTGTCTCGACTGTCTTTATTTCAAAATTAAACAATGAAGCAATTTCGCCCCATATTATATTCTCCACGATGAACCCGGCGATTAGAAGCACAATGGTTTCCATGCCTTTCTCGTCGACTCTGTATCGTATGAAGTCTTCTTCCTTGTAGAAACTGAACACACCGCTAATATAGTCGGAGCCGGCGTGTTGAATGACGAACGTAACTTTTTCCTTAGTGTCAGTTTGTTTAAACGCCAGCAAAGAGTTGTGACCGAGTTTAAAGCTGTAATGGAGTCTACTGTGGTCACCGATATTTATTACTTTCGCTTCTCCGGTACCAAACTTCTGTCCATCAATATAGGCGATATGCCTGGCGCTCCGCCTTCTAATCATGGAAATTAGAGATGGAGGATTGATTTGTATGAATGGTCTACGCGTGACCCACATGGCGTTCAATCCGTCGCCATGAACATAGCACCTGTCGCCATTTAATCTTATGCTAATGCCACCGTCAGTTTTGCTCAAAGACATGGCGACCACCTCACTTTAGGAAAGTTTTGCAACTAAAAGCTAATGCCCAGTTCACAGTTGAAGTGAACTGGGCATTTTCATTTTAGAACCAGCCGGTATATACGGACACAAGTCCGAGGACCACGGCGGATATGACTCCGAGCAGAACGATATTCACGATGTGCTCACAGACTGCGAGGCCCACCCTATATACGCTGCCGAGTGCGCACTGCATGGCGGTAGTTGTACCGATGTGACTTAGAACTCTGTGCTTATTTCTGTGTGTCATGTCTTTTCTCCTCCTTTATGTGTATTTTCCCACACAAAGTACAATTCGATGCGACAGGAGAAACGAACAACAAAAGGAAGGCGATAGAGTGCTCAATCGGAGCCGATATCCATATTTTTCAGCTGTTTCCCGATGTTGATGAATTCCGAGTAATCTTTCTTAAGCAAACGCTGCAAAGTCATAGAACGCTGATAGATGTACTTCATAAAGAAGTCAACTTCTGCGGTATCCTTCGTGACTATAAAGACAAGTTCCAATTCCTTACCTTCAAGGCCACGATGTGCGCGCCCCATCACCTGCTTAATGCGTGTAGTGAACTCATAAAAGATTACGCAGTCAGCGTCAATATTTAGAGACTCCGAGACAGAGGTAATCAAAACATCAACTTCGCCATTAGCAAACCGATGGAGTATATCCTGGCGAATATCCTGCTTTGTTACCCTTCCAGTTAGGGAAACAAAGCTGATACCAGCTTCAGTGAAATGCTCCTCTATCCACTCGCGTACTTCGTGCAAGTGAACATAGACAATGATTGACTTGCCTCTACGGCGTCGGTCAAGTACAAGGCGTACGAGAGCCTCGACCTGATTAACGGCGCCATTTCCCTTTATCTTTCTAAACACGTCGCCACGAACCCGTCCTACCTGATGCGACATCGGCTGGACGATTTCAAGTGTAGTCTTATAGTTTCCTTTTATATCGTACTCTTCACGATTGACAGGGAAGTACCTATCAACGTAGGAGCCGCTGTTAGTCTCGTCTCGCTGAGCAGAGATAGACCTGTCGATTACATTCATGATACGATAGAATTGCGCACTTTCCCTCGTAGCTGGAGTCGCAGACAATCCAACGACATACGGTATAAATCGACACAATGCCCGTATCATAAACGCAGTATCCGACACGTCCCAGTTAGAGCAATGGTGCGCCTCGTCAATTACAAACGACTCAATCTCAGGCAAGTGGTCGAACAGAAAGTGCACCAGTTCAAGGTTACGAAAACTTTCATACGTCAGGACAAACACGGAGTTCCTATCCCAAACGTATTTAAGTTTTCCAACCTCAGACTGAGCGCCACTGAACGCCGCCACATTAGCCGCTATCAAAGACGCAATGTCTTTTGGTGCCTGCTCAATAGAGTCATGAATAATTACAAAGATATGCTTTTTCTCAGGGTTACGATTGAGGAGTCCCCGGATGAAAATAGAGTATGTGAACGTCTTACCAGTACCCGTATCAAAGGCGAGTAACATCTTTCTGTTAATCAACGCCTTATAGACGCCAGCCTTCTGAAAGCTTGGCATCTCAAGGTCTGGCACGATATTCTCAATACAGCTATAATCTTCCATTAGAGACTCGACCTCGCTAACAGTTTATCAATGTCGTCGGCTACACCAGGCTCCGTAGCCGCGACGAGTTGGAGAATATGAAGCAGGCGCTCATTCCTCTCCTCAGAAACCATGGCGCCAAGCGTTGCAGTAACAGACCGATTGGATTTAGAGTGACGTTTGATTTCACTTGCAGTCCAGTAGTCTACGCGGTTGAATATTACTCTATCCTTCCGCATGTCCTCCTCAAGTGCATCGCACCCGTCAATTAATATGGCGGATGCAATGTTCTCAATGTCTGTTAAATTCTTAGCGTTTAGCAGTAAGTCCAGCATTTGCGAACTCCTTTCACTTAAGGTCCATTTTAGGGAGTGGCGTAGATGTCACTGACGACGGTGTTCCTCTCAACTGCTTGTATATCTTTTCCTGCACCGTAGTGAAAGGTACAGTGCCACTCACCAGCTGAAAGGCCAGCGATGTCGTAAGAGGAAGCGCCTTGTCTCCAGCTTCGAGTAAAAGCTCCGGGTAATCCCTCGCCATGGCGGAGTACATGTGAGAGCATTCCTCATAGGCACGAGTGTCAATGCCAGTGCCAACAAGAATGTGTCTCGGTGTTTTCCACATTTCAAGCGGAGGGATACCGCGAGCCGTGCACATCTTAGCCACAGACTCTATACAGGTTCCGCCAGGGATACGGAATAGCTCAAGTGCGACCATCATAAAGATAACCACTGAGCCAAGGGCATGTTCAATAGAGCATCGAATGAGGTCGATGTCGATGGCGCTATTGTCACCCTCTGCATAGACCTGATGCAACGCGCTGTGTGCATGATTGATGTCATTGAAGGCCTCAATCAGCCTGGCGGTAGCACCGGTCTCAATTCCGCGTGTGGCAATGGTGTTGAGCATCGTGAAGTTCTGCGGAATACCCTCGAACAGATAGGAATAGTCGCACTGCGTATCGTAATCCTTCAGAACATCGCGGATATCCGTGAGCATTTGTACCAGCTTGTTGCACTCCTCCAACATGGCGTAGGAGTTCTCAAACCTATCAGGTATAATCCTCATAGCGAGCTTACCTCCTCAGTTAAGCGACATATTGGCGATGATAGAGCTGGGAGTGAGCTTGTCGTCCTCGACTTCGCTTCCGCTTTCTTTCACAAAGCGCTCCGTGGCGTCGGCGATAGTGAGCTTCTTGTCGAGGATATCCTTGGCGATGGAGTCAGTCAAGCGATAGTTGTTGTCCTCACAGTCAGCCATGAACTCCGGATACTCACGGAGCATCTCAGTGTAGGTCTCTGAGATTTCCTCATAAGCGTAGAACTCCCGGCCCGTAGATTTGATGTTGTCCAACATCATGGCGTAGAACACCTCAGGTGTGATACGTTGGTGGTCGCACCAGTTGGCGACTGCCATAGT
Organism: uncultured Oscillospiraceae bacterium; assembly: GCA_947629245.1. Lineage (GTDB taxonomy): Bacteria > Bacillota > Clostridia > Oscillospirales > Oscillospiraceae > CAJOIG01. The sequence goes on along the minus strand of CANRDC010000001.1, from coordinate 170,354 downwards.
GCAGACGCCGTCTGCGCAGGTATAGAGCTCGAACCGTATGCAGAGGAACACCGACAAATCGGCGATGATGTCGAGGATACTCTCATGCAGGCGCTTTCTGTCCGCGTCCGCCTTGACAACGCAGTTACAAGCGTTGAGTTCCTTATACACGTTGCTCAGAGAGTAGATGGCGTTCACGAGGCGGTTGAGCATTCCTCCGGTATCGCCATTCACGGCGACAGAAGCGATGGCAGGATACTCATTCTTGAAGTCGTGGGAGATAGACTTCTTCAGAGTTGCCGCAGTCTCAGCGACAAACATCGGGAGGCTCTTGCGCACGCCGGTTTTCTGAGCATACTGCTGAAGTGTGAGGGTGGCGTCAGACATGGCGAGCACACTGTCCAAAAGCGCCATTGTTCCCTGAAGCAGACCCTCTGCATTGCTTACTTTATCGTTAACGATTTTCATTTTCCTTTACTCCTTTAAGATTTTATCAAGCTCGTCATAGACGGTGTTAATGAGTTCCTCGACCTGTGCGTGGTCGATGTCGATTTCACGCTGTTCCTCTGCAACATCTTCAGCGCGCACTGCTGTACGCTTCAGATGATAGGCGACCCAGAACAACGGAAGCTGGGAAACGAGAAGTGGCCAATGCTGACGCCAGACGAAGTCGACAATCCCAAGGGCGGTCATAAGTCCGGCGACTATGAACAGTCCCTGAGAATACTGACGCTGGAGGTTAGCGGGCATAACGATGATGTTATGCATTATGCGGGTGACAATGCGTATAGGAGCGACTACAATAGATACGATTGTACCGATGAAGTAGCTCTTTCCCTCAAAGCTATACGGTTGTATGTCAGGGGAATACACTCTTTTCTCACCGTCGTCTTCACGCATTTAAAACACACCTCCCAAGACACAGCCGAGGACCACGACAAGCGTAAACACGATATAGTCGAAGCCAATGCCAGACCCGCGCACGCCGAGTTTGAACACATAGGCTGATACCAGCGACCAGATGCAAAGCACAAAGGGTGCTACTATCATTGGCAGAAAACTTAGAAATGCTGTCATATTAGAAGAACCCTCCTTCTGCACCATCACGCCAGTTGTCGAGCTTATAGACCTTTACGTTGTGAACCTGCTTATGAGTCACGTTGTACTCCAAGCAGTACAAGTCTGTTCTTACAAACCCATCTGAGTAAATGCAGAACACCACCAGTCCAGGCGTGTCCCACACAACTTGAACCTCACTCTTCTCACTTCTAAAGTTATCGTAGATTTCACAACGAGTTGCACGGCTTCTCATATTCAGATAACCAGCTGCTTCTTCATCACAAACACTACTCAACTTCTTAATGTTACTGTCAACTTCATCAATTGACTCAAAGGCAAATGCAAGTCTTACAATAGTCAGACCGACATCTGTCTGAACAGTCTTTCTGTTGTTCACAAAAATGGCGCCAGTAATAGCAACTGTTAGGATAGCTAACGCCAGAAACAGTATAAGTACAGTTCTCATAAGGCATTGCCTCCATCGGAAGAAGTAACAGGAGACAAGTCTTTAGAACCAGCGACAGTGTAACGCAGAATGGTTTTACCATCAACGTTAAGTGTGTAGAAGAAAAACACGGCGCCCTGCGTTAGCCTGGCGTCCCGGTCCAACATGGCGAACTTAACGTAGTGTTCGCCGGAGTCAAGAATCTGAACGTCATAGACGTTATCCGCTTCACAGCGAAGCACACTCTCCAAGATATAGTAATCGTTAGAGAGGCCTTCACTGTCGTCAGGAAGCATGGCTGGAGAAAGGATATACTCCTCAACAATTTGCTCCCTCTCCTGCGCGCCAGAAGCTTGGACGAACTCTCGAATGAAGTTGACTACGGCGTCAGGTGCTGCCTCTTTATCTGGCAACTTATTAGGCCAAATCCACATAGTTACGGCTAAGAGGATTAGCATGGCAACAAAGATGCCAATAAGTAAGGTAGTCACGAAGTCTAACTTCTCCTTTAGGAGCTCGCCCCTTCTTTTGGTAACGTTGTGATTAGCGGGCATACTCGCAGAACAAGTCGTTCGCAGTTATACCAGTTGACGGAAGCTTCTTTACCCTGACGCGCACGAAGCCGTCCTTCACCTGTATACTGTAGCTGCCGGAGCGCTTACCCACAAGAAAATGCCCGACAGGTGTATCAGTTCCGAGGGCATGGTCATTGAGAATGTCCCAGCCTGGCACGGCGCCACCGAACATCAGCTTGCCATGAATGACAGCTGTCTCCTTTTCAAGGTCATCGACAGGGAGTTGCTGAGGCGTTGTACCATAAGCCCAGAGCTCTATGATGCAGCCTTCGTCGATGTTATCCGTGCTATCGCTGGACTCACACTCGACATAGGTGAGCAGCGGAGTGAGCAGGTCCCTTTCAGCAGTGAGCTTCCTCATAGTCTCCTTGGCGGCGTCGTACTCTGAGTTCTCGCTCAAGTCACCGAAAGCCAAAGCCCTGTCGAGGGCTACAGAAGCCTCGGAAAGTTCCGAGGCCAATTCAGAAAGGCGTTTCTTAACGCCAATCAAAGCGAGAGGGTGTATTCTCTGTTGTGTATCAGGCATGGCGTCCTCCTTAATTAAAGCGGTGGAGTACCACCGGATACCGATAGTAATCTCTGTTGTCCGCTGAGTTGTAGATAGCTGAGTACGACTCTTTGTTCCATGCGGGTACTAAGTCGTTCAGCTTATAGTCGCTTATGATGAATGTAGGAAGGCAGAAAGCTGCACGGCTATCCAGTACTGACTTTAGCAGTGGTATTTCGTCGTACTTTTCATCAGAGTGGTCAACAAACATGAAGACCACGTCGAGTGAAATCAAGTCGTCCCACTTATACTTTCCGTAGAGTTTATAGAATGGGTTCATCTGCGAGACCTTCTGCAGTCGCCGCCAATCAGCAGTCGAGAGCAAAGGTGCAACAGAGAACTTCTGTGCAAGCGCCGTTTGCATACAACTGTATGCAAAGTTGTTCTTTCCAGATTTAGGTGGAGCCCCAATAAACATAGAGAAACTCGGAACCTTTCCTGACAAGAACAAGTTATTCACCTTTTCCAGCGAGTCATCAAACTGCTGGAACCTTAGAGGTTTATCGGGTTCATTGGGTTTCTCCCACAGGACACCTTGATATGGCGTCGGGATTATATCCGTTGGCACATCGAGTGAAAGCATCTTTATAGATGTCGCACTACGCGGTGTTAGACCACAACGAGGACAGCCGCCAGGCTTACCTTCATTATTACATAGATGGCAAACCTTCGACTTTTCAATCTCTCCAATTTTACCAAGTCTGGACTCAGCCATTAGGTTTGCCACCTTTCTTTCCTCGTGTGCCAGTCATATCCAATGCAACAAAGTCGGGTCTACGCACGACACCATCTTTGGCGGAAAGCATGGCGGCCAGAATATAATTGACAGTGCTTTTCTTAGCCTTCTGTATACTACTCAGATAGTCGATAAGCTGGCGCTCAGTGAACACTTCACTTCTCAAATCCTCAGGTATAACGCAACCATTAGGGACAATGATTAGTGAAGCAATAACCGGAAACTCATGGCGACTGGCGTAGTACAAGTCGAGGAATGATTTCACATGGATATTATTCTGCTCAATGACGTTGAGCGCCTTATACTCTCCATCAGCATTAAAGCCGTACATCTTCCAGTACCCGTCGTTATAGGCGGCCTCAATTGCCCTGACATTCTTCAGCTCAACGACATAGACGACGTCGTTGAGGCAGAATATCATGTCGACTTCGGTAGTTCCCTTAGCAGTCAGAAGCGTCTCGACTTCAATGTTTCTCCACATTCCATGAGCATAGCGTTTAACTACATCGGCAACGTGGTCCTCGAAGCTGTCGCCTGAGCTATGTGTACTTCTTTCAAATGAAGCACGTGTTCCTTCAATCGCCATTATGCACTCACCTTATCTATGCCAGACTGGGAAAGCCTGGCGTTCATGTTAGCAACCATGCGCTGTAACTCCATGATAGTGTCGAGCATCTGAGTTCTGCACCTGCACAGTAATATGGCTTTGATGCACTCCATGTCACCGAGGTCAACAGCCTCTTCGTATGGAATTAAAACTTTCGGCTTTGCACCATCAACGTAATAAGAGCCAACGCAATAGAGGTAGCCGTCAGTTTTAATGAGGCAACCAATTGACCTTCCGTCGCTCATTTTACCGATTAAGCAACGGTATATGTAGAGGCCGTCGCTGGTGTGTGAAATCAATTCCCAGTATGGAAATCTATCAGATGTTACTCCCATTTGAGGTAAGGCCTTCTTTCCTAACGCTGTTGATGTCGTCGTACATCTTCTCGCAGAAACTCTCATAGTCGTTGTAACCGAGGATTAACATTGTGGCAGGTAAATGCTCAAGTGCAGTAGTGACTGAGTTTAAATCCCTCTTCTTGCATTTTGCAATAGTCAAGACATAGCGCTCTCCGCACTTTACCATATCGCCATCTTTGAAGTTGACAGTGACTTTCTGATTGATGAAAAGCCTATCGGCCACATGTTCCTTTACGTCCCAGTAAGCAAACCTCACTGTGAAGAGTCGCTTGTCTGTAAAGATAAAATACCACGGATGCTCCATGAGGCTCACCTCCAAGTTTGAATATGTTATAGGTAAAGAGCATGGCGAAAGTTGTAATACAAAAATAATGGGCCGAGGTTGTTAGCCTCAGCCCAAGGTTTGATAAGCGAAAGTGTTATTCAGACATTCCGTCGTCATATGAACTTAGCGCTGTGTCCCAGCCATTCATATATCCAAAGATTAGGACGTCCTCCAGTGTGCTCTCATCTTCCGTGTCCATCTGATTTGAAACTATGACGTAACGGTTGCTGTCCAGCACAAGTGCATAACAACCAGATACTGGGATGCCACTCGCATCTACGTAGTATACACGCTGAAATGGGTTGAAGTCGTCCCAGAACTGCATATCAAGGTTTAAGCTATAAACACGTTCCATAGTTTCCTTTATCCAGGGAACACGGCACCATTCAATAGGATAGCCGTTCGTCTGAATATACTTGAACGCGGGGCTAAACTCTTTGAAATCAATATCGTAGAACGCAATGTCACACCATTTCCCGTCACTGTCGACATGACAGCCATCAGGTGCAATATCATACTCGTCAATGCCAAGCAGCGCGAAGACCCAGTCACCTTCCATCTTACGGTAATCCTCAGTCATATCGTTTACCGCCTTAACTATATGGCTGTACTGTTCTTCGCTTATGTTGACCGATACTGGATTAGTACCTGGGACCGGCAGGTCCCAGTACTCTGCAACCTCATACTGTGATACATATACATGACTTCTATCCTTAATATTATACGCTACAATATAGGGACTCCCAGCAAGAGAAGCAAGGTTCCAGTCAAAGTGCCAGCTAACTGAGCCATAAACATAATCGTAAAGTAATGGTGTCTCCTCTACGCTTATCTCTCTTAAGGTTGGAAGTTCAACAGTGGGTTCAGCCGAATCTGTATTAGGCTGTGTTACCTCGCTATCACCTGACGTTGAAGTTGCAGGCTCACTTCCTGTACCTGTATCGTTTGAAGCAGACGACTGGCTACCACCAGTCACAGATTGTGTTGATGACGTACTATCTCCATCGACAGCATCCGGATTTTCTGGTTTCTGCATAATCATAATCGCAATAATGACTGCTATGCCAACTATACAAATGATTACGCAACCAACTAAAGTTTTAATTTTATTGTTCATGATGTATACCAAGCCTCCGGCACTTGTTGCCAATAATTTGATTGGGACATATCCCACATCGGATTTATGTTTCTAAATACATGATAATGAGATATAATACCCAGACGTGTATTATCGTAATCGGGGTCGATATGGCTCTCGTAGCTCAGATAAGGATAATATCCATGGTAGCTCGCCTGGTAGAAGTTAGACGTACTCTGTGGGTTCAGCGTACGAACAACTTCATTACTCACGTATATCTTAATATGACCTCCTTCAGGGGTCATTACAACATCACCAGGCATAAGCTGTTTGAATAGCTCTTTATTTATTATGCCAAGGTCTAACCACTTCTCCGGGTGCCCAAGTAAGTAGTCTCCTTGACCGCCCGTCGCCTTATTAACTGGGAATTCTGTATCGACACCAGACATACGTATTGCGCAGGCAGCTCCACGGTCGCAAGAGGCATAATAAGTACGTTGCCCCATATTATAAAGTGCACGTCTATAATTTTGTACTTCTGGCGTACTGATTAACGGCTCAACATTCCAACCATCAGACGACCACCTTAGCTTTGAGTCACCATTGCCTGAGCCATATTTATTTTGGTCGCCGGTTGCTAATATCAGACAAGCCTTTGCAATAGCAAGCCCAGCTTTCTGCGACTCTGACGTGTACTTATACTCTAATTCCTGATTTAGAAGTGAGCCGTCAGCGTTGTAAAACAACTCGTCCTTGTAGGAGTACTTATTATATAGCTCTGTTGCTTTGTCTATTTGTGCTGTGTGAGAGTCGTAGCTTTTCTTAGAGCCCGGGTCATCCTGTACTGTAGTAAACCTATAGCCGGGCATCTCGATGCCGCACAGCATGCGACTTGCCCACTCTATTGAAGAAATGCCTAAATCGCTCTTTGGGTCAGCAGGAACAGTATCTTGGTCATATGCATTCTTTGCCGCCATTCGTGTGTCGACCAAATATCCTATTTGCCAGGCTGGACACTGCCATGGACACCCCGCTGCCTCAGCGAGTTCACATATCTTAGTCGCGTTTCCTGTGGCATGACCTTCAATTGGATGACAGCCACCACTACTATCTATTGTACACCTAAAAGTGTTTGACTCCTGCACGAGACCGAGGCCAAGTGCGGAGTATGTGTATTCCTTACCGTTACCCCACTTTGAAGTATCGTCATGCTTCTTAGAATTATGATAGTAGCCGTTATGAGCTTCGTCTCTTCCAGTCGTATCTATCCAATCAAGCCATGCCTGATTGTTAAGCGTGTTATCTTTTACAACACCGCTTGGGCCAGCCCAGTGTGCATATGCCTCGTAGGTGAATGTGCCATATGTACCTCCCTCTGCCATTATACAGGCAAGGGAGCCTATCGTACAGTTAGGTACATACCCTGCCTGGTCCATTGCAAAGATTAGACATCTTAGACCAAACTCTCTTGTAGCATACTGGTCAATAGTCTCTTTTGGAGTGGTGGCAGTTACATGGGGTATGCCACCGATAACTGATGCGCCTGGGTTCCCGTATCCAAGATTAGATGCTCCCCATGAGTTTCCACTTGATGTCCCGTAGTTAGAGCTCCACGTTCCGAGCTCATCGGACTGTCGACGCTCCACAGAGTCATTGTCATTGAACAGCACAAACCAGTACATCATCATGTTATCCATGACGTACCAGACACCGAACACTACGAGCAGTAACACAAGAGCACCGCCAAGAAACTTCTTAAGTCTCGCTCTTTTCTTACGACGTCTGCGCCTACGCCTTCTACCGCCTGAGCTGGACGTTACGCCTCCGCTATAAGCACCATGCTCCAGGTCCATCAGCTGATATGCTTCGTAATCATCAGGCATCGTTCGAGACCTTCTTTCTCTGATAAAAAATAAGCCCTAAGAGGATTTACCTCTTAGGGCTTAATCATTCTTTAACCGTGCGCGTACGGAACTTCTCAGAAAGCTCCTGCGGAAGCACTACCTTGTAAACTGTCTCGAAGTTGTCGACGCCAGTGTCCACAACTGCGGCGAAGCAGTTACGATAAATTTGCTGTTTACTTGCGAACAACTGAAGTTGGTCAGCAAGCCAGTCTTTCCCGAAATCCTCACGGATTGAACGAATGTCATTATCCTCTACATACCCGACGAGGAATGACGTTATGTTAGAGCGAATGTCCTGCGCTTCTTTTCCCTGCAGAACTCTCAATGAGTTAAGCAGTAAAAAGATAACAGCATTGTTAGAACGAGAGCCAGTGACATCGCCACAGATGTACTGGAGTAGGCTGCCGAAGGCATCACAACGCTGAAGCTCCTCGTAGAAGCAGAATAAGAACTTATTCTTCAACTTGAGCATTGCTTTCTTCTTAGAGTCAAGGTACTGTACCATGAAAACACGGATTACGTCGAGGCTGTCAGTCATGGCGCCCTGGTTCTTATTGAACTCGTAGATAACGAACTTAGAGTCGAGTATATCGCCAAGCGAGATTTCATTCCTGAACGCATCAGCGAACATGCCAGAGTCGCCGAAGTAGTTATTCAAACGAGCACGAGCCAGCGACACCATCTTACGTTGTTCCTCAGTGTATGTCTGCGTAGTCTGGAGAGACTCCAGTACAGGAAGTACGTCGGCATAATGCAAGTCCTTACTAAGTTTAAACGACGAGGGATTAGATGGGTCAATGCCTTTCATACTGTACATCTTACTAACAGCCTCGCGAATAACCAACTCAGTATCAGTAGGATTACCCTCGCCAGGCTGAATATTGATGGCAAGCATAAAAAGCATCGTTGTACCTTTAACCGCTGTATTGAACAATTCTCCGACGTTATTCTCAGTCAGGTCAAAGTCGTCAAGCCTTAGTGTATTCACGAACGATGGGTTTCTATCATCGAACGTTACAATCTTTGGCTTAACTGCCGGAGTAAGCTGCGACCACTCGCGACCCTTAATATCGATGGCTGTCACATACTCCCCAATAGCTAATGCGGACAGAGCTGCCTGAAACGCAGCATAAGTCTTACCAGAACCCGTTTTTCCGAGAAGCATGAACACCTGAGCGCCGGCTGACTTAAAGATGTCGATAGAGAATGGAAGGCGCGAGCGATAATCCATACCAAGAAGCAAGGCGCCTGCTCCGCCACCGACAAGTCCACGAGACTTATAGGTTGAAAAGGCTGCGGTGTTTTCATCGGAGAACAAGAGCTGTGGGAGAAACTTCTTAGTCAACGTTTTAGGGATGGGAGTGGCCGCACCCATCTCAGTCAAGTATGCTTTACTGATGCCGCGCAATGCTTGAGCGCCAATATTCACAGCGCCAAGCACACCGTAGAGGTCCGCTTCAGCCCTCTTCACTGAACGCTTATCAGGACCGATAATCTCTATAAATACTTTCGTCTGAGCGCATGTTCCACCCGACGAGATATACTTATAGAGATATGTGTATGACGTGGCGATATGACTGAGCGACTCCATTTTCTCTTTAGTGAGCCTGATGCTTCGTCCTCCAGGCAAACGATAGGTCCGTCCTGCCATTCTATCCACGGCGCCTTGACTCTCCCAGGCGTCGCGATACTCCTGATATGAAGAGTCTGCGCGGTTCATCGCACGACGATACTTATCTGAGTTTATCTCAAGGTTGGTTGGATACTCAAGAAGCTCGATATTGACTTCTACCTCAGGGTGCAGGTCGAACATACGATTGCGTATATAATCGACGAACGCCATGTCCATATTAATAGGCTTAATGCCAATAATCTGAAACACACGGCGAACTTTACCCTTAGTGTAAATCATGTCGTACGCTGGATTTATACTCGTCGACTTAAGACGACCGGCATTAGAGAATGTACCGCCATTAAGCCAGTTAGCGAGCATCCAGCTATACATATCTAAAAGCTTCAAGAGTCTCACCTCCAATCTTTCTTAGATATACAGGTCGAGTATCAAGGTAACTGTCGGGTGATTTACGAGGCGCACGCTACGGGAGCCACTCTGCTTCTGTACTTCACGCCAGTTCCAAGTAAATTGAGCCTTCTTAGTGTCAGAGAGCACATTCTCGTACTCACCAGCAGCTGCATAGTCGGCTGTCATTTCATTCAGACGCAAGTCGATAAGGCTGGCGTCCAAGGCGCAGTTGACAGTACTCCTCAAATCATGCACGATTAGATATTCGAGACCAGAACGATTGAGAAGCAGGTTATCGAACATCATGGCGTACGAGCCGAGCTTCAGCACGAAGTCATTCTGGAGAAGTTGAGAAGTATTGAAGCTGTCACGCAAAGGAACATAATAATTCGGAATGTACCTCAACTGCAAGGCGCTTCCAGCATCGACAAGTTTAACAACTTTAGTCGAAGCTTTATACTGCAATGTTAATGCCGAGAACAAAGTAGAGATTAGAGTGTCCACGCCGGCGACATGACTGATAGACTTAATGTAAAGTACGCGAGGTCTATCAGGGAAGAAGCCTGCTTTAACCCTATCATAGCTCTTAGATAGCAGAGCCTCGTATGCATTGCATCGGCTCTGAGCATCAGCCAACAGCTGCCTAAGCTCAAGAAGCCCGGCGACTGACTGAGCGCCAATCTTCTCTTGAATATCAAGCTTCTCAGCAAGTTGAGCGTTCTCTGCGATAATCTGGCGATGTGCCGAAGCAAGGTCCATATAGGAACCACGCCATCTGGTGAAGTACTCCTTCAAGTCAGGTGGTAGTCTATCCGAAACATTACGGAACGAGTCAATTACCTTAACGGAGCGTTGGTAGGGTTCCAGTATGGCCATGTCGTACTTAACGGCGGCATAGACCAAGTTCCAACTTATCTCACTGTAGTCCAGGCGCAATGAATGGCACCTATCCAACATCATGGCGACTATGTCTTCATGCTGATAGATAAGATGTGGCTTTACCCTCACATTAGCAACAAGTTCATCAAGTATCTCAGGAGTTACAATCAGTGGGACCGCCGGCTCGAAGATTACAAGGTCGGCGTCCATATAGGCTTCAGATACTTCTTTGATATCCGTTATGATAGTAGAGTGCTTATTGAGTCCGTCGAACACAATGGAGTCCACAGTGTCGCGAGTCATCTGGTCAATCAAGACCACTATGTTATGCAGAGAGGTTTCTGCTCCATCGTTAGGCATCAGCTAATCACCTTCCCGTTGCAAAATCATAGAACTCGACAGGGTCATAATCAGATATAGGAAATTGTGCGACAGTTGTCCCAGCGAGTGCATCTCGATATGACTCAAGGTCAAAGCTATCGTGAAACAGCTTAAAGGTCAAGAACAAAGCGGTTGACTTAGTTCCAGTGTCGATATACTTCTGCACCGACTTAGCAGAGTAATGAGCGACAAACACGGCGTACGCATCTTCAGAGAGCTGACGCACAAACTTTACCATCTGAGCGTAGTCCTCTTCAGCGCAATAGTAGATGATGGTCTCAACACCGCCGATATTCGACATGAGTTCAAGTATGTAGCCGAGCTGATTAAACCTGGCGGGTAACACGGCGATAGGTTTACTCGGCGTACTCGTCGTCTTTAAGGATTGGAGCGTCAATGTCACGCAGTCGCCAATACCATACTCAACATGAATAGAGTTATCGAGGTTCACGATAAGAACACGGCGACCAATAGTTCTCAGGTAGTCAAGCAGAATATTAATCGCCTTATCTGACTCTGTCCATTGCTCGCCAGATATGACAAACATTGGGACCCTATCAGCCGTCGGATTATCTATGTAGGTGAAGTTATCGACAGTCTCAGGACGCGGCGCACTCTCAGAAATTACTCTACTACCAGCAATGGCTTCAGTGTGCGCCCGCTGAGTGTAAAGCTGCACCATGTCGGTCAACGCCGGCATGACAGTGTTCAAATCGCTGCCAGTGTTAACATATCGGTCCTTCTCCTCTTTATCAGCCTCGCGAATGTAGACTGACTTAAACGAGGAGTTACTGTTTTCACCACTCTCGCCACCAGTTACATATGTTCCGATGTCTTGAAGCATCAGCGTACCACTGTGGTGAATGATGTCGATGCTATCACGCGAAAGATTAGAGTTTCTGACCGAAGACATAATCATGTCTTCGAGCATGGCGTTGTCGCAGTTGACAAAGATAAAGATGGCACGGTCGACATTAAAGAATGCAGTAGAAAGTAGGTTTCTCAGGGCATTTGCGTCAGCCCTGAACTGCATGTCGGTCGGGTCATCAGTCTTATAGTAGATGTAGAGAAGCAAGTCGACATCAATGATAGAGAGAGTCGACTTGTTCATCTCAGTGAGTGTGCGATGCTCCTCCGTTATATCCAGAAGGGAACGATGCTGAAGGTATTCCCTGGTCTGGGTTTCCTTATTACATATAAATAAACCTTTCTGCATGTGGTTCCCTCCAAGTATGTCTTAGTTCTGTATACCGCTTTCCTTTAGGAGTTCTGAACGAAGATTTGAGAACTCGGCGTTAGTGTAAATCTTCCCAGACTTCCCGTAAATCTTCAGGACGCGTACGGCAGAGCCAATACTCTCCTTCTTAGCGGCGGTTTCAACGCGGGCCAAACCCATGTCGAGCACTTCGAGTTGATACACTCCACGGAGGAACTCGACGATTTCCTCGTAGGGTAATATCTCAACTTCACGATAACAGTTCTCGTGCTCAGTGAGCGCCCGCATTATCGAGTTGATTGTCATTTCCATCTCGTCTTTTTGAATAGTTGTCTGGAAGAACAGGACATACGTGCAGGAAATGACATTACTGCTATCCTGAGCGATGTTCAAGTAGTTCTGAACAATCTCACGATAGCTGGCGAACAGCACAGGGTCGTCAATACCCTTCACTATGTTTAGGAGGTCCTCGGCGGCCTGAGAGTTCTTAAACTGTTCATTGTGGTAGAATACTTTACGCGCTATGCCAGATTTATTCAATATCTCAGTAACCTGGCGATTAGCATGGTAAGTATTCTCCGACCGGGTGTTAGTATTGTGACCGAGGCGACATTCAATGAACACGGCGTAACTGCCGTCATTCATCTCAAGTAAGTCGAATGGATACGTTCCCTCGGCAGCAAGGCGCTCCTTGTAAATTCTGAAAAACTCTGCGAAGCTTGTCTCCTTATTTCCTACCTCGTTCATCATAGACTTTTCGTCGAGTAGGAAACGAAGCAGGTACATGCCGACAGTCAGCTGAAGTAGAATTTCGACAACTACAGTTATTAGAATATAGTGGCCAGGCACGACAGGTCTAAGCCAACTAATCATGAAGTAAGCGAGAATGGCGCATCCGAATATCCAGAAAGATATTATGATACCTGTCTTCTCAGACTTCTTGAGGCCACCAGAAGCCTTAATAGACTCATGAACATTAAGCGGAAACACGAGAGTTTCCATTCGTTCATCTTCAGGTTCCGTCGATGGGGTATAGGAAATGTCATCGGAGTCACTGTACATATTAGGCATCTGGCTCACCTCACTCCTTGAATAGTTTTGCAAGAGAAAGAAAAGGGCCACTCAGCAATGAAAGCTGAGTGGCCCAAATCGAGTCTTAATTCGCCTTCTGAACTACGATGCGAGTTTTAATGCCGCCTGCCTAAAACGCAGTATCAAAGGTCCTGACTATCGTAGTCTCCGTATTCAACATTACGAGCTGCACGATTTCTACGTCGATTAGTTTCATGCTGAACACGGCGCTCTTCACGCCTGGCGGCACGTTCTTCCGGAGTTGCGCGACGCAAGAAGTTAGGCATATGGCTGTCGCTATCACGATAAGAAGCAGCTTCGTCATAGGACATTCCATGACCATAAGCAGAGTAAGCGTCCTCAGTACGAGAACGACCGCGCCCGAACAAACCACGACGAGAAGAACGGCTGGGGTCATAGTGGTCGACATTATAGTGCCGCCCATACTGATATGGCACAGGCATGGCGCCACCGTTCCCATATTTCGCCGACTGTCTGTTAGCAAACATTCTGTCGACGCCAAGCTTGGACACGGCGCCATGCGTCAGCTTATCCAGTCCATGAAGTAGGTTACGACCAAGCACATCGTTACCCATCTCACCGGCGTTCTGCACGACAGAGAGACACACCCAGAACATCATGTAATCACAGAGGAATATAATGAGTGCACAGCCGAGGTATCCATACCAGGCGTAGCCACCAACCTCAACCAGTCTCAGCGATAGTGAGAAGATGAAGTAGAGTATCGCGGTGACTAATGTCACCTTAATATACCCCTGTACCATACCAAACCCGTCTTTACTAAGAACAAGCTTGAGAACAATGATGGCGCCAAACATGGCGTACAGGATAGGAACGAGATAGGTCATGACGAACACAAAGACTGTCGCAAAGATGGTGATGAAGAAGATGAACAAGACGCCGAAGAACCCAAGGTTCAAGGCGACTGTGTTTACAACAGTTCCATCATAGGCGAAGTTCCTATCCCTCAGCGTAGTCATGGAACCGTACATAACGTCCTTCAATTCCATGTCTGCCGCGTTGAGATAGTTAGGATAGAGCCAGTTTCCGAACTCAGACACATAATGCGTAAAGCATGTCGTCGCATAAAGCGTGGTCAACTTTATAGCATTTTCATCCGAGCAGAAGTTCAACTGGTCAAGGTTATCAATGATGAACTGCTTCGTCATATTATTGATATAGCCGATTAGTTCACCAAGCTCCTTACGTCCGTTGACCGTGATGTTCCAGTCAGCGTCGTACCAGCCTCTATCCTGCAATGTCTTACCCCATAGAGAGTCCTGCATATTAACTGACGGATGCTCGAACACCATGTCGAGATTTAGCCAGTCAGCCTCAGGCATGAAGTATTCCTCAATTTCATCAAGGAACATGTCAGTGTCCTGAATTCGGCTTGTATCAAGCGTTCCAACAGCAAGGTTCTGGAGCAAGACACGCCTGTCCCCAGGTGCCGTAAAGATACCTGAGTTAGTGAAACAGTTAAACACGAAGGCGTCTTTATAGAGTCCGCGGTCGTAGGAAAACTGATTTCGCTCAAGGCGGAAGAACTGTGTGAAAGTATTCAAGTTAGCGAGGAACGCTCTCTCGAACTCATTGAAAGGAATGTAATACGCCTCAAGTGAGACGTAGGGTTCCTCCAGCTCGAGCAGATACGGGTTGTCAGTGTACGTCGCTACTGCTGGCTGAATGAACTCAGACGAGCCAGTGATGTTGGTTCCTTGCGCTTTCCACTGGCTATAATACATTCCCCTGATAGAGTTGTTAACGAGCAACTTATCCACCGACATCTTAATGCAATCGCCTTGCACAAAGACGCCGGCGGCTTCATCAAGGTAGTAAACCTCGCCTTTCTTGATACTTTCATAGGTGGTGCCAATCCTGGCGGCCACAGTCTCCATGTCGTCCTGCGACATCTTATACAGTGTGATGGTCGCAGTGTACGGCTTCAGCGCGCCAGTTGTTGCATCTTTTCTATCCGAGTCTTTATAGGTTTCAGTGTAAGACTCGGCGTTATATGCAACAGTATTCCAGGCGATTTGCTCCACTGCATCGTTGACCGCGAAGTTATACGCACCAGGCACAATAGTTGGCATCCAGTTAGCATAGACCTCGAAGCCACACAAGCAGAGAAGTCCGATGAAGCACACATAGATTAGGTTGTAGTGTCCACGCAAAAACTTAATGGCGACGATGATTAAAAGTACAATCACAATCAGCAGGTAGAACTCCTGAATGAATTGCACAATCAGATTGAAGAAGGTATTCTCGTAACCGTTCTTAATGGCGAGTACACCGTCAATTTTCCCGATGGTATCGACAGTGGAAGTAGTCAGCTGAGTAAGCCAACGAGTAAAGCGCCCCTGCGTGTCGTCTACCATATCATCGTAGGAGACCTTATAGTTCTTAATGAGTGTGTCCGCATACTGAGTTCCGAGGAGCCCTTCGCCACACATCTCAACATAGTGCTCCATGTTGAATGTATCTCTCGCCTTATTCGCAGTCTCAACTGTACGACCAGTCAAGAAGCGGTAAGCCGATGTCATAAGTGGCGAAGCGAGCATGATGAAATCCTCCATCTGCTCGGCATCTGGCTCAATGAGTGGAAAGAATGGCTGTTCGTTACTATTGAACGGAGTGTCCTTCGTCATGTACATCGTAGACTCAGCTGCGTTCGTCCAATTGTCACCCTTATCGGAACCACTACGGAAGGGTATAACGTTACCAAGGTAATCGATGTTATCCGCAACACAGAATGACAACGCCTGAATGTTAGGGACAGTCACACCTCCACCCCGATAGTATAGTGTGGCAACGGAGCGATTACTAACAGACTGAATACGCCTGGCGAGTACAGCCCCACGAGTATTAATCGTGATGACATACTTACCTTCGTCGTTCTTATTTGACAGAGCCAAGTCGCCTTCCATATTTATAATGGCAGATGGATAGTGGTTCATGAACGCCGCTGAGTATGGGTAGTACCCTTTAGTGTCATCATAAATCTTAGATGCCTCATCTTCAGCTGTGAACAAGCTATCGTTTGGCCCCTGTACGATGGGGTTTCCGCTGCCACTACCACCGAGTACAGAGACTGACTGATAATCAGTCTCTGGAGTGTAAAAGCGTATGGCAGAGTTATAAGTATCATATTGGATGCCACTATACTCATAGATTATAGGGTTCGCTATGGCCGGAAGCACAATAGTATTGTCTGAAAGGATGATATCTCCAAGTCCATTTAGGAAGAGCATCTCACTATCCGCAGATTGAAGGTGTTTATTATTCTTTGCGTCCTGCCTGGCGTTATGCAAAATGATTTCAGTCAAACCACCAACGTTTGCGGCATAGCCCTCCTGCATGGCGCCCCAGTTTCCCTTCATCCAGCCTTCCTTCGCACCAGCTGTTAAGAGCACTGGACGTGACATTTCTGCCCCGGCCGCAGTCAACTGAGTACCAGCAACCACATTAGAGCCCTGTGCTGCGGAGGAACTGTTGTTCTGAATAGTAGGAGTGTCCGCAGTAGCCCCTGTTGTGTCTGTCGTCCCTGTAGCAGAGCCAGTAGTACTGGCCTCAGCTCCGCCGCTTTTATACTCCCAAGTCGAGGAGTCAACTGCTGAGGGGTTCATCTCACCGGATACCACTGCATACGCTTTCACGGTAGACGACTTCTCCTGAAATACATCAGACAAGAAAGCAATACGATAGTTAGCAACTGGTATCTCAAATAAATCTTCTTCGTTAGTCCACGAACTCTTAGAACCTTCTGTTACATAGAGTGGCTTCTTCTTTTGAATTGCCTCCTGTAGTAACGCCTTTACTTTTTCGTTCTGTTCTTCACTACCATTCTGTCCGCTAAACCTATCAAGTACCAGGTTAAGATATGTCTCATTACCAGCAGTTGAGTTGAACGGGTCATAGCACACCCCAGCGCAGAGGAATATATATCCGAGCTCCGTCATAGAGTGCTCGCCCTCGTCCCACACGATATCACCCTTATCAAGCTTGGCGTTGGCTATTATCTCAAGCACACTCTTATTAAGGTCTTGCGGCAGATTTGAAGTAAAGTCATTCGCGCCACTCGATAGAAGGCTACCATTGGCCATATCACTGTGTTGCCCGAAGGTTATATCATAGAGCGAGTTGACAAGGTCACCCATGTTGAAAAGATTATACATCTCAGGGTCGTAGAACTGATACGCTCGCCATTCCTGTCCGTCACTGTTTTTAACTGATGCATAACCATTCATAAACAGTTGCTCGTAGTATGTCCTGACATTGGAATACGCACGTAATCTTGGTAAAAGTTTATCCTTGCTCGCATTATATAAGTCTTGCAAGTCACTGTTGTTAAACCCATTCATACTACCATTGAGGTCCCAGTCTATCTTCTTATTTATACCGAGCATCTCAATGATAGCATCAGTACCAGACTTATTAAGGGACAATGAATGTACGTAGTTATCATACCAGTGGCTTGCCGAATTATTAAACGGGAGGTCATTTATTGCAGTGTAGACACCCTCACTCCCTATCTCCCGTAACGGATTTAGTAAGGTTGTATTAAGCTCATTACTACTTCCTGCAACCAGCGGAGAACTCACTTCCTGTTTCTGTTGACCATTAGTAACAACAAGCTTATCCATTGGAAACCATGTCACATTAGCCCAGCCAGATGCATAACCTATCAGCTCTTCGAGCTCCGCATTTAAATCTGCAACAGCCTCTGCGTGCGTTTTCGTAAAGTCTTCCGTATCACTTGAGTCTACAGTAATTGATATAGTACGCTTACCACTTACCTTTATTTTATTTATTCCAACAGTGTACTCTGTCTCGTCTGTTATACCGGGCAACAAAGAGCACACATAGATACGGCAATTCTCACCCTCAAACTCGTCTATAATTGAACTTATTGCTGAAAACAAATGCCTGGCATAACTTTCTATGTTCTCGAGGTATTTTTCATTTGCCTCACTAACTGAAAATTCGGTATTACCAATACCATTAAATAAGGTACCTTCACCAGTATCATTAAAATATCTAAAAAACTGAGAGTTACCAAACATGATGTATATATTATGCACACGATTAGTAACGCCATCTTTCTCGTCAGCCTCGTGTATAGCCTTAGCAGCATTTTTCATTGCAGTTGTAACAGCCCACGTGTCACCATCTTTATGACCATCATAGCTTGGTCCCTGTATAGTGCCATACAAGCCAGGGCTCTCCCCAGACACTGGCACTTCCAAGCTAATATACTGATTGGCATTCCACTCGTTCCACGTAAGCGTTCCATTTGTCTCACTATCTACATATTCAAAGTGTTTATCCCCAATATCACCTACTTCATAATTGGTCTGTGACGCAGTATCAGACCCATGAATTTCCTTTATTATGTCCGAAAGATTGGTCCAGTAGTTGTTCATCGCCATGTCGAAGATTGGCATATCGCCAACTATATACGAGTCTGAGTTGGTAATCACATCAGAGGTTGGTTTTTCGCCGTTCTCCTTCGCTTTACTCTTTAAATCCTCTTCCAGCCAATCAAGAACATTACTCGGAGTTAATGCACCACCAAGTAGAGCAGCAAGTCCGGCCTCAGTCTGGTCCCCAAGCGGAATAGTTTTAGCGAGAGCTACTGCTGAACCATTACGCACATAAGCATTAAGAAGGTTATTCGCCCTAATGTATGCTGTACGACGAGGGGTTGTATCATAGTAGGCCTCACCTGTGACTTCATCTGTAGTCCAGTTCTCCACCTCGATTGTGTTGTCTTTGCTGAAGTACTCCTTAAGACTATAAGTTCCGGCCATATAGTCAGTAGTGTCAGACCATTTCTTCCCCTTCAAAGTATTACATATCTCATTATACTGCTGAATAGCCGTAGCCATAGTATCATTTACATCTTTGTAGGTTGCGATTGGAACACCACTCTCTGGTAGTGAGTTACCCGATGCACTTAGAAAATAATTGCCCGTAGCATCTTCACCTGAACTTGCATTAGCTCCGTCGAGCGGCGAAAGTATATTAAAGTCTAACCAGCATAAAGCAACTAGATACTTCAGATACGCCGTCACCAGTTGTTCTTCATCTGTTGAAGAGTCTATTGTCGCCTTAAATGAGTTCATCTGTCCCAATAGAACATCAGCGTATTTAGCATAGTCGACAGTCTGCTTGCCTGCGGTTGTCACATCAATCCAGTTACCGTGCATAAACATTGTCTGGATACCTGAACCAGTTACATTCTTACCCTGCTTATCCCACTTCCACAGCGTCGACGCTGCGAAGGCATTAACGGCCAATGTTGAGAGCATTAAAGCGACGAGGCAAATGCATGTCACTCTTTTGAAAATCTGTTTCATCTGTCTACCCCCAGGATATGACGAAGAATATTAGGAATACTCCAGTTAGAGCCGTCGACTTGATGCTCGCCGACCCAGGAGCCCTCTGCACCTGATACTACTTGGTCAGTGAACTTATCAGACATTTCCTGCTGATGTTCACCCCAGTCGTTGAGTATGTCGCCTATTTCTGAGTTTTTTCTCTCAAATGGCGAATAAATGACAATAGCAGCCACTAAGATAATGCCAACGATATAAATTAGTTTCTGTTTCATCACAGTTGGCTCCTTTCTTTAATGTGTTGAAGTTCAACACTTCCACCAATGATGTTAGCTAAAGTATCATTAGCAGAAGTCTTGCACCACAAAAGAAAAGCCGGTGTAGGCTTTCACACCTACACCGGCCAACATTATTACTCTGAGTTTCACCGGCGGCTTACAAAGCCACCGTTGTACTCCTTATTCTGTTTGAGTGTAACACCAAGATAGAATGTTCTATCCGTGTTAACTGCTCCGACACCTGTCTCTGGCATGAACTCAGACATCGCCCAGCTGAGGGTAGCCTTATCACCCATATCAGTTCCAGATACAACAACTTCATATCCGAAGTACTGAACAAATTCATCTTGGTCCTCACCGTCGAGATTGGTCTTCATCTGCGCAGATGTACCGGCTGCATCCCTTAGCGTACTGTAGTCTATCTGGTCAACGAAGGTCTGGACCTTCTGACCCATATCATAGAGCTGATTTGCATCAGCATCTTTAATCTGGCGAATGACCTGACCATAGACATCAACGGCAATTGACTGTTTCAACTGTCCAAGTTCAGTGCCGTCGATATCGTAGACGAACTTATAACCAGTACCAGTGTTAACAAGGTCCTCAATGATGCCAGAGTAGTTAATAGAGATAACCTTATCAGCCACAGTGCCGAGAGCATCGACCGTAATAGCGAGAGCCTGGAACAAGGTACCGTTGAAACCCATGGCGAAGAAGAACACCGTCATAACAGTAGGTAGAGCAATCTTCAAGATATACTGCGACGCAGAAATATCATTGGAGAATTTATCGCCAGCCTTATCACTGAAGTCAGAGTAGCTCTTAACATCGGGAAGGAGCATAAGCACGGCGACAATAATGGCATCAAGACCAGTACCCTTAGAGCCGGAGGCCCAGGTCTTAGCCATGCCCATCAGTCCGAGGAAGTCTTTCTCCTGCTGGGAGCCCTGGCTCTTAAGGTCATGCACTTCCTCCCACATCCCCTTAGCGGAAAGGTAGAGGAGTGAGGTCATAATACGAATAGTCAGCAAGGCGACGCCGAGCAGGGAGAAGATTGAGATAACAGCCTGCACAATAGTGCCGACCCAGTTCAGCTTTGCAATCCAGCTGAAGGCGCCGCGGAAGCTGTTCGTATAGAAGATGTCGGTGAAGTTATCGGCCCTTGCACCAACGCTCGCAAACGTGGCGGCACCTGCGATAACAATCACGGCAAGAACCGTGATAAACCCAGGAAGCCAGGCAGATACTCTCGACTTAGACTTTGCAGTAGAAGTCATTGTGAGTTTCCTCCTTTAGAATGTGATGTTCCCGCTCAGCCAAACCACCACGAGCAGTACAGCAAGAACGAGATTGTACTGAATGAAACGCCCCACCTTAAAATCAGTCTCCATCGAAATGGAGCCGAGAGAGACTATTTTGAACAAATCGATGCCCTTTCCCTCTCTATTATTAGTGGGGTATCTGATGGACTCAAGCACCGGCATAAGTCCACCATAATAACAACCGAAGCACAGCCAGCTTGCACACACCAACCATACCAAAACGATGAAGACTAACATGCGTGCAAGGGTGAACAAATCGCTGGCGAACCCATACTCGTACTCAGTTTCCACGTCTTCGAGAATGGACTTCGCACCCTCATACTTCTTGAACCCACCCTGAATAACGTCAGTGGTGACGCTTCGAGCAGTTCCACTAAGCACGCTGTCATTGAAGAATGGTAGATTATCAAGCGCGCCACTCATGGCGCTATCAGCAGTAGGAATAATTTCATACTTCTTAACAGCGTCATTCGGAGACGAAGTCTCATAAGCAAGAAGTGTCCCAGGCTGTACTTTAATCTGCACTGGTGCATAGAAACGAGTGTCTGCGCCATACCCCTTATCAACTATCGTAGTCGTAACACTACCTGGCAAGCGTCCAAGAGCTTTACGGCTATACAGCCCAGACTGTAAATTATCGGCGCATATCTGGAGCGCAGTTTTCTGCTCTTCCGTAAACGACGTAATGACCCAGAACTCGGTAAAGAAGTGCGTAATGTTCATTGGCTGATTGCCAACATAAATGAAATGTGACGCAAAGGATTTCGCCGCGTCCTGCTCTGTCGCATACGATTGCTCGATAGTCCCAGTACCGTTAAGCGCCGAGTAACCGATAAACTTTTTATCAGCTGCTGAACCACCAGATGCGGCATAGTAGTCGCTACCCATCAAGACAAGCGAACCGTCCGGAACCTCTTCGAGAGGGATGGCGCCAGTATCTTCACTTATCATCTTATCGATAATCAAGTCGTTAAGCGAAGTGAAAAGTTCAGGCGACACAAAATCACTCACACGAGAGGGACCCTTAATCAATGTTCCATTCTCCACACGGTATTCGAGGGCACTAAACTTTACAGTAAGAAAAGTCTCAGTATTGCTAGCTGCCTCACGTGACAGCTTACCACTATTAGCGCTCACCCAGGCATTTAGCTCTGTCTCGATGGCGCTCTCGCCATCGTACTTTAGTGTGTCTACTTCGCCAGTCTTACTATTTCCATTCCCGTTCATTACCCACGTCTTGGCACCGGTGTTTACAAGGGTGCGTGTCGTATCAACATCAAGAGCCGGGTTTTCAGCAACAGAGAAGTTTTCCCAGGGTATACCAAGTGAGTCTCTAAACACCTGTTCATAGATGTATCTGATACGATTTATGGCTCCTGATTGAGCATCGTTAAGAGTCAATGTCTTTTCGCCATCAACTACATTTTCACGAAGCACAACAGTTGAGCTGCCAACCTTGAACGACGGCCCTACAATAGGGCCAAACTGGCACGTAATAGTTCCATCACTTGCTGTTTTAGTAACAGTAAGCTTTGGAACCTTGACCCCGTCGAACACGATGCCTTTAATCTTATCTAACTTGATTACACTGCCAACAGTAAATGTAGCGAGATTTCGTCCAACGCCACTGGTACGATATCTGAAGTTAGAATCGCTGCCGCCTTGCTCTATATTCGGGAAGCAGCCAACATTCACATAAACACGGTTTCCTACAACGGCTACTTTGTAGTCTGCTGATAGCAGGTAATTCGCCTTATGCTGCGGACTACTGATATAACTCGTATTAGAGATAGTTGGCTTACCAGAACCCGGAGGAGCAAGAGCACCATCACTCACATTCATCAGCTGAACCTCGGTGACATTACCGCGAAGCCCTGCGACTGCATCAAGTGCTGACCAGAAAGATGCTGGGACATGGCTACTCGCCTGACCATCAGTGCTGTAGATGTATGCGTGTGGCTCCAGGTAGCCAGTGTTAACATAATTCACACCAGTGGTCTGGTAAATCCAGTTAGCGAAGGCGTTTGCCCGCTCTTTATTCGTAGTCCAAATTTGCTTTGCTACACTATCTGCAGGTGGCTGAGTTATGCCGTCAAGCAGGTCCTCCATAGACATCTCACTTGTAACAGTTTCAGAACCCATAGCCTGCACGGACAGCGGTTCAAACATAAGAACCATGTAGACTGCCTGTGTCGCGCCGTTATATTCATAGGTGTACTGCCTGGCGACTGCATTCGCCATTCTATTGGACTGAGATAGTCCAATGAATTCACCCCATCGCATATTATAAAACGCTGGGCTACTGAAGTACACCGAGTCAGTTGGGAGCGACTTAGATGTAGTCTCATCGTCCTTACTCATAAGGACCCACAGGCCTGGTACTGTTATAGTATTAGTCCCCGAGCCATTATCGACTACAACCTCTTTAAGGTTCTCAGTAACGACAACGTCAGCAAGTGGCAACGGACATACTCCACCGAGTATAGAGGCTTCCTGCTTCGAGTCGACAAGCAGTCTAATTGCATTAATGTGATAGTAGATGTCTGCTGACTCACCTTCACCGCTTCTGAACACAACGCCAAGCTGGCTGTCGCCAGTCACCACTTCATTACCTACAAGCGCAATGGATTTATTAGCGTCTGTATTGTCATTGTAGAAATAAGCTCTCGTGTTGGTCTGAGTGTTAAGAATTATAAAGTCACTTATAAAAGTGAGTGGCAGCATGTCGTCCTGATTGGTGCAACTTGTATTATATTGCTCAATCTGGCTACGAGACACAAAGCCCTCTGAGCCGGAATTAGAAACCTGCGTAGTAATGCCAACTGTCATACTCGCAGCATCAAATGCGCCGAGACTACCAGAGCTATTACCAGCAGCCTTAACTGCTTTGGCAAGGTCGTTATCCTCCGTAGCGGTAACAACGTTGAGCTGGCAGTTACCGGCAATCTCCAGTATCAGAGGGTCACCATTGACAACACGTTGAGTATTTACAGAGGGCAATGAAGCAAATTGTGCAACGTAGTTCTTAGTGACACCGTCAACCTTAATATTATATGTACAGCCTGCGAGCCCATTAAAGCAATCGCCAAAGCTCTGAGAGTACGCTCCCGGAGTAGTGAGTTTCTGGAACTTAGTTGCTCCATCAGCCGCGCCTTTATTCAAGAACACGAAGCTGATGTTCTGAGGGCCACTGTCTTCTTTATAGCTCTCATGATATCGCTGGTCCAACGATATAAGTGCATTATATGCAAGGTTCTCCTCAGCCGTACGTGCAGGATAGAGCGGATTATCAGGATTAGCTTTATGCTTTTCCTCTTTCTCCTTCATGTACGCCATAACATCAGTAAGTATATGTGCGACCTCGTTCCTCGAACGGTCCTGAGGATTTTTCTGCCATGTCCCTATGACCCACATATTACAAAGGACATCAGCAAGTATTCTTCCAGCTGGGTCATCACCAGTACAAGTCGTAGGCCAGTCGAGTACATCAGCCTGATATGCATCAGTTGAGTTGTACCCGTTCTTCTTTGTATACCCGCTTTTGTTAGTGAACATGTCGTACAGCATTACTGCAACATATCTACCAGCTGCAGTCTGCGGTTGTCCAGCGAGTCCAATCGCATTGTAATCTACTTCTCTATTTAGCACACTTGATAGAGTTGAAGTAGCATCATTAAGAGTCAGCGCAAGACCAGTTGTTGTGAAAGTGTACCGATAGCTGTACATATCAGATGTGCTCGCGGTAGCTATCGTGTTGTCAGTTGGGTCTCCGAAGTTAACAAAGTTATAACCGTCGTCTACCTTAGATGTTGCAACTGCCTCAAATGACTCGCCGACTTCTTCGGATATAAGAACATTGTCTCCATTAAAGTCCGGAGCATTCTCGTCCGCCAACCTAATAGTACCAGTCGAAGACGAAGGCACAGCAGTTAGCGTACGAGGACCAAAGCCGCGAGCCTTCCAAGCAGCTTCAGAGTCAGTCAGCTGAATGACGGAGAAGTCATAGCGAGCGTTCTTATTCGCCAGGCGATAGAGCATACTAATCAAATCGCACCAGTGCACAGGGTTACCAAGGTTCATAAATTCCGTGGAGATATCATAGTTGATAATTCCCTTTGCAATCAGATACTCAATGATTTCAGCATCTTCACCGTTCACAATGCCCTCAAGCTGAGTACCATACTTATAGTTCACGATATCACGTTCGAGGTCCGAGAGGACCTTCTCGTTTGCGTACAGGAACTCATAAATGTAGCGGTACATTTCCATCTTCGTTACATACTCGGAGGAGAAGTAACCAGACTTAGCCTCGAAGGGGTTGAGTCTTTCGATAGTCATAGTGCCGTTAGAGTAAGACACATTCCAGCAAGAGCCAAGGACAAACTGCATGGCGACATTATCGACGTTCGCATAAGTCTTCAACTTATTGATTGAGCGGTTGACAACATACGCCGGAACGCTTCCCTCCCACGATGCACGAATGGTGTTATCGTTAGAGTAGAAGTCAATGAATGTCTTATTGAACTCCTCAGTCCTCAGTTCTTTATCACCTGTGAGAAGTCCCTTCGCCAAGGCTTCACGAATGTAAGGCTCAGGTACATCGTTAGTGTTGTAGAACAGGATGTCGGCGCCAGGAATGAAGTAGATTTGCTTGTAGTCAGTCTCGTAGTCAATCTGGTTCGGACCGGTAACGGCCTGCCCGCCAGTTCCACCGGAGCCGCCGCCGCCTCCGCCGCCACCAAGTGAGTCACCACCATCGCCCCCGTCGCCACCAGGAGTTCCCTCTATGGTATTGCCGTCGTCGTCGATGCCTCCGCCGGAAGCGTCACCACCGTCACCGCCATCGCCGCCCTTATCAGCATCTCCGCCTTCTCCTCCGTTACCGCCTCCGCCGCCATTACCGCCGGTACCGCCGGTCTGCGTCTGCGTGAACTCGTTCTGGCTGATGAAGATGTTAGTGTCACCAAAGATACTTTCCCACAAATCACCCTGTGGCTGGTACCTCCAGTTAGAAGAGTCGTTATTTGCCTGCTGTGTCATATTTCCGCCAGTAGAGGTTTTGCCACCTTCGCCGCCTTCGCCACCCTGACCGCTGACAGCTCCGGCTCCACCACTACCACCAGCTCCTCCGCTGGCGCCCTCAGTGGTTATATCATACGGCGGAACAACAGGTGTGCTAACACCTTCAGAGAACCCACTCTTCTTCATAAGGTCTTCGAGTGTTATGTACTCGCCGTCATCAACGCGAACGTTAGCAGTTTCAACGCCAATACTCCTGGCATTGATGGGACCGAACACAGCCTTATACAGATGCATAATAAGGTCGGTCCTCGTTACGCTCTGTACGTTTATCTGGGAAATATCCATCTTTTCAATGTTGACTTCAGGAATAGTGTTGTCACCAACATTGGAGACAATTATCACACTATCGCGTGATATGATGTTGTTGTCAATCAACCAACTCAGCTCAGTGCCGAGGTCGGCCTTAGCAGGAGATGGTTGGTCTTTATGGAAATACTCGCGAAGTGTGTCAACCTGAACAAAGTCAGAGTAATCATCATAGAGTTCGTCCATCGTAACGCGATGGTCGCTCCCACCCATGTCGTTAATAGACTTGGCGCCGAACACTTTGACTTCTTTGTTCACAGCCAACGCTTCAGTCATGGTCATAACCAAGACCAGCATAAAGGCAGACACACGTACGATTATGCCTTTAAAACGCTTACGCATTTCTTAGACACCTCCTCTATTCTCGACATATAAAAGATACGGTGGATTACTAAACTTACACAATGACTTAGATGGTGGTATAATCATTGTGCTATATGCATCGAATTCATGTGCTTCAAGCACATCGTGGAGGAACACGTGGTACCTTGCCGGTATCTTAAGCAAGACTCCAATACAAGTATCTCCCTTATCTTTTAGGGTCTTGTTTAAGTCAAGCTCCGGGTGTATCGCCGCCAGTATAGAGTCAGTTAGTGCCTCTCGGACCTTACGTCTTTGAGCCTCGCGTTTCTCCTCCGTCTCAGCGTAACGGCGTTTATACATTTTCGTATTACGATACGCATTTGTAGCGGCGGCGATAACTCTGTCAAGCGGAGAGAGGTCAGCTAAGTTGACGTCCTTTTCAACATCAACTAATCTACCAACCTTAATACGCATGGCATCACTTCTCCTTCGATGAATTCAATTGATAGCCATCTAAGCTGATGGGTGAAATCCTGGCGTTTTCTTTCCTTCGCGCGACAGCCTCAGAGGGAGCAGTAACAATACCCTGCGCTGTGCCCTGTGCTCTCTTATCCTTTTGCTGACCAACCTGATAACCAGCTGAGGTTTTAGTGAGCTCCATATTCAAGGCGACCAGTTCCAGCATCAGAGTGTCCTCTGTGGCACGGATTAAAGTCCTGGCGACTTTAATAGCCTCGTCAACCGAGAACAACAATGAGAGCTGCTCCAACTTATCTTTAGAGATTGTCGGGTTATCAATGCCGCGTTGTTCGAGAAGATAACGCGTCCAGAAATCACGCAGTTGAGCTAACTTGTGCTCACTGCCTTCATCCATCAACTGGGATATGTTGCTCGTGAACTCAACCGACTGTGTTTTTAATGAGCAAAAGAGCGCGAAAATCAGGTCTTCCGAAACTTGACCTAATAATTGGTTCAAATTCTCACTGTTAAACTCGCCGGCGATTGCAATATCTGTATTCTTTAGAAGGTCACGAGGTACACCACGAGCCGACTTAAGAAGAACGGACTTGGCGGTTTTAGAGAAATTGGTTATTCCTTCGGCTTCGAGATAGTCATCAAGAAGCTGAGCAAGCTGGCGTTCACCAAGCAAGCGGAACTCCCAAACGTGTGCGCGGCTACGAATAGTCCTTAGAACTTTGTAGATTTCGGTAGTCGTACATATTATATAAACGTTAGAGGGTTGCGAGTCGAGCATGGTAAGCAATGCAGTCTGTTGACTTTTGTCCAATCCATGAAGCTCCTCAAAGACGAAAGCCCTTGGCTCAGAAGGGTTCATCTTGAAAACAGTTTCCTCAAGCTCCTTCATGTTGATATCCATGCCGAAGTTATAGATATGAACAGGAGCCTCAGACATGTTTAACGCTTCAGCGACAAGCCTGGCGACTGTCGATTTGCCAACGCCCATATTACCAGACATTATCGAGAATGTAGGATATGTGCGGTTGGCGAGGAGTTTCTTGATTGAATAAATGACAACGTTATTCCCACGAACGTCGTCGAGACTGTTGATAGTTAACATGGCGACCACCCCTTAGGATATATTTCAGTGTTGGTGCAGAAGTGTGAAATCTTGCAGGGAGACGGCAAAGCCCCCGAAGTCAGGAACTATTCCTAACTTCGGGGGCTTCGTTTCTGGGAGCACTTAAGTCTTTAGTTTTTATAGAGCTAATCCGATGCCCGATTCACTCAGGCTTAAATGCTACATTACGCGGCGCCAAACGGAAAAACTAACCGTAACAAGGGCACCATGGCAAGCCAAGCAGGGTCTTATGGCGGCGATTTTCAGTTAGACGAGAACCTCGTACTGATAAAATCTGCCTAACCTACAAGCCGGCAAGGACGTCACAATCTCTCATTTTCGCAGGTCACCGCCACCCATTAGGCGGCGCCAATGCAGTAGTGTGGGTAAGGCCGCATTTCGACCTTACCCACTTTCTTATGCTGCCGGTAAGCCGCAGAAGTGTGGATTACACACCCTGAACGGCGAACTCCCGACGGGCCTCGTCCAGACGGCTCTTGAAGGTGTCGTCGCGGAGCATGGCGGTGAAGCCGGCCTTGATATCCTTGTCAGCGAGCAGGTTGGTCTTCTGCTTGCTGCCGCGGTTGGAGGCGGTGGCCAGGGAGTCGAGCTGAGCCGCGGTCACATAGCCCGCGCTCTGAGCGT
This sequence comes from uncultured Oscillospiraceae bacterium, assembly GCA_947629245.1. Taxonomy (GTDB): domain Bacteria; phylum Bacillota; class Clostridia; order Oscillospirales; family Oscillospiraceae; genus CAJOIG01. The sequence continues at coordinate 141,296 of CANRDC010000001.1, read as the reverse complement.
TGGCGGCGAAGGAGACGTAAGGAGCGAACTCCTCGGCGTTCTTGTTGTCACGCCAGTTCAGAGGAATGGTGCGGAGCTTCTTGTCGCCGCTCTTGGTCTCACGATACTCGCGCTTGACGATGCGGGTCGCGCTCTCATAGGAGGTCTTCTCGTCCTTCTTCTGAGTAGCGGCGGTGTACCAGGGCACGAACTTCGCGGAGGTCGCGGTCATGGCCTGGACCATCTCAGCATGAGCGCCGGAGAGCTTCAGGGCATTGTCCTTCGCGTTCTTGTCGAGAGTGAAGCAGGACATGATGCCGTCGTTCTTCTCGACAGTCTCGCCGTTCTTGTCGGTGAAGGTGTAGGTGGTACGAGCAATCTGGCTCGGGCACTGGTTGATGGCGTCCTCAAGCATGGAGACAGTGCTCTCACGGTTGAGACGGCGGTTCCTCCAGGTGCCGAAAGCAGACTCGTTCAGCTCATACATGAAGGCGGCGTCGGCCTTGGGCTTCAGAGGAATGTGCTCATAGGCGCGGAGGGCGACGAAGTTGTGCTGAGTGAGGAGGGTACGCCGAGTGGTGCACTTCAGGTTCATGGTGATGCCGGTGGCGGCGTTGGGCTTCTTGCGAGCCGTGACCTTCACATAGGAGACATCGGGAGAACCGGACTCAAGGAGCTGAGCGGGCCACTGCTCGCTGGCGCCCTCGACCACGTTGGGCTTGTACTCCGGAATGATGCCGCCGAGGGCCAGCAGGTAGGCGCAAGCAACGTCCTTCTCCCACACCAGGTTCACGACGTCAGTCACGGGCCTGTTGTAGTCAACGGCGCACTGCTGGATTTCCTCAGGGGAGGCGATGGTGTGCTCGCCGTTGCAAATAGCCATGGCGGGCAGGGTCACGAGGACGCGCTCGATGCTGGAGGGACGGGTCTGACGGACGCCGATTTCGTACTCAGCGGTACCCTTGTCCTTCTTCTTCTTGAGCATGGCGAACTCGATGCGGGGAGCGTACCTCATGATATAGCCGTACAGATAGCCGTACTTCTGAACAGCCTTCTGAATACGGGCGGAGAGGTCGCCGGTCGCGGTGGTGATGCCACCGGTGAAGTCACCGGGGATGCTGGGAGCGCTGCCGCCGAGGTCCATAGGAGCAACCATTCTGGCATTGTTGGCAACGTTCGCGAGATTAGAGGTTACGGGCATGGTATTTTTCTCCTTTCGAGTATTACGACCCTATAAGGCATATCATTGCAATACCTATAGAGTCTTTTATCTTTAGCAAACACATAATGAAAGTACGTCAGTCCAAACCTCGCGTCATTAGCCAGTACATAGAGGTCCTCGCCCTCTACGCTGGCATTAACTAAGAAGTTCTTATACCAGGCGGACTTCCAATGCGTTGTGCCATCAGGGATAGGAAGATACTCTCCGATGCCTTCTCCACGCGCTTGCATTTCAAAATACTGAGACGCTGGGACTGTGCTCAACGCAGTATTATCATACAAAATGCGTAGGTCAGCAGGGTTTAGATACAACCCGAATACAGGGGCATACTCAGATTTAGTGCCCATATTCGTTATGCGGGCTGAACCTGCATGGAGAGCTCTTGGAGAGACTGAATAGCGGCGCTACGGGCGAAGTTGACCACTCCAGCTGTCGCCTCAATATCCAGTATCTCTGTGGTTAAATCGTACGGTGTTACTTCGTAGCGGAATTTTATGGCCCTTGTATGTCGGCTCGGCACGGCGACAAAGTCCGATTGTTCCGCAGGACACAGCCTTTTCGCAACCTCAAAATTTTGCTCCGCCGTGCGTGTTCCACTTGCGCAGACCAAACACACGTTCATAGATGTTATTCCGAGATTGCCAAGGTTGACGATTTTCATGTCGCCGCATACGTATTCGTTGCCTTTTAGCTGGAACACGCACTTCTTTTCCTTCCCAGGTTCGGGCTTATCATTACATATGAGCACACCCTTAAGAAGGTCAAGACAGCTAAAACTAAGCTCGTTTGCAAAGCCATAGCTACCAGCTCTGGGCCCGACATTATACGCGGCTATCTGCCATGTGTGGCTGCCACGCATGGCGTATTGTCTCAGCGTGTTGCCAATCAGGTGCCCCATATTAAGGGGCACCCTCATAGTAATCCGCTCAGTATCTGTCACTGGCATTTTGTTACCTCCAACAGGAAAGCACTTTCCTCAGAATTGCTGGCGCCACTGTTTGCCTTGATAGAGGTTTTAACCCCACAGTCGTAGTAGAGCGCCATTGCTTTGTACCAGACGTCCTTTGACTCAAGGTGAATGGTATCCTGCTCTCTGTTCATCTCCAGTGGGTGTTGAGGTACATAATCATCAATAATTACTTCCCTCGTTGGGAACAGGTCCCTCATAAACGGAGTCTGCTCAAAAGCAGGAACTAAGAGCAGATTAGTTATCAACGGTATAGAACCGTTTCCCTTCTTACCAGCAGCGTTTCGCGCCGCGGTTACATGGTCGTGGTAAAGCCTATATAAGTCCTCGTAGAAGCGAGACAGTGCGACGCGCAATTCCCGTGTATAGGGGTGCATATCTTCACCCGACATTACTTTACCATAGAGCTCAGCAAAATAGGAAATCTTTCTTGAGCTGACCTCGACGCCACGAATATTGTACGCCACGCCAGCTTTTATCCAATTCAAGAACTCCAGGCTGTAAGTTCCGTTTTCCAACTGAGAAGTCCTCACACGGAAATACAGGTCGTATACGCGGTCATGCCCCACTGTAATCACCCCTCTTATCATATAGGCAAGTCCATATTCTTGAGGACTTCAGTCTGGGGCATTATGGCCTGGCGATTTTTATACCGCTCAGCGGCGAACACACCGGACGACAAGTCCTTAGCTCTTAGGCTAAAGAACTTACGAACCTCGTCGCCCTCAGCATCGTCCTCGTTATATTTGTGATGCCGCCGCATAAGCTTACCACGATGGTTAAGCATCGAAGTAACGAACTCAAAGCGAGCACCATCTATCGAACTGCTGTCAAAGAACTTCATATGCTTCTGCTCAGCTTGCAGAACAGTCATACCCTTTTGCAAGTCGGCGACGACATCGTCCATGCTTGATGTCAAGGTTTCCAACTTGTAGGGGAACACAATGCGCCCCTGCTCAAGAAATGTCTTCTTTGCGCCCTCGCTGGACAACCCGTTGTAAGAGCTGACAAAAGCTTCAAGGACCTCATATTCTGCATAGTAGGTATCAGGGAAGCTGCCGTTCTCAATGAATGGTGAAACCTCCGCGATATAGTCATGGGCAAAAGTATCGAAGTTCACGCCGGGGATTGTAATCCCCTTATATTTATCTGATGCGTCGCCATGGAAAATCTTCCACAGCAAGATACTGTTGTACGGAATACTCCTGTCGCGAACCACATGCTCTGAGTAGTTCGACATGTTGATGATAGTGCCATGAGACGAGACAGGATAGACGGAACAGTTGGGCTTGACACAGCAAGAGATATCCCTGTCGTCGGAGTAAACCCTAATCTCCGACTTATCGCCGAGACAAGTGCACTGATTGACAACACTGTACACGAAGTCATCGGCCTCGTACTTCGGGTCGAAGTAGAACGGAATGTTACACCCAGTCAGTATTTCCTTGAGGACGTCAATCTGCGCCATAACTGAGTAGTCAGGAATACGCTCTGCCTTATACGTCGGAAGTAGCTCCTTCTTAAGGATATTACCGCCATCGAAACACAAGGCGACGCTCCCATTAAACAACTCAGAGTAGATAAGGCGCAGTATTTTATTCAGTCCACCGATAGGAAATCCCTGAAACTGCATGTCGGGTCTGCCGGCGTGGCCAGCATAAACCACTGACGAAACGTCGATGATACTCTTCACTCTACCTTACCTCCACCAGCAAGTATTGCGTCACGAAGGAACTCTATGGACGTAGGCTCAACGACGACATTGGACTTTCTTCCAATGCGGGAACGTGAAAAGGCATTATACATCTCAAGAGGATTGACAAAGCCATAGAAGCCAAGACTCTGTAAGTCCTCTCTGATTTCCTCCACCGTAGTTGCATTGAACTCAGGAGGGAGTGTGCGAAACGCCTGCATGTAATCGCGCATTAGAAGTGTACGCCAATAGTTCATTTGAGCCTGAGCGCCAAGCCTGTCGAGCATAGCCTTATCGTCGCCCTCTTGGACATCGGTATGCGAAATGAGTACAGAATAGATTTCCTGCAACTTCTCAATCTTGCTGCCAAAGTTCGACTGGGTGGCGCCTCGCATCGTAGTGTACACAAACTTGTATACATACTCCGGGTTGCCTTCCATGTTGAGAACGGTTGACTCGGCGCTTAGGTCCTCATCGTCCTCTTGCTTAGCCACGTTGTTCACGTCTGCAACGTACTTTCTCGCACAGTCACGTATCCGTGTAAGCAGGAGCTGAGTATAGACATTGATAGTTCTATACGAGTCGTTGACAACTTGGTCTCTGCTCACCAGATACCTTCCATCGAGGCTCGGCTGGTCGTCGATGGCAATTATGTCGCCATCGAAAAGCATGTCGCACATTCTCTTAGCTTCGGAGATTATTACGTCCCTATCGACCTTATTCAGGTAGAGGATACTCAACGGTGAGACCATCGAATAGTCCTTATCGAGACAGCTGAGAATGTGCATAAGCGGTGTTATCATCCAGGTCGCCTCCCCATTCTTCCCCGGCCCATCACGCCGGTGACTCTTTCTTTCTTTTCTACGATGGGTGTCAGTGAAGTTCCTAACTCCGCGCCAGTATCTATGCGTTTGAGCTCGACATTGCTTTCTGAGCGTACAGCATCACGCTTACCTTGCAAGGCGCCATCCCAAAGAACGACATCTTTGATACAAGCTTCTGCGAGACCGCTGTACACCGCTTCAGCAATCTTATCGAGTTCCTCTTGTGTAGCGACTGTCACGTTGAGTTCAAACCTTCCATAGATTGGCATAGGTATTCCTCCACTTTATATGCACCCTGAACACATGGCGCCCAGGGTGCAAAGATTTCGCTGAACTTACGCTGTGGCACTCTCGTTATCGGCGTTCAAACCAATAACGAGGTTGCCCTGAGGTATGCAGTTCTCCGTCAAGACGATTACGTCGGTGTTAGGAGAAATCTGCTGTATATACTCCCTCAGATAGGTGCTGATTGTGTTGCCTCTCTTATCCTGACGGAACAGCCTTCCGCCGAGTGTTATGAACTCAACGTCCTGCAAGGACAGCCAGTGATTGAGGTCAATCACATTGTGGCGCAGGCGCTCGACAATGTCGAGAGCCAACTGGTTCTTGCAGTCCGCCACGATGCCGTTGACATCAATGGTATCACGCCCATCACGCAGGAGCGTAGTAACGAGGGCTTCATTCGCGGCGTCGACAGACACCGTCCTTCCGATGCTTTCACGAACCCTGTCGATGAAAATCTGGCAGAGGTAGTTCCCGCCGAGCTGGAACGTGCTCGAACAGCTGTCGACCAGCTGACCGTCACGAACCACCTCGACGCCGATAGAGGAGCCACCACCCTCGATGTGAATGTATGTACGAGAGTTGGAAAGCCTGTCGGCCAGCTCCTTGAAGCTTTCGCCGGTGTCGGGGTTCTCCGTGTATTTCAGGTCGCAGATAGTTGTAGTGCCGAACACCTGTGCCTCCGGCTCCGTTGTGAAGTCGATGCTCTGAATGTTTAGCGTGATGCTTGTGTTCTTCCACGAGAAGATGAACTGACCGATGATGTTTTCAATCATGCGGTCACGGCAGATAGAGGTCTGCTCCTTCGGCCTGACTGACAAGACCATCTGAACGTTGACCGTTCTCGGAATGGCACCGTTGTACTTATGCATGATGGCATAGCCAAGGGCGTCGATAATGTTTATGTAGAAAATCGGGTTATCCGATTTGTTTGTACTGCTGTCGAGATACCTGGCGACCAGACCAGTCGCGTCGCGCATCTTCTTCCCACGGAGAACACGGTGCCGCGTGACCATAGGGTGCTCAGCAGACACACGCACCATCATGATGGTACTGTCATAGTTGTCCTCGATATTCTGACTCGCAGGGATTATCTCTCTGTTGTCCATTGTAGTTGCATAGGTGGAAGGAATGGTGTAGACTTTCCCCAAAGCCTGCAGGGCCTCCTTCACTCTCGACTCGTTCGCAAAGAGCTCGGCGTCGGTAGCGTCAGCCAAGCATACGCGAGTCTCGGTGGAACCAGCGTCGATACCAGCAATGAGGTTAACACTGCTGGACAGTGAGTTACCCTCCTTGATAACGATGCCGGACCCCTTCTTAATCCTGCTTTCTCCTAACATGGTTCTTACTTCATCCTTTCAGTAGTATTATAGCAGAGGTATTTTCAACCTGCACTATTCGCCAAAATACTGCTCGCGCGTAACCTGATAGCGCACCATGTTGCACCCTTCTTTTGTCTTCCAAGGCATGTGAAACTCGTAGAGTCTCTTCATGCCAACGTTCTCAAGCACATGCTGTGCCGCTATGCACTCCACATTGCATGTCGCAATGACACGTCGGAGTGCGAGATTATGCAGAGCAAACTCAACAACCTTAGCAACAGCCTCGGTTGCGTAGCCCTTGTTCCACTCAGGGCGCATGACTACAAACTCGACAGAACCAGTTGAAGTCTTTGTGTTCACGGCGAGTGTAATCTGCCCAAAGATTTGCGGGTGGTAGGAGTTCTTCTTATATGAGTCAAAGTACATTCCCCATGCGAAGTAGTCGTCACGTTTGTCTCTTTCGACTTCTGACTCAACATAGGAGACTGCCTGCTCCATACTGCGATTTGGGGTCCAGGTACAAAACCTGGCGACCTCCTTATCGGTTAACCATCTGGAATACATCTGAGGAGCGTTTCTGACGAGCAAGGGCATAAGGTCAAAGCGCTTCGTCGCTAAAAGTGGAGCTGACATATCTCTGTACCTCTTTCTTATCTTCTTACCTGATTGTTATTGTCTCCGGAATAGTCTTATTTCCCTCATATTTGTCTGCGAAGCGTGAGAGACTGCGGTTTATCACAGAAGTTAAGGTATTATCGCTCATGGTCTTGAGACCGATGTTGATAGCGACGGTATGCGTAACGAAGTCAATAGAACGCACGTCGATACCAGAACCAACAGCATTGATAATAAACTTCTCAAACGCGGCATCATTGACTTCTTCTGTGTAGTCGATGGTAACTACAATAGGGCGCGCATTTACAGCAAGCTCTGGGTCGCTTTGCACATTAAGTACAAAGGAAGCACATGCGAGTGCTATATTAAGAAAGTCTGACTGATGCCAAGTATGTACATCTCTCGGATGTCTGAGGAGGATATCTTCGCATGGGATATCGAGATCACCGCTGAAACTCATACCATATGCGGAAATGGTTGCTTTAGCGAGTATAGGGTTATCCATTCTAAATCTCCTTTTGTATCAGACGACGAAGGGGTGGATAATAACTATCCACCCCTCTATATTTATACGGTTTGTCAATGGCTACGCCACCAGTAGTGTCTCACCACCGTCAACGATGGCGTAGATTGAAAAGGCGCACTGCATGACGCCAAGCGACAGCATATCGACAATTCAATAATGCAGTCGGAGTCAACGAGTGTCTATCCCACAGCTCAATCTCTCGTTAGATTTTGGGAGGACCTGACCGCTTCAAACAGACCCAGTACCGAGTGGTTAAAGCGTTCACAGACATCGTTTACGCCTCAGTGAAATCCAAGCTTCAAGGATTAGCCGAGGTAAGCCTCGTCGCTGCGGGTAGGGATTTCAGCTGTCATACTCCCGAAGTCGGGCACGCCGGACGGCATGTCGGGGTCGAAGTCATCACCAGGTATATCAAGCATCGCGACCTCAGCAGGCTTGAAGCCAGTTACCACGGGCTCCATATTATCCGTCTCGAAGTCGGAATGCATGGCGGGCTCAGGGTGAATGTCACCTTCGCCCGCACGCCTGGTGAGGAACTCCTCCGTGGTCCCAGCGACCATATGCTCCATGAGGTCAGGCTTCTCCGTAGAGTCGACCTCAGCGATGCCGTCCATCGTCTCGGCAGTATCCGCCAAGGCGTCGTCGCCTTCCGCTTCGTCCTCGAAGAACTTTATCAGGGTGTCGAGCTCGGTGGTTGATACCTTGATGTTCTCGTCCCACATGACGCCGAGGAAGTGGATGTTGGACTCAGAGTCCGCATCGATGCCGAACTGAACCGTGCTGAACCCGGCGGCCTCATAGCTCTTCACGACTTCGGCCACAGTCTCAGGAGTGTAGCCGGAGACCTCAGCGTACACCACCTTATGAGTGGTGTAGCCGTGAACAGTCAGGCTGTCGCCACCAACAGCCTCGCGTCCAAAAATGAGGCTGTTGATGTAGGAGCACAGGGTGTTGTAGTCGGTGACCATATCCCGATTGAACTTCACAAACTTTGCATTTGCACTGTCCATCGAAATAGGTTTCACCTTTCCGTTGATGATTTCTTCGCTCATGTCTTTATCTCCTTTTATATATTTATTTCGCCACTGTCAGGCGATAATTGTAGCTGGTCGTTCCGTCAGCGGACTGAACAGCATCAAGCTCATTCAGAGTTGGATTAGAGTAGCCGTTCCCAGTAATTACTCCGACAAGCTGTGTCATTATATCTGAGTTAGCAGCATTGCACTCGATAACTATGCTGTCAGTTGTAGCGCTGATTGCATAGATGTGAGCGCCGAGTTCAGAGCCATTCACCACGTCAACGAGGTCGAGCACTTCCTGCGTGAACCCGTAAGCATTTGTCCACATCTCAGCCACGACGTTATCGTGATGTGTCTGAGTCTGATAGGGTGTAAGCTCAGCTCGGATAGCGTCGGCGTCTCCAGCATGTTTACTCAGTCCGTAGCCGATGCCAGTCCAGGCGCACCCAGCGATAATGATTATAGTCAGAAGTACATTGACGACACTAAGTCTCGCCTTACGTACAACAACCCTACGGGGCGCTTCACGCTCCTCGAAATCATCATCGTCGTCCTCTTCTTCATCAACAGGCGGCGTGTAGACAGGTGCGGGTCTTCTTTCTTCTTCAGGCTCAGGCTTTTCCTTAACAGTTCCGGCGTACTCTCCAAGCCCAAGCTGCGCTTTGACAGTCTCGATATCAACATTGTACGGAGAGTGATATGAGGCAATCAGCGGAGCCAGTGCAACAAGTGCAGACTTACTGCACTCGGAGAGTTCGCTGTACTGGGACTTCATGGCGTCAACGTCGAGAAGGTCGATGTCGCCATAGCAAGTAAACTCCTCGCCTTTATCCTCAAAGAGCGCGGACTGAGAGTCATAGACCTTCAGCGTCTCCAGCATTTTATCTTTGACCGAGAACAGGGCGACTCGACTACCATAGTTTATGACGGACTCAAACTTCGGCACACGTGCGTTGATGGCGAAGTTAGCGAGGGCATTGCAAATGTATACAGTACCGACGCCAGGAGTATTCTCGACAAGTTTGATAACTTTATCGACTTCCTCCTTAAGAACGGTGAACGGAACACCGCCGATAGACAAGGCGGATATGACACCGTCGCCCTCACCCTTCGGCCTCGGAAGCATCGACAAATAAATATCGTAAGAAGCCCCAAGTGCCTGCGCATCAATGGCGATACGGTCAGGGCAGGAGAGGTAACTGGTCCCAAGCACAAACCTGTCTCCAACCTTAAACAGTGTGTTCAGATTAGAGACGTCGACAAACAGAGCATTAGGCATCGATGTCACCTCCAGTCAAGAAGATAACATCAATGTTGCCGGGCTCATTCACTGTGAGGGAAATTACCGGAAGCTCAAGTCGATTAACCACACGAAGCCCGCCGTTGATATCGTCAACAACCAACTTCATGAGGATAGCCGCAGGAAGCTCAGCACCACTCTCAGGGTCACAGGGCCCTATCTCCATCTGACTCACAGGGTCGTATGCAGACATGCCAGACACCGAGATACCAGCTGTTATGCTCAAGAGCTTAGAGAGCTTAGAGAGGTCATTGTACGCAACGTCAAAACTGTGGTTGTTATCAAACGTCGCTTTAGCGTTATGCATCTCCTCACGAGCTTTAACTGAGTTAACCTCAGCGTCATTGAGCTCCATCTGCACCTGTTTGATTTCCTGTGGGACATTCTCGTTCGCCTTGTAGCTGTACGGAGAAAGCAAGGCGCCATAAGCCGCACCGATGGCGAGTACGAGGAGGATAAGCTTCTTTATCATAATAGTCTACCTCCCGCCTTCTTCATGAAGGAATTCCTCGTCATGATGTTAGTTACATGGACATTTTCCTCCGTATAGTATTGCAGGAACTCACGAAGGAGCGTTACTTCGTCTCCACCGACACGAGGAACAACCGTGGCGTCCTTTAATCTAATGGACACAATACCATCGGAGAACGGGTCGGCCTTAGGCACGGTGGGTTTAGGAGGACGTTGCTGTTGCTGACGCCTCATATCGCTGGCGCGGATAGGTGCATCGTCGTCTGTCTCGCGGCGTCTTCTCTGAGCCTCAGGAGTATGTTTGCCCTTCGTTGATACGGCAGTGGGCGGCCTCTTATTACCTATGTTTGGCACTTTACAACAACCTCCTTAATAGATTAGACGCATTTCGTCGAGTGAGCACAAGCCACTATTTATATACTCTGCGAGCTTATTCTCGATAGTAGCGTGAGCTCTCTCAAGGTGCGAACGAAGCATCTGCTCAGCACGCCAAAGCTCATCATAGTTAAGCATGGCGGTTTTCATCTCGTCGGTGATAACGAGTATCTCGACAAGCGGCTGAAGACTGTACTTCATCTTAGATGCGTCCTTAGGCACGAAGTACTGGCGCACTCCGGCCTTGTACGCGAACTTCTCGAAGTCTCCCTGCTCCGGTGAAAGCATACGTTTCACGAGGTCAGGACCAGACCAACGCCTAAACATCTTATGATTGATGATAGCGTTAAGCTGAGAGATTATGGTCTTATAGTCCTTCTCGAAGAACTCGTTCAGCTTATTCGGTGCGTGCCACAAGCGGTCGATGTGCGTAGTGGTCGTTACACCAATGGCGGAGTTAACCAAGTCACGCACGGCGAAAGCGACTTCAGAGTTAGGTATCTCGTTGAGTATAGCGATGTCGATGTCGAACTTCTTCGCCATCTTCATGTGGTTCAGAAGCAAGTCGATGTCACCACGATAATCAAGCTGGCTGTGGCTCATACGAACCTCGACAGGGTTTGAATACTCCACGATGTTGATAGGGTCGTCCTTAATCTCATTGACCATCGCCATGATTGTGGTGTTCTTACCGGAACGCATCTCACCAGTAACAAGGGTCAAACCAGTGCGACGTTTGGAGATAGTACGGATGAGCTCCACGTCACTCTTAGGAAAGCCGAGTTCGTCTACTTTCATATTCGTAGTCGTGATGCTCTGAATGGCGCACTCCGCCATGAGGCCGGCATTATTTCTAATGCACTGGAAACGCACATCAGTTGTACCATCTTTGAACAGGTCGGGTATCTGAGTAGTGACACCGTACTGCGAGTCGATATCTGCGGCAGATGCAGTAGAGAGTTTTCCGACCGCGTCTTTGACAACCCTCTGCATCATGTCGTAGTCAATATGAAAGTTCGACGCAGTCATTTCACGCTTGATGCGGTAGAAGATGAAATGCGCAGGAAGCTTATTCACATAGCGTGACTGCATATGTAAGTCAGTCCCGCCGCGCATCAGGCAGTCAATGACTAAGCGACGAAACACGAGGAGCGGACGGAAATCCGCAATTCGTCTCGAAATGGTATCACTGGACAAACCAGTCTTTATGAGGTTGTAATCCGAGTCAGGAATGTAGATATACCTTATACGGTAGTTCGGGATATCAACCTCAAGTGCGGCGTTGTCAAGCTGAAGTCCAAGAGGGAGATAGCACACAAGGGTGTCCCTATTACGCTGAAGCAGGACTTTATACTTATCGGCGAACTGCCTTAAGTCCTCAGGTGTTGGGTCTATCTTCAGCATCGTGAAGGGAAGACTGTACTTAGTCCGCAAGATGCTCTGAATATCCGCAGGGTCCACGAACTTCAAGAGTATCAGATTGTCTATCAGCTCTGAACCATGCAGGTCCTCCATCGTAAGAGAGGCCGCCATCTGAGGACTGAGGTTAGCTGTGAAGTCCGCAACCTTAAAGTCAACAGGGGAAATCATCTTTCTTTAACCTCCTCCTGTCAGCCATTCATAAGTCGCTGAATTAAAATGTTAGCGATTTGAGTACCGCCAAAGAAGGCGAGGCCTGCTCCGACAATAACCTCAATAACTACTACAAACTGCGAAAGGAACGACTCCTGCTTCACAATGACCTGAGGGCGCCCAGGCTTATCGTTTGCAGGACGGCTGACAAGCATGTCGTCTTCGTCCTCATCTTCAACAGTTACAGGCCTACGTTTAGGCGGCTGTGCTTTAGGCGCAGGCTGTCTCTTCTGAGGCGGTGCAGGTTGCTTCTTCTGCGCAGGTTTCTGCTCAGGCTGTCTCTTCTTAGCAGACGGTGCAGGTTCAACTTTCTTCTGTCTTGACTTGGGTGGCTGGATATTAGAGCGACGACCGATAGTTTTTCCAGGACGAAAATCATCATCGTCATCATCTTCGTCCTCGAAATCGTCATCGTCTTCATCATCGTCAGGCCCATCATCTACAATGTCACTAACACTGCGACGTCCAGACGTAGATATCTTCGCACGAGGTGCATGCACAGGAGCCGCTTCCTCTGCCTCCGTAGCTTCATCGTCCTCAGTCGTAGACGAGGTCATACCACTATCAGCATCTTCGTGAGCTCCGTTCAGCTCTGTATCCATTTGTGTAGCGACACCCGAAGCGGTGTCCATTGCTTCGAGAAGTTCGTCAGCAGACTGCAACGGCTTAGACTCAGCTGCCGTAGTCTCCTCAGTAGCAGGCTTGGTAGGAGCAGGACGCCTGGCGGCCTGACTACTCGGGGCTGTCGTTCTACTGGGTTTGAACCCCGCGCTCCGAGAATTTCGCGAGGTCTTCCGCTGAGGGGCCTGAGTAGTTTTCTGAGAACTCGCGCTGTTGTCCAGAACTGTTATGTTCATCTATCTCACTCCTTCCAAGGTACTTTAATAATTCTACCAGCTGTTGTGACATCTGGCGCTCAGTCTTTTCGCCATGTGTTCTCGCGTAGTCTCTCAGCTTCTTCTCTGCAGGAATGGCGCTGAGGTCGTACACTTCATCACTCGATGCAATAAGCGTTGTAAATATATTATTGATATCAATATCCGATATGCTATTATCTTCAGAGTTAACAGTGTAGAGGTCTGAGTTATTCACCTTAAAGTACCCAGCCTCTTTGAGCTCGTCAGCATCATCGGAAATGATAATTATAGGCAACCTCTTAAAGACGAACAAGTCGTCGAACGCGTGCATTAGTTTTAAACACTTCTTCGTCATTGGATTGGAGAAGATTATAAGTCCAAGCACGTCGCGCACATTATAGCGTTGTAGTGAGCTAATCAAGTAGTTCAAGTCTGTCGAAGCGTTCAATCGGCAGTCAGTATCCTCGACTGCATCGACGAACATCTTTATGTTCTTCGCATAGATATGAACAATCTTCATTAGCTCACCACCATTCAGTCAACGCAGCGCAGTTCTACTGCACTACAAATACAGGGTTCAAGCAGAACATTTGAGCCTGCGATTACAGGGTTAGTCGATTGGATTTGATATGGAAGTCCGACATCGTAGAACTTTCGATACGATGTGGACTTTACAAGCCTGGCGTATGGACAACGATAGGTGATGTCAACTCTCGGCTGAACATTCATGTACTCATTATACATGGCGAGTGTCTCCACGTCGTCCTTGTCCTTTATCATGCTACCGGCGAGAACAGTGTAATCACGCGCACTCCCAGTTTCGAGCTGTGTTGATAGTATTCTAAGATAGCGACGAAACTCCGTGATGTTAGTGAACTGTATGCCAAACGCTTGGTCGTGCCCCTCAGCCTTGCAGAAAGCCCTGAAGGTGTTCAGCATTTTACGATTGTAGAAGTCCCTAAATGAGCCGTAGTATATGTCTCCGACTTTGATTGTAACAACGGCAACGCACTTATTTTCCTTGGCAATCTGATTGGCAATAAGTCCGCTAAAGTTTCTCACGTGAAGGGCGGCCGTTTCGCTGTTCATTTCATGCACGGCGAAAGTGATATCGCCATACTTCTCAACATCAAACAATCCAATAGTGTAGCTCACGATATTCTTTGACTCTCCGTGAACACTATCGAACTCAGATGAAAGATTGTTAAGTGTGTATCTATCCCGCGTCGCCATGGCTCGATTGAGCAATCTATATGTCTCAGTTCTGAAGCACGCATTTATCTTTGGTCCTATTATGTAAGAGAAGAACCTGCGAGTGAACTGATAGTTCCACTTATTCAGTGCTCTGAACAAGTTAGGTCCAGGCATATTGCCGAGAGTGACTGCATTATAGAGTGCTCTACCAACTGGCGAAGACATGTCGACTACGTCCGAGTACATAGAGCCAAGCGCGTAGACCATCGCATTATATGAAACTGTGCGATGAAAATATTGCTCGCATAGATTAGATGCTACGAGGAGACAAGCATAGGCTCCGGAAATCTCATGCCCGCCAAGTATCCCACGTTCTTCATAGGCATTGTACATCAGGTAATGGTCCAAGTCTTTTACATAATCTCCGGCGTACACATGATGGTCAATTACAATCGGAGTTTTGCCCATCATGCGAAGCCTGTCGATTACTGTCTTGTCTTCTCGTCCAGAGCCAGAGTCGCAGATGATTACGACTCTGGCAGAAGACTTTCTCACCTGTTCGACAATATCACTGTCGACAGTGTGCTGGCGTCTGCCGTACTGAAAATGCTCCGGAACGACAGAGTAGAGGGTAGATAGAACTTCGTCCCACACCATGTTACAGCAGAAGCCGTCCATGTCGTAATCGCCATAGATGAAGATTTTCTCTCCGGCTTTGATGGTGTAGTAGAGCTCCTTACATATTGCGCTTATTGACGCCGACTTGGCCTCCGGCAACTTATTCTGGTAGACAGGCGTAAACATGTCAGAGTTTATATACTCCATGACAGTCATTGTTGTTACCTCCTACCGTTCAGAAGTTTACTCAAGAAGTCAGCCTTAGACGTCATTACAGTTGATGGCGAAGTTGCCGCTCCGAGGTCCAGATTGGATATATCTGAACTCGGCTTCGACACGGCGTTATCCTTCGTCAGAATGGATACATAGATTGATGGGTCGGACTCTGGATAGAACATGTGCATGTTCTTTATGGCACGTGTCACGAGGACATAGCACAGCCTGTTCTCCGCTTCTTTCTCAGCAATTGCAGTATTGGGTTTGTACTTCTGCTCAATGCTGGCGAAGTTCGGGAACAGTGACTCAGAGAAGTCAATGGCGATTACATGGTCGAACTCCAGCCCTTTCAGCCCATGGAACGTAGAGAGTGTAACGCCGAACTCGGAGTCCACATTTCTCTCGACAAGCTCCTTCTGCATGTAATCCCAAGTGAGCTGACGGTTGAAGAACTTCAAGGCGCGCTCAAGATACATGGCGTCCATAGACTTCTCAGGTGCAATGGGGTTCGCTGACTGCAACATGAAGTTGAAGTAGTAAAGACGGTATAGTTCCACAAGGCGCCCGATGTAGTCACAGACAGCTGCTGAGTCAACAACCTCGGAGATACGGATAAGCGAGCGCATCGCCTCCGCAGTGCCTTTCGGAAGTTCACTGTAGGGTATGAGCAGGTCGTGCAAGTGGTTGCGCCTTGCCTGTCTATTCAGCTCCAAGACTTTCTCCCAGTCACCGCGGGTCACAGGCATGAACCGATACAATAGCTTATTCAGCTCGAAGTTATCTTTCTCTTTTAGAGCCTTAATGGCCTGATTGAGCTGGCGGAACACATTGTTGTTGAACGGTCGTCTATCATCGAGTATCTTAAACGGGATACCCTCATAGAACAACTCCTCGCCAATGAATACTGACGATTGATTGTTCCGATAGGCAATGACGGTGTGCGACCACTCCGATGAACCCATTCTCTTGAGGAGCTGGATAACCTGGCGACTTTGCTCCTCGGAGGACGAAATAGCCAGCGGGTGACATATGAACTCCCCACCAGTCCTAACAGTGTTGATAGGTTTCTCGAAGCGCAGGACGTTGAGGTCCAATATCTTCTTGGCACCTTCGACAATTTTATCAGGGCAGCGATAGTTCGTATCAAGACCGAGGAGCTCGGCCTCACGCAGTCTCTCCATTAGATTGACCACATTATCAGGCGACACACCCTTGAACTCGTAGAGCGTCTGGTCTGGGTCACCCACGACAACAAGGCGATTGACATCAGGGTCGTAGAGCTCAAGAAGAAGCTCGTTCATCAGTCGAGTGAAGTCCTGGTTCTCGTCTGCAATTATCAGGCGATAGCGCTCCTGCAGTTTCCTCTTAAACTCAGGATACTTTTGCAGGGTCTCAATGGTCCAGACGAGATAGTCGGTGAAGTCCATCAACTTCATCTGGCGCTTCATGGAGTCGTACTTCTTAATGCATGACTTCACGAACTCTTCCTTAAGCTCAGAGTCGATGAACTTAGCTGTGTTGAAGAATTCGTCCCAGTCCAGCATTGACTCAACCTTATAGGTATAAAGTTCATCGAGTACGGTGTACTCGACGTTGCACACCTGATTGTCCCCATAGAACTTCTTCCATCGTGGGGTAATAATAGCTGTCCAGACTTTAGTCTTATCCTCGTCTGAGATTACTTGAAGCTCAGGCAACTCAATGTCGTGAGAGAAAGCGGTCAGCCACTTATGACAAAAGGCGTGAACAGTCGAAGACTCGATAGAGTCATCAATCCTATCGGCAGGCTTCAATGTTTTATTGAGTGCCGCCACGACAGCTGTATGCCGGTCCTCGATAGGCTTGACGTTGTGCTTATTGTAGTTGAGATATAGGATACGCGGCATGGTTACAGCTGTACCCTCGACAAGCTCCGGAACGAGTTCATTGGTACCAAGTGCTTTATCGAGCATTTTGTCAATCAGTATCTGAACCTGTAACGAAGTGGTTTTACCTGCACCTGCAGTGGCAATCACGACCTTCGCCCTTTTAGTTGATGCAAGCATCAACATCACGTCAGGCGAAGTGTTGTATCGCATAACCCGCATGACGTATTTAGCAAGGAGCAGACGCTGGCGACCAAGCTTTCCGTAAGTCTTGTCAACATAGTCCTCAAGGTCGCCAGGTATTGTGTTACCTGAGAGAAGCTTCAGCTTCTTAAACCTCTCAGCCTTCTTGTATATTTCCAGCGTTTCTTCTTCAAAGTCTGTCGCTTCGCCAGAAGTCGTAGGACCCTCGTCCCATGGCGGCGTGTCTCCTCCACCAAGGTCAAGGACTACTTCCTCTTCCTTCGGCAAAGGGTTGTCCCCCGCATTAGCGAGGGACATGAGATTGATGTCGTTTGTCATAGCAACTTGCACCCCTTGAAAGCCTCTATTGTAACAGGTATTCCGGGATTTTCATCCCCGGATGCAGCGAGCGTCCCGAAGCTGTTAATCGTAGTGTCCTTGGAAATCTTCTTATTCGACTTCCTGATGTTCGTTAATGACAGATGCTTCAAGAGCTCTGGGTCGTCATACAACGGAGAGTCAGGAGTCGTCACAATAGGCACGATGTTCTTCATGCACCTAAGGGACATGTCGTAATATCCAAGACCGGACTTAAACGGACTAAGCAGGTTCATCGCCAGAGCGACCTCAAGGTCGATAGCTGGACGCAAAGTTTGGACGGTACTTGCAAGAGCACCACTAAAAGACTGATAAGGCGAAGTCACTGTTAGCGCAGTTGTTGTCTGCGCACTACGAAGAATCTCCTCTTGCCTGGCGGCTTTCTCGCCTTGCTCAATAGCGAGCTCAAGCCCGCTATCAATGAAGCATGGGAACTTATCTTCGTCGAGTGTTTTCCTAACAACGCCTATGTACTCGGAGGTCATCTGGCAGTGGACTGCCGAAGCCTCAGGACAGTACATGAGGATAAAGCAATCCTTCGTGTACTTAGATAGCACTGTGTTCTTTATGGATAGATACAGGTGTTCACCAGTGTCTTGAACGGACATCTCGTCAATCTGCGTGAACAGGTCAATGAGAGCATTGTCCATGTTATAGTCATGGGCCATTGCATCGCCGCCGCTGATAACAAGTCCAGCGGTCTGAGGCTCACTCGTTATAGGATTACCAGTTCCTTTGAACAGCATCTTATAGTCAAGGAGCGTTCCCTTGAACAGCCAGGGTTCAAGACCCTTACTGATGAAAGCTTTGACGGGACCGTCTGCGACACCGATTTCACTCATTCGAGAAGCCTTGAACGCCCCAGTGGTTGGGTCAATACGTACAGCATACATGTTGTGTATGCCGGGGTAAATCTTGGCGTCCACGAGACAGGTGCATGTGTAATGCATATGTTCGCCAATGTACCCGACAATCTGCGGCAAGTCCCTAAGCCACATTATACGTTCATAGAGCGACAGTTTACCAAGTGGGTATATCAAACTGTTGTTGACATAGTCGTTCTTGAACGTATGTATGAGCGGAGGCGGCAAACGATACTTCAAGACGCAATAGAGCATGAGCAACTTTTGCTCTGCCTTCAAACCGTCTGAGGAGATTATCTGTAAAACGTGCTTTCCATTCTGAGTAATCTCGGTGTCGATATCCTTAAGCACACTGCGTAGAAGATGAATATCGTACACGTCACTGTCACGATACTCAAACATGCGCTGGGCATAGACACCGATGTCAAGGCCCCCGCTGACGACGCTTGTCTTACGAATTACTTTCTCTGGAGCAAATGCTCTAATGAGTGACAGCTCGGGGTCATCTCTAAACAATGTCCAAGCTTTCTCTATGAGAGTCGAGTCGCTTCCACAGAGAAGAACTACAACATCTTCAACCTCATAGTTCATCTTGAAATCGTTTATCTTACGCATTATGCCGAGGTCTTCCTTAGACCCGTCGAGGTCTTCCTCATAAAGGGGAAGCATGGCCTCAGTGACGACAGCACCAAGCCAGTTGATGCTGATTGTTGTCTTTACCTCGGCATCAGGCTTTGGCTTAAACCCAGGCACAAGCCAATAAATATTGTAGCTTGCAAGTGCTTTTTCAAACACAGGTTCAAACCCAACAGCCTTCAAGACAACAGGCAGGCGTGGGTTCTCAAGTTCTTTATTGTGACGAACCATTGCGATGATGTTCTCGCAAAGTCGCTTCTTATCCCTGTCGAGAAAGAAGCGAGGAATGTCGCTCTCTTCGACGTCCAGAATGGTTACATTGTTATTGTTCTCCATTGTAATCCTCCTGCCGTACAATCGTCTTGTTATCCAAAGTTCTCGCCAAGAACATTCTGTTAGCTTCGAGCTCCGTTGCCATAGATGTGTCCTGCGCGATAATAACGAGGTTAAAACCTCGTTCTCTGATGCTGTCCAGAAGTTTATTTAACTTCTGGACATTCTTTTTCGATGCGCCTGAAAAGGCTTCATCAATGTAGACAGTCTTAATGCCGAGTAACGACATGACGCCAATCAAAGCGGCAAAGGATACAAGCTGCTGGAATAATCTTCCTTGCGTACCCTTTATCTTGCCTGGGAACCCATTTGAGAATGTAGACGTGACGGTTGCATTGATGTGTATCTTGCCACGCGAAACCTTAGAGGACAGCGACACCTGATACCCGTCGGACGGATACACAAACGACAGGTCATTCATTATCTCTGTCTCCAGCATAGAGAGGACAGCCTGGCGCCACTCACTCTCATGCTTTGTAACTGCAAGGTCAAGTGCCTTGATGTTCTCGAATAGTCCACTTATGAACTGAAGTTGGTAGGTGTGCAGATGTTGTTTCTCCTGTGTAGCGGCGTAAAGTTTATTATTCTTCTCTGCGTTCTTATACGCCCTCTCCAGGGTTCTAAGTCTGGCACTATACACTACGTTCCCTCCCAAACACAAGATAGAGTTTCTCTGAATTAAAAACAATCTTGCGCTCTTTCACATAGATGTTCAACTGCTCGCGGAACAAGCTAAGAAAACGCTGAACCTCAGGCGGTATGTTCAACGTGGACATCACAATCTTACCGGTTGTTTCTTCGCCACGCATCATCTTCTCAAGCTCAGGAGTAGTGGCCTTAATCTCCCCAAGGTCAGAGCGTAGGACTTCGCCTTTATCGTTCTCAAGAATAAGAACGCCCCTGCTCATATCCAACTTCATGACTGGGAACTTACTCCCGACAACTGATGCGATTGCAAGCACACCACGGGTGTTGATTTGATATTTCTCCAGGACCTTACCTCTGGTGACAATGCTACTGTCAATTGATGTGTTAGGAAGATACTTCTCCATAAACACAACAGTTGTTGAGTCACCATATGATACGTATGCGAGACCATTCTGGTACCAGTAGAAATTCTCGCCCTCGCCATCTATCATCAACTGGTTAAGAAGTGTTGACTGCATGGACATTATAGGGCAAGGACCCTTCTGGAGTATATAGGTGTTCTTTAAAGACATGACTGCGTAAGTTTCGCAGAAGTTCAAAAGTTCATGAGACCTGGCGGCTGCACCACACAAATATCTGAAAGGTGCAAGGTTTACCGGCCTCACTTTACCTTGGCGTTTCTTCAACGTAGCAAGGTCAGCTTCGAGCTTATTTATCTTTGCCTGTGTCTCCTCGTCAGGCTCTAATACTGTAGCAGGCATCGAGAAAGGATTGCTCGAAATCATGGCGCCTTCAAGGTCCATTTTGCTTATTGGCTTCTGACGCTCGCGCAACCCCATTAGCTCGAACTCGACTTTTTTGACACGCTCGTCTACTGTATCATCTGAGCTGATGTCAGTCAGAAAGTTAGCCACCTTATTCACAACTGTCATTACTGATGGGTCACTGTACTCAACACACAATGGGTGCAGATGTATCTTTTCATCATCTGTCACAAACTCCAGCTCAGCACCCTCGTACTGAATGTTGAACTTATAACCTCTATCCAACATAGGAAGCAAACTCGATAGCAAGATGTTAAACATGGCGAAATCGCCATGCACATTTCCGTGACACTTACCAGAAGTGACTGCTGTATAGTTAATGCTCTTAGCTATAATGTAGTACGTTAGTTCATCAGCGTGCACCTGCTTTAGGACCAGTGTAACCATGTCGGAGGATTGGAGTCGACCGAGCAACTTCAGGTCAATCATAGCTGCTCCTCGTAGAATGTCAGTCGTCTTTCAAGGTAGGACTCCAAGTCAGTAGTGACCTTCCTAAGCATGGCGACTTCTCCATTCATGTCGTCCATCAAATCCTGCTTCGTGAACTTCACAACTGCACTGAGCTCAGGAACGACACCCTTTAGGAGTTCCACGTCCTCAGGCTTTATAGATGCCAGCGCGGTAACGGCTTTGTCAATCTCCTCAATGCGCCTGCGCTCGGCAACCTTATATTCCATCTCAAGCTTGTTGAGTCTGCTACTCAACTGTGCTACTGTTTGTGCCATTTTCCGTGTCTCCCTCCGGCAAGTGTTCGAGTGTTTCCTTATACTGTGACCTTATCTCGTCCCATGACGCGTCCATGAAAGACAGGATAAACTCAAGAGGTCCATCAGCCAGTGATATGCGCAACGAGTCATAGAGCCCTTCACCAGTATAGTTAACCTCAGATATGCGCTTACGCTCTTCAACAACAGCCCTACTTTGTTTTGCTGCTTGGAGCTTGAGTTCATCAATGCACTCAAGCCTCGACTGCAACTTTATCTGAGGATACTCTATACGCTGAAACTTTTCATCTTCGATGATGATAGCAGGAATGTCGACCATCAGGCTGTCGTCGATTACTTCATCAGCCTTTGTTCTTCCAATGGTTCCGAGCCAGATACCCTGGCAAGTATGCTCCTTGTTAAGCCAATACCTTCCCTTGGCGAGGTGCGTATGACCAAAGAAAGAATAATTGTAACCTTGAATGTATGCGGCGTCCTCTACGTTGTCGAAAGTACCCCACATTTTGCAAATGTCATTAGAGCCGACATTCTGATGAAACAGCCCAATGCGTGTTCCTGTCGCCTGTGGCACATGTGGTGGTATTCCGTAATGATTGAAGTAGAATGTGGTATCGCCGTCAACAATAGTAGACGGAACAGTGATACACTGTGTCAGACCATGAGGCTGTATGAGCTTCTTCACACGTGATAACTCGTCGTCTTCGATGGTTGTGACGAGGAACCAGAAAGGGTTGTTCGTTATAAAAGACAGCTCGTGATTACCTACGACAGACCACGTCTTATCAAACATTGAACAGAAGTAGTGGAATACTTCCATCAACTGCATGGCATCGGAGGGGTTAGCAATTCCTCCATCGAATACATCTCCGAGTAAAATCAGTCTCGGTGAATAGCCTTGCTTACGATAGGAGTCCGCGATATTGATTATGTCCTGCATTGAATTAACCACTTCGCCAAAGTAATTAATCCTGTTAGCCTTCTCCGTGTCGCAATGCAAGTCGGTCACCAGCAGGTACACATTCTTCTTCTCCGTAGAAAACAACTCCTTTCACGGGGCAGTTAACCTTTGGAGCTATCTTTGACAACTCCTCGTAGACGCCATGCATTTCCTTCCAGCTTGACTTCATAGTCTTATCCTGAGCGTCGGCGAAATGCATGGCGCTATCAGCTTTAGTAAGCTGTTGCAGAACTTCAATTGCTCTTGATGCATTGGACAGTGATGCTGGCTTAACAGTGTCAAGTATCTTAGTATCCGCAATCTTACATTCCTGCAAAGCTTCGAGCACTTTTATGTGTGACTTCATGCTGTCTATCTGCTCGGTGGAAAGCATGTCGGCCAGCTTACTCGGAGTGAACTTAAGCGGTTCAAGAACAGTGTACGCATTGAGCGCAGACCTCATTGCATCGAGCTCGCCAATTACCCTACCAATCTGACGCTCAGGTATGTCGAAATTAGCAGACTCAAATACATCGGCTACGCGACTACCAGCCTCAAGCATGGCGAACTCGTCCTTGAAAAGAGGTACAGTTTCCACAAAGTTGATAGATGATAGTACGCGCTTATCATCTTCAAGCCTGGCCGCAGACACTGTATAATCTCCCTGCAACTCAGGAACAAGGCGACTGATGTTCTGCTTAATGTTTTCTACTCTATCGTCAATTAACACCTGAGAGAGAACCTCATCGTTCTTAGGTGTGTCCTGCACAATGAGTTGTACGCTGTCTGCGTCGTTGAAGTTAAGCAGGTTGCCACTCTTATCAGTGACAATATCGAGTGCTTCAACTAATTCCTTAGGAGCGCCCTCGCTACGAAGCTTCTGGCCATCAGGATAAGTTGTCTCAAAGAAAGCATGAGGAGCACGTCCATTATCGTGGAATATCCACATTCTGGCGACATAGTCATCGAATGAGAAGGTAGCACACCCACTATTGGCACCGCCGCGAAGTATCTCATTCAACTCATTAGAGTCGACCTTCGGCAAACGCATGGCGCACATAATCACCTTGAAGATGGTTGACTTGCCGACATTGTTATCGTCAGCAAGTATAAAGTTCAAGCCAGGTCTTAACTCGAACTTAGTGCTTTGATGGCTCTGGAGATTATAGAACTCCAACGTTACTCTTTTCAAGTTAGAACCTCCTTATGGCATTTTCACAGAAGTGCGTCAGTTACTTAGACGTACACCTGTGAAAGTGTCAACATACAAAAATAATGGGCGACCCTCGAAAGAGAGTCGCCCACAAGGAAGGGAGTATATCTGGAAGAGCAACCCTAATGGATTACTCAGCCAAATCGAGGTCAGCATCGGGAGTGACGCCGAACATGTCGTCAGGAGCGGTGGTCTTTCCGGTAGCTTCGCCGATGATGTCACCGATGCTGTTCTGCTGAGCGGCGGCGGCAGCCTCCAGGTCCTCGTCGTCCTCGGCGGCCACAGCGATGGCGTTCTTCGGGTTCATGGCTGTGAAGAACTCGGCGTTGGCGCGACGCACATCGTCCGTGCAATACTTCGTGTTGGCGAAGGTAGACGTGAACGTGTCGTTGCAGGCCGGCAGAAAGTTCTGGAGCGCCTGGGTGATGGGACGGAAGCGAGAGCTGGCGGCCATGATTTTCTCGAAGGACTCGCCACCCTCCATAGAGGACTGCTCCTGACTGTACAGGAAGTACTCCTTGGCACAGGCGAACACGGGGGCAAATGCGTCCTCGTTGTTGACGGTCTTGGTGCCGTCAGAGGTCTTGCCGCCGTGCAAGGAAAGACGCCCGTCGGTGTTGGTGATGGTCATGGCGGCGTAGAGCTCGTTGGCGTCCTCGTCCGTGTAGACCTGGCCGTTCTTCTTGGTGTCGGTGGAAGACGGTGTCTTGATAGTGAAGTCGAAGAAATCCATGTCCTCGTCATAGAGCGGGTTGGACATGGCCTCCTTGAGGGGGACCACCCACTTGTCGACGAAGGAGTAGAACCGAATGTGCGCCTCAAGCTCCATGGGGTGCTCGGCGTCGAGGTCCTTGGGGATTTCGTTCAGCGGGAAGAACAGGTAGGGAATGAGATTGGTCGGCTGAACAAAGCCGACGGGGGACTTGGAGTACACCGCCCGACGCTGGGCCTGAATGGTCTCCTTGTTGGCGCCGTTCGCCTCAAGATTGTGGACAACCTCGTCGGCCTCTTTCTTCAGCATGGCGTTGAAGAACACGGCGGCCTTGTGCCAGATGGGGGCGGACTGGAAGTCGTAGGTGCCCTGCTCGTTGAGCTCCTTGGGGTCCACGGTATACTTCACCCGGAAGTCGGGGAAGCCCATGATGCCGCCGAAGTTGATGGCGACGGTGCTGTAGGACATGATACGGGGCTTGATGAAGCCGGCGCGCTTGAACGCTTGGTACTCCTCCATCGTAGCTGCGCCGCTGGGCATCACGATGCCAAGCTCGTTCTCCCAGAACTTCTGCATCTGCGGGTTCTGGGCGCAGGCCTCGTTGATACCGGTGAGCACCTGAGAGACAAGGAGAATGGGCCGGAAGGGCGTCTTCTTGCTGTAGTGCTCGTCAGCCTTGCCGGTGAAGGGGTTGAACGGGATAACAACGTCCTTCATCGCCAGAGCGCGGGCGTTGATACCGGTCACCGTCTTCATCTTGCGGAAGCGGGTGCCATAGTTGCGATTTTGCTTTGCTTCATCCCGAGTTCCCAGCTCGGAATGCGCGGAAACCTCTCCGCTGTTCATCTTCTTGAAAATGTCCTGCAAATTCATGGTTCTTTTCCTCCTTAGTTTATTAAGTTATTTGGATAGCAGTTGCTATTGCAGGTGAGTTTGTCAGGGCGAAGCTACGCTCCCCGAAGTTGGGGAGCGCGCTTCACAAAGGGCATGCGCCCTTAAAAACAGTGCAGGCGAAAAGCATGGCGCACTAAAGTACACCAGTTCAGGTACAGTTTAATATGTAATGTACCAAATATAGGGACCGAATTTATGAATGTGGCCTCAGGCGCATTTTAAGCCGTCAATGCGACTTACGTGCGTTCTTCTTCTTTTCGAGGTATCTCTTGGCCAAATCATCGAGGCCGTCGTTCAAATCCGTGAAATCGTACATCTCCTTAGGGAGCACGATGCCGACATAAGCACCCAGCTTCTCAGGGTCATTCATGTCGAGTATCTCGTTGGGCTCGTGCACGGGTTCAACACGGACCTCAGGAAGCCCGGCGTCACGGAGTATCCTATTGAGCTTCGCGAAGTCCTTCTTCTCATAGAGCTTCTCAGGAACACCGCCTGCGAGGAACTCGCTGACTGCATAGATAATCATTCGCTCGCAGTCGGAGTTCTCCATACGAGCGAACCAGATGGACATGTTGAGAAGGTAGACAAGCATCTCCCGATAGACATTAATCTCTGTGTCCATTAAGGCAGGCGCGCACTTGACTGTCGACATAATTCTTTTACAAAGCCAGAGGTTGCGAACGGTGTGCCAGCCGGTAGTGTAGAAACTGCTCAGAGTTGTAGTGACATACTTCTTTCCCTGAGCGGCCGCGTCCATCAGGCTGTCGAGGTCGAGGAGCCATGTCATAGGCTGACGAGAGCCACGAATGGCATTGGCTTTCTGCATGGCGCACACGGTTCTCGCCTTACTGCAGAACAGCTCCATGGCGTCATCGTCATAAAGCTCCTTCGGGACAAACCCATTAAGAATAGCGACGACGAACTGCATAGGAAGTCTCCCGTTATCTCCAGGATAGCTGTCGTAGATTTCCGACAGGCTTGTGAAAGCTCGCTTCACAAAGTCCTTTGTCCGCGCGAACGTGAACTCCGGGTCACCGGCCTGATACTTCTGCACGGCAGAAATCAGGCTGATGGTGTAGCTGAAGAAGTCGGTATCATAGCCGTTGGAGGCGATGATGTCCTGCTGAGGCTGACCAAGTCTCGTCTTCGTCAGCTGGCGAAGAATGAACGAGTAGTAGCGGTCCAGAGTATTTCCAGACTGCATCTGGATTGCAAGGTCCTCGCACCAAAGGAAGCGTTCGAGCGTTTCTTTCGCAGTTATCTCTTTCATTTTATTTATTCCTTTACATTAAATTTAGTTCAGTTTACTCCTGAGCATCTCCCTGAAATTATCGCAACCCGTGGAGAAGCCATTTAACTCCGTAGGCAACACGATGTCATTCATAGAGGCGAGCTTTTCAGGTGTTGATGCAAAAGCTAGAGCCTGCTTCTCTACAGGTATGTACTCCTCGAATTTCAACTCAGGCATACTGACCTGAGAGCGAAGCTTGTCTATTGCATCTAAGTCCAAAGCATCAAGAAGATACTCAGGAAGCAGGTGTCCGAGCACCTGATTGAGCATGTTGACGACGACAATTCTCGTAAGCCCGTAGCCGCTGAACTTACGGACGACATCGACTATGCTCGTAATTGCGTCAGTAATATACTTGGCGCAGATTTCTATCGCCTCATTAGATGGGTTATCGAGGCGCAAAAATGCTTTTATGTACTTGAGCAGAAGCCAAGTCCCCATCGTGGCATCATAGACGCCGATGAAATACTTGGCGGTCTCGCTGGACGGAACCACGCCAGTGAGTGCGTAGAACTGGAGCTGCTCCCACATTGTGGAGATTGTCCACGGAGTCGAGCGTGATACGCCCTCCATTCTCCAGAGGAAGTAGCACCGATGAAAGAGCTCACTCAGTGTCATTGCGTTAGCAAGACCCTTCACGCGGGGGTCAATCATCTTCGAGAGAATGGCGCTTGTGTAGAATACTACCGGGTACTCCTCGCCATATTTACGCAGGTCCGGATTGAAGTTCGCCTCGACTTCATCGTTGAGCCACGGCGTTATTCGCTTCGTGTGATTGAAGTGGTCGTACTGCTCAAGCGAATTCAGCAGTCGACCAAGTGCGCCATTCAGAGCTACGACATCAAGGCTTCCCTCAGCACCGGCAATGGATACGACATCGCTCAAACACGAGTAGACATAGCAGTCCTTACACGTCATCTCAGTCTCGTCATACTCAACGATATTCATTGAGTGACGCATCACATAGATAGCGTGGAGGAACTGTGTCCGACTGCGCTTGAACACGTCAGGCTGGCGAATGAAGTAGAGCCAGTTTCTCGAAATGTTCTGGTTCTTCACTGGAACGAAGTAAGGAACCCTCTTGGCGTCGTCCTTGAAATCGAGCGTGTACACGAAGGATAACTTAGAAAGTTCACTTTTCTTTATAAGTTCCATAAGTTACCTCCACCAATTCTTTATATCGCTGAGGGACCACATATGCCCTTGAACCGTGGAGTCTGCGCTGAAGCTACAGAGACCGCGAGGCACATAGAGCCCGACCTTCACCGCATACTCATACGGAGTCTTCAGGTCAAACCACTCGTCAGGGTAGACCTGTGCCGGGTAGAAGCCAGAATGATTGTATCTGGCCAGCCGTGCGTAGACCTCGACCATGTCAGTGTGGCGCAAAAGCATGTCGGGCATGCAGTAGCGTATCGACTTGTCAATTGCCCTGATAATAGCATCAGTAGAGTCAGGACAACCGCAGTCAGACGACAGGGCGAGTATACCCTGCAAGGTCTTGCTCACATGGCGGCCGACGATGTCATAGACAGGGCCGTCCTTATACTGGAGTTCATGCGTGAATATAGTCTTACAGGTCTGCAGTACGTCCCACAAACCATTCAGTGCGTAGATGTTCGTGAGGAGGGCGCGCTGTGTATCGTTCTTTCTCCAGACAGACGTGTCGCCACGACAGACGCTTCGCACCATAGATTGAACCTGAGTGCTGAAACTGCTACTACCAGGGTCCTTGTACTTTGCTATTTCCCAGCCACGCTTGTGAACAAACTCAAGATTTACCTGAGGTATTATATCAGGGTCTTGAAGCTCGCCAGGCAAAGCATGCTCAAGCAAGGCACTGGCGAACTGGTTCGGGTGTATAGCGTATCCCTGCGGATACTCCGAGATGATGGAGACTATATCGCGAAGCAAGTCAGACACATCATGTCTAACGCACATGACATACTCCGACTGGTCCTCCACGCTGGCGGGTACATTCTGTATGGACTCGACATCGTTAAAGATGGCGATAAGGTCATCGAGAAGCCTGGCGTTCAAGAAGTAAAGCTTGTCCGCCGGGATTTCTGCATTGGGGTCTCCGAACTTGATATGCTCAATATCATGCTGGCGAATGACTTCGAGGAAGTGAGGGCCCCAGTCATTTAACATGCCGGGGCGCCTCAATTCCTGCAAGGCAACTTCCACATGGGAGATTGACACACCAGGGAAACCCATCTTCTCCTTAGGAGTTAAAGGCATCTTCGTGCCTCCTTTATATCTTCTTGCAAAGCTTGCAGAATTTCTTCAAAGCCCTGCGCGCGGCGGCGGTATCCTCCTCCAGACCATCAGCGATGATGGTCGGAGTATGAGGTATGCCATAGCGCCTTGTGCGGTTCTTGTTCATGCTGAGATAGAACTTGTAAGGCATACCGTGGATACCAACACGGGTGAGGTCGATTTCCGCAAAGAGCAGATTGGGGCAGATGCGCTCGGCGTCGATGCCACAGCGGTGCATTGTCTCCAGCTGAATGTCATGGAACTGACAAGGCCCAAGTATATAAACTTGGGCAATGTAACGACGATTACGTCGATAGACGTTCATGACACTTGCGGCAAAACGCATGTCAGTGATGCTCTGTCGGCCGTCAACGACCTTCTGATAGACGCCGTACATCTTGTCGATGTCCTTAGCGTTGAAGACCATTCCGTACTTCAAATAGTCGGAATAGTCGGAGCGCCGCACGTTGGAGCCAATGCCCCGCGCGTCCAGCAGTTTGTTGTAGTGGTAGATTTCCTCTCTGGACAGAACGAAATCCACCTGGCCATCATCGCAGGTCTCGAAGAACTGGACACGTCCTTCGGAGACCTTCTCGTCGAACTCGCCGGCGCTCATAGGCATGGCGTTGCCCTTCGTGTTGGCGCGCATCATGATGTAGCTTGTGGGAACGCCGAAAGCGTTCTGAACATAGCCGACAGGCACAAACTCCTTCGCGGTATCGAACTCGTAGGTGGAGTGCTGCTGAGGCGCAAGACCAATTCCGTCCGCCACATTCTGGAGCTTCTGCTCAGAGGCGAGGCGAGCGGCAGACGAGTCACGCCTGTCAATATAAGCTGTGATGTCGATTTTTCTTGCAGTGTTTGTCATGATGATTACCTCCGTATTAAGTTATATCTTTATTCTTACATCAGCGCAGACAGGGTTGTTCAAAGTATCGAGTAACTGCTTTGTCACAGGACCATTCAGCCCATCGGTCCTGAGCAATTCCTCAATGTCCTTTGTCTTGTTCTGTACTACGCGATATACCCTCGGTAATGCCTTAGCCAATCTGGCATAGAGTGACATTCCTGCACTATCATTGTCCTGCACTACATAGATGTATTTGTACCATCTGAGAAAGTACAAGACTTCCGGGGACACGGAAGAACCCAGCAGACTAACTGCTGGGATACCATGATAGTTTAAGGAGATAGAGTCGAAGACACCGTCAACGATGAATATGACTCGTTTGCTAAACTCCTGTCGCAGGAGTTCAATATCCGAGAGAAAGTACCTCTCCCTCGGAAATACGAACTTGCTTGAGACTTTATACATGGGAAGTCCCTTTTCGCCTTCTTCAAGCTCTTTACGCTTATTCTCGGCGTCCCAGCCTACGATGCCGACTACGTCTCCGACCAAATCAAGAATGGGAGCCACCATGAAGAGCGCCCACATGCAGTTATCGCCATCATAGAGCCCACAAGAATATGTCTGTGCTCTGACCCCTAAATAATGTGTGATGTAGTCATTATTGGGTATAAACATACACTTACGCATCATCAAGTAGTCTACAGCAATCTTTCTCTGGTCTTCAATCATAGACAAGTAGTATCGCTGGGAGTATTCATCGTCGGTGTAGACCTGCTCTACCAGCTCATTGTAGAGCTGGTTCAATGTGTCGCCAGGCATGGCGCTCAGACGAGGTTCTTGGCAACGGCGGGTTGCATAATACGGTGTAACCTGTCGCCGGCTTTACGAAGATAAAACTCGTCAAGTGTAACCTGGGAGTCAGGGTGGAACGCAGAAGTCATAAGAGCAATCATGCTCTCATTATAGGCCCTGAATACACTACAATTATCCGCCGGGCAGTAGGCGATGCCATTGGCTCCGCTGGTGTAGTGGAGAACTTTCTCCTTGCTTGCCCACATCGACTTCTGGCTCACGACCTCCTGCTTTGTCCCGCTGCTGTAAGCCTTCTGCAGAACAAGCATCAATCTGTCGAACGTGCTCAGGTCCTCGATGTTGAATGAGCCGAGCTGGTCGATGTTGTCAGCACAGCTAACCAGCTTGGCGAAGATGTCCTTGATGAACGATGCCTTCTCGATGTATGCTGGATCCTCGTCGAGACCCTCAGCATGAATGGCGTCGAGGATTATTACAGAGCCAGTTGCGATGTCGCCGCCAAACTTCTCCTTGACGAACTCAGAGCGTGTCTGCTTCGACTTAGAGTAGTTCTCTTCCAAGTGAGCAAACTGGTCATAAACTTTATCAAGTATTGTCATCTTTTACCATTCCTTCCGTTACATAATATGGAGTTGTTTCAGTTACTGCACGGTCTGCCGCGCCGAAGTCCATCTTGTACCACTGTCCGCCATAGCGAACATAAATCCAAACGTGCTTAGTAGTCCAAGTCACATGGTACTCAACATCGTTTCGTGCGCACCAGTCAGCGATGTGAATTGTCATTCCCTGACAATTCACACCGTCCATTATATGGTATGAGTTAAATGCGGTGTACGGCGCAACCTCAAAGGTATACAAGAGGTCGTCCCATGTCGGTTCCCAAGCAGGTTCTTGCTCGACGAGAAACACATCGTACTTATCCTCGTCGAGCTTTTTATAAGACTCCACGAGCCAAATGTATTGCTCCATCCAGGCAGAGTCAACCTTAACGTGATTAGGGTCTACCTTTCGATGCGTAAGAAGATGGGTGCCGAAAAGCACGATACTAATAACCAAGATAATTAGCGTGCTGGATATGTAGAACTCTCGAGTCCGCCATGGCTTGGAACGCTTTGCCGGCTTTTTCGACATCATAGACCTCCTTCCTATACTGAGAGAATAGCCTGTCGTAATAGCTGAACAGGCTCTTAATCGTCAGTATAGGTAATTCATCTTTGGCGCTGTCAACCCTGTTGTCAGTGATTGTTCCATTAGAGTACAGAAAGCAAAACATTCCGACAGGCGGTGAGGCCACGCCGACCTTCGCTTTTGTGTACATCTTAAGGTAAGGAATTAGTGCGTTAACGTGAACCTTAGACTGCTTAGCAACATCAGTCTCTGGGTATCCGTTATGTCTCAGCTTTCCTTCGCCAGTTGCTCTGACGTCGCCGGCGTACGACTTGCACTCACCAGTTATGCAGAAGTAAGGAGTTACAAGTGTAACGTCGAGCTCTGTTCTAAATGAGGAATTTGGATTATTAGGATTACCAAGGACAAGGGAGTGGAACACCTGGCCCTTCTTGCCTTTAGTTGCGAGATAGTGCTCAGTCATTACATGTAACACTATCTCGCAAACTTCTCCGTTAACCTGAGGCTTCTTGGTTCCAGTGGTGTCACGCATATCGAGAAGCTCAGAGCAGACGTCTATGAACTTAGCCAGGCCATACTTCTCGTAGACGTCCATGAGCTTTAAGTCAAAGATAGAGTCATTCCTGTTCTTTGCCACGCATTGCCACCACCAATTCTGAGTCATCTTTAAGATGGGTTTTCAACAAGACCTGGCGGCCATCAGAAGCAGTTGCTGTTCCGAGCCACTCGATATGGTCACCGGTCTGAATGAGTACGTCGTCAGGCTCGTCAATCGCCTTAAGTATACCGCGCTCAAGCACATTGACGATACCTACGCGCACATCAGGGTCTGGGTCGTAGTCCTTATAGAACTCACCAGTTTCATAGTCGTACCAATAGTAGAGATATCCTGGCTTGTCCTCAAAGGAGAACAGCTTTAGGAACACTCGCTTGATTGTTGGCACCGGGAAGTACTCATGTATCTCACCAGCAGGATAGGTGTGAAGCATGTCGTCATGTGCGTTCATCAGCTCGGATATCGTAGTGGTGAGAGCTTCGTCCTCCTCTTTATAGTAGTTGCCGAAATGGAACTCAAGGTCAATAGGAGTGAACCCGTCGATATGGATTTGAGAACAATCCTTGAAAATCCACGCATCAGGCAGGATAGTATCCTTAAACCTAAAGATAGCCTCATCATGCCTGGTGTAGTAGATGTTTATATCGTCCTTCGTGTAGCCGCGTTCCCAGAACCTCTCAAGAAGTGTGAGCACTGTCTCATTGACAACGTGAGAGGTCAACGTCTGAATAGGAGTGTTGAGCCCCTTACTCACAAAGGCCGATGGATACTTACCTTCGGGTAAGCTCTGCTCGTAGCCGAAGTAAGAAGTTATAGGAACAGGCATGTGCAGACGCCACAACTCGTCGAGTGTATCCACAAACAGCTTGTACTTGGGGCGGCTCATGAAATACTTACGCATGGCGTTTGGCACTGGCTTGTTCACGTTGGAACCATAGAAGGTCTTAAGACAGTTGACCTTATATTCCTTCCGGCGCTCTTTAAACTTCTCAGGGTCAAATGAGTCACCCTCGACAAGCCTGGCGAGTCCTTCGTAGGCGTCAGTGCAACGACGCATGATGTCGAAGTTATCGTCGCCACGTATGAACAAGTTGTATGCGAAACGCCAGTCAGCCTGCGGGTAGTCGCACCATGCAAGGTGATAATCCGTTGACGGCGAGGTCACAATGTTAGAGTATTCACGAGGGATACCCTGAACATTGATGTTACTGGTGTATACGCGGAGGTTATCGCGCTGTGAGAGTGTCGTATGATATATGGCGATTGGACGGCCATCTTCATTCATACACACGTCGTCCTCAGCGTCAAGCAGAGAGTTCAGATTGCTGAGCCATGATGACACTGAACGGTACTGCTTATAGATTGTCAGCATCTCAACGGCTTTACCCTTCTCAATGAGTGGGTCGATTACTTTCGCCATGTCGAGAGAGGGTGTGCCACCACGAGACGTATATCTCTTATCAAATGTTACGCCCATGTTCTCTAAGTAGTCCACAATGTTCTCCTTAGAGAGACGGGAGTAACAGCCGGGGCAGTCTGTGTTCATCTCAAGCAGGCACAACCACTCATAGTCCCGACTAAGATGGCGGCACTGCACTACAGCGTTCTCAAGGCGCTGTTTGTCTATATAGATTGTTGTGGAAGTGTTGAGCGCATCGAGGTACTCGTCGATGGTTCTCTCTCCAGTTATTCTAAGCATTCTTTGCACTTCCTCTCAAGCTTGGCGCCAGTGCGCGTCCTTGCTCACGAATGATGTCCTCAATTCGTGCCATAGACTGATAGATGCAGAAGGGGTCAGCATCACGCAACCGTGAACCCACTACCTTATGGTAGACCTTAGTTCCATCTGCGCGAGTGGTTACTTCCAGCATACCTGTTGAGCTGATGTATTGCTCCAACATATCTTCGCCATTCTGCAGTGAGACAATGACGATGGTGCGGTTCAAATACCTGGCGACTTCCTTAAGGATTTCACCACGGCTCTTTCTTACAGTCACCTCACGCTGGCAATCCTCAGTATCAGTCTGATAACTAAACGAGGAGACACACTTGCACTGGACCAAGACGTCCTTTATCCCATCGTCGCCACTAACTTTTACGTCCCCGTCGACACCACGAACAGTGCACTCCAGCGCAGGATTAGATACTGGTGATACTCCGATGGATACGGTCATTTTGTCAGACTTAAACTCAATGGTTGCAGGATTCCCGGTCGTGGCGCACTTCTCTTTCAGAAGTATGCAGAGGTTGTAGAACACAGAGTCGTGATTAATATTCTCAATGTCAGTGAGACGCCCGTCGTACTTGCTCAGCTCAGAGTCATTAGTAAGAAGTTGCATAGTATTCTTCCCATCAGACCCGACATAAGCGATAACAACAGTCACACGCGGAGTGAGTATGCTGTACTGACTTTTATTTTTGGATATAGTTCCGTTAATGCAAAAGAAACGGAAGCTCGGTCTCTCACTGTAAGTCATAATGACATTAGCGAGGCGTACCTTGTTCGTAAAGTACCGACAGACCAATTTCATTTTTAACCACCCGCCTTAGAAAGTTTCGGTGACAAAAGCTACCGCCTTAGGCAGAAGCCCAAGGCGGTATGTAGATATTAGATAGTGCGTTGCAACAAAGTGCGTTTGAACTTCTTCTGGGGATTTATCGGGTCCAGAGAGTCATAGAGTACAGCGAGCGAGTCCAGCAACGAACTCGGCGCTTCAGTCCTGAGACGAGCCCAGTCCTTAGAGTCCGGAGAGTCAAAGATTGCGTAACGCAGCCCTGACTGCAAGTCGTTCAATCCTTCCATGCTTCGCGTATAGAGGACGAAGACGACAGCCGCCCTGTTGCAGTCCTGAAGTAACTTCTTTAGGTTGCCGACCATCTTGCTACTCGAGTCTCGACCATATCCAATAATCTTAGACAGGTCGCCGAGGAAGTACATCGCCTTGCCGAACTTATCAACGGTGATGGGGTCGACAACAGACTTATACTTCACGCACTCGTCGTAGTAATCCTTGAAGTTGCTAAACATGGCGGACACAGGTTTCCACATAGAGGCATGTGCTGGGTCTTTCTGAACTGCATAGAACACGACGGCTCTTCTGCACATCAGTGAGTTACCCCAAGCCTCCTGCGGTATTCCGTCTTTCTTGAAAATCTC
Source organism: uncultured Oscillospiraceae bacterium (assembly GCA_947629245.1). Lineage (GTDB taxonomy): Bacteria > Bacillota > Clostridia > Oscillospirales > Oscillospiraceae > CAJOIG01. Next base: position 105,919 of record CANRDC010000001.1, on the reverse strand, counting down.
CTCGACCTTATCTCTGGTGTAAGAAATAGAGCCCTCATTCTTCGCCAAGTTGTCGGCATAAGTAAGAAACAGCCTCTTACGCACGAGAGCTTCCAAACTAATGAGCGGAGGTTGAGAAGCATCACGCGCTTCCTCTTTAGCGACGGCCATATGGGTGTACTGGAACATGTCGACATCGCTTGAGTAGTGCAACTCAGTGAACGAGCCACGCACAGAGTAGGCGATGTTATGAAGATGTGCCGCAACATGACTCGACTGCGTTGAGCAGATGATAACATTCTCCACGTCCTTATGAGTGAAATTAATCTTCAGCAGTGAGTCAGGGTCCTCCGTAACGAATGCCGGATGTCCCAGGCAAACCGGAACGTTATGCGCATCTATTTCACCAACCTTGGCCATACGAGCAAGAGCCTTGTCAATGATAGGCTGATACTCCTCGACAGTGTCGATGGCCTCCTCGTCATAGAAGGAGAGCGAAGGTTTGTACCCGACCTTCTGGCCCATAGCTTCGAGCTCTTTCATCTCAACTACGAAGTCATCGTCCGAGAGGTAGGGAGTCTGATACTTGATATTATGCGGGAATGTATTGCCACCGTTCATGACCTCAGTGTTGACTATGAGGCGGCCAATACGACCGACATTCTCAGAAGCGCCACCGTTGCCAAGGATAGCCTCGGACACCGAAGGGTTAGCACCAAGGCACATACGATTGCGTATCTGACCGATGGCGCTCTTCGGTATATCAGAGGACATATTCTGCGTGGCCATGAAGATGTGGAAACCGGCGGCGCGGCCAAGCCTGGCGAAGCCGTCGATAAGGTCAGCGATTTTCTGCGCTTTCTTGCCAGCCATCTTGAAAGTAGACTCAACCTCGTCCATAAGGATTAGGTAGCGAGGCATGGCGAGCCCGGTCTTCTTTCTAAATGACTTCAAGTTAGAAGCACCGACGTTACCGAATATCTTGGCGCGCATGTTCATTTCATCGTACGCCTTCTGCAAGACGGAGACCACAAAGTCAGCATCAGCAGTTGCGGCGATGGTAGTTATGTGCGGAATAAGATGTCCGACGCCATATTTCTTGAACTCGATAATCTTGGCGTCAGACATGGCGACATTCAGCTCCCACGGAGCGTACTCATAGCACAATGCGGCGAGCATAGAGTTGAGTGTAACGGACTTTCCGTGACCGGAAGAGCCACCTAAAAATGAGTATAGCCATAGGTAAGCTCTAAGTAATTTACCTCAAGCTTTTCCCCGGCTCCACACCGTGCATGCGACTTTCACCGCACACGGCGTTCCATCAGACTTTCATCTGACTTGAGGCCATTCCTCCACTTTCATTACAGAAGCTTCACCGGTTCGACCTCTACTTTTCAGTATCGACACACTTGCTTATTTTCTTCGTCAAGTTACCTGTCGGCTCGATACCTTTCCTTGTTCCGATAATCCTATCTGTACATATTCACCCTTAGATGCCTGATGTGGGTCAACTCGCACATGTAGTCCCGCTACCTTTCGGCTTCGACTACAGCGGATTTCATACCATACACACCTCTTACTTTACCGCACGAGTTCTGCACATTTCTATGCATTGGAGCTTGGACCCTTTAGTTCTCAGGTTCGTCAGTGATTACATCACATACTCATCATAGATGATTTATAGAGCACCGGCTTATCCATCACGCCGCCATGTGACAGGTTTCATGCTAAATGCAAGGCGATGTTTAGCCGACTTTACCTGGCTTCACACGACATTTATTGTCGCATGCAGGAGTATCATGCACAGTGCTTCATGGCGTTACCCATTCACTTCACTGTTCGGATTATCAGTTCATAGTATAGCTATGCCACACTTCATGCTACTGCACTTATAGTGGAACAAGTCGCACGTATGTACTCCATGCTCAATTTCTGGTCCGAGATAAACCTTGCATCCATATTATTGTACCCAAAACGGAGCCAACACTGGTCTTCAGATGTCTCGAACCACATAGGAGTTCCGTCCTCCATGCGAGGAACGTCCTCCAAGTGAATAACGTACTCCGGCTCAAAGTCTTGTCGGAGCAGATGCGCCGTATCCTTAGGGATTTTGATATCCTTAGGATACTGCGGTTTCAATTTCTCATACTGTTCATTTAGAACACGTTTGAGATACGGATAGAAGTTGACAGGCGTAGGCTTCATAGCCTTAAGCCTCTCCTTGATGTCGCCAAGAACATCAGATGCCTCAGCGAATGGCAGTTCAATCATTTTATATGACACCTCATTTTCTAAAAGATTGTAGAACCTGCCATACATTAAAGCTCAGTACAAATGTAATGTAAGTAGTTAATGCGATGTTATATTGAAAGTTAGTTTATGGTGTCATGGCAGTGTAGACTGTTAATTAGTTATGTTGATTTAGTGTTAATTGTGAATGTGTGTTGAGTAATTCAAGTAATGATAGTGTATAAAGTCTGAGCATGTACGACATTGTCCTTCGGACAGTGATTACGCAGTCCATGACCCATGAACGGATTTAATTCCTCAATGCCGTCATAATTGAATACGCAAAATCAGAGGAGGTAGCCGAAGCTACCTCCTCAAAGTCTTACATATATCCTCTACAAGACTCATGTATCTTGACAGGGATATTGTTGATTGTAGCAGACTGCCCCTTCTTCAACCGTTCAATGCACGGCAAGAAATTAAACAGTTTGCGGTTGTTAGGCACGGCGACAACTCTGCCTTCGCGGTTAGTGTTCACCAGGGCGAGCTCAGACCTGTCGATATCCTTGCGGCAGATGATGTACTCAGTACCACGGTTGCACACCAGGTATACGATGCGATTGCGGAGTTGCTTCGAAATGTTCTGGAGCGTCGGGTTCGTGAACTGGATGCCCTCAATAGGATATCGTCCGGTATCATCGAACACCAACATAAACTTGCCAGTGAGAGGCCCATTATCATAGATGATTTTATCATCGTCGGCCTCGATGTCCATCTGAGCCAAGGCGTTGCCGGACATCACGTCGTTATGCTCAGGCTTCGACTGTGAAGAAGTCTTAAAGCCATTGTACTCCGAAATGATGCCGAGAAGCTGGATGCTGTTCCCAACAGCAAGCATGTCGTTCCGATACGCCTTGTTAAACTCAGACACCTTATCGAGATAGCGACGAAGAATATCATACTGGCGGTCCCTCGTAGTCACAATAGTCTGATTTCTCAAGGAGCGCATATACTCTGTCGTCCCCGTGATACCAGGGCGAGTAAGAAGCACAAGCTCTGACAACTCACGACCAGGGATTTTGAGCTGGAGACCAGCTGAGATATTAGCATCGCTCTCATAGAGCTGGTATGCTTTCTTCTCATACTCCTCGATAGGAACGAGCTTGTCCGGGGTGATGTTCATTGGCGTCATGGCCTTGAACTCTCCGATGTCGACAGCGCCATTAGCGACCATTTCTCCAAGGTCAGTCCACGATGCCAGATAGTCGCGCTTCACCGTGCCGTAGTTCTTCTGCAGAATGAAACCAATGACATCAGTGACCTCAACTTCGGCATTAGAGTTGGAGCACAGGAACCCGGCGAAGGAGTAGGTGCACCCATTAGTCTTGACAAGGTCGTTCTCGTCGACGATAACAGTGTTAGCAGTAGCTACGCCATTACCGAGGTCAAACACAGTCCTAACCTCAGGGTGGTCGGAGAGGACAAGGAGCTTGGGACGCCTGTCGCCCCAGCGCATCAGCTTGATGAAAGCCTGAATAAAGACCTTCACGTCACTGGTGGTATTGTAGGCGTCCAGCAGGAAGTTGACTATGTTACTGCAACCAGGCGTATCACGCCAGCGTTCAATAACGTGGGCCTCCTGGCTGTCGGCGGCGGTCAGGTGAGTAGTGAAGAAGCTGGGAGACAAGGCGTCAAGCCTAATCTTATTGAAGGTGTCCTTCGTGATATAGAACTCGAAGGCCGCCACGTCACCATCGTCTACGGGGTTCTCGCTTTCCTCAGTTTCAGCCTCGACCTCGACATCGCCGTAGCTCCCGGCGTACAGCATATTATACGTCGGCTTCTGCTCAGCCTGACCACGAGTAGCATCAGCAAGGTAGAGACCACACTGAGTATCGAAGGGAGCGACATTGCTCTCCATAATCAGGTCGGGGATAGCCTTAGCTGTACCAGTGTGTCCCCAGTTCACCTGATAGGCATACTGGCACAAGCGGTTGAGCAGACGACGCATGGCGAAGGTGATATAGCCTTTAGCGATAAGCATGTCGGCATACTTCTGGAGCTCGGCATCCTCGAAGTTGAGAACGAACGGCACACGGTCGGTGTCCACGATGTGCGCAGAGTTGAGCTGGCTGTTGAGAAGTTCCTCAATGTAGCCGTCAGCAATCTGGACATTGTTCTGAATTTCCATGGCGACTTCGGAAGTTTGCCACCCGTTGAGCTGGAGTGTCTCAACCTGAGAAACACCCAGATGGCACGACGCCTTATCGCTGTTAGCCATGGCGATATCGCTCAGCAGAGAGTTGATGGCGTCGCTGTCATTAATCTGTACGAGCTTCATCAGCAGAGAGCCGAGCTTCGTGTAGAAGAACACGCCGGACACAATGCTGGCGGTGTAACGTTCGATGTCCGCGCAGTAGAGTGTGTACAGATTGTTGAACATCTTCCGCTCGTTAGGCTGAATATCCAACATGTCGTTGCCTGAAAAACCTTCAAGCCATGACAGATACTTCGGTACGCTACCGTTGAGAACACCGTAACGGTAGAACGGCGTATGATAGACGGAATTGTACATATTGGTGCCAGGACGTCGATAAGGCATCGTGACACGAAGCAGGTCAAGTGCATTGTAGCGATAAGTGCCGGGCGGGTGGAGCTCCTCTATAGTCGGGAGCTGAATGCAGAACGGTGCATCGAAACTCTTCTGGAACACCTCGACGTTATCGACAGCCTTCAACACATAGTGCTTTCTCGCAGAAGCCATCTTCTCACGAACGTCTGCAGGAAGCTCAGAAAGCGTCTCGATAGGAAGGCACACCTTCGTAGTGAGCTTAACCGACTCGTAGTACCTGATGGTATCCAGAGCGCCACTTACCACTGCTTTCCTATCGGGTGGCATGCTGGCCATCAGACTCTTGGCCGCGGTCTCAGGAATAGAGAGTATGCGCACGACATCGCTTGTGATGTCGTTGACATCGGTGACAGTGTCACCTAAAACGATGGCGAAACACTCAGTAGTGTAATCGCCAATCTTGCCCACGAGTTGCATGAACTTGACGGCGTTCACATCGTCGTCAAACAGCTCCTCGTAGGCACCGGGTACGGTGAGCAAATCCTTGGCGGAGTACCCGCTGTCACTGCAGTCGATGAACAGTTTCCTGTCGACACCGTCCACAGTGGTCAGCCTTACAAAGTTGAACATTGTTATACCTCCATTTTATTATTAACGCCTGCGACTTTCTTAGAGGTCAGCCCTTCCTCAATCGCATAGCGTATTATTCCTCAGTGGCTTTCCTCTTAAACAAATTGTATGCAGTCTGCTTTCCCATGTCCTGTGCGGTATAATCCTTGACAAACTCAGACGGCACGAAGTTCTGTGTAAACAGCACTTCGCACACATGTTTCATTCTGGTTATACCATTATGAGTCACAGGGCGAGTGTAGGTTCTCGACTTCACGACGCCATGCTCTATGCAGAACATCATGTAGTCATAGATATGATTAGGTGCGGTTCGCGGGTCCTCGGTGCACAGCGTCTTCGGGAACAAAGCCTGTCGCCTCACTGTGATTATCTCGTTGGTCTCAGGTATCCACTTGATATAGCGGTACATGGCGGCTATCTCTTCAGAGGATTGTTCTTCGGAAGCAGGAAGCCTGGCGTCATTAGCCACCTGACCTTGCGTCGCGTGTGGCGCTTCTACCTGCAACGCCTTCATGTAGATAACCTGGCGAACAGTGTCCTCACCAGCAGTCAGCATACGGTTAGGTACCGTTATCATCTGCTGGCGGAAGTTACCAGAAGCCTCACACTGCGCGATGTATTCTCCTATGTCATTATTTGTAACATCATCGACATGCAGGTTGAGCTTCGAGTCTCCACCTATATAGAATACATTGTAACTCTCGGTCCCAGGAAAGCGCTGAACCATGGCGATTTCACTCATAGTCTGGTTTCTCTCCTTCAGTTAGATTACTGCGAAACTTCACAGGGTCAAACGTGGCACGAGGTAGAAGTATCTACCTCGTGCCTTTTATTTTGAAGTCTGATGTTTACTTACCGAGCTCAGCCTTGAGCTTAGCAAGCTCGTCCTCCACGGCGCTATCAGTAGCACCAGTGCCGGACCACTTGGAAGTGAGGACGGCAACGTCGCTCAGTCCAGGCATACCGCCGAGCTCAGACTCGGCCTGCGCCCTGTCGAGCATCTCCTGCGCTTTCTGCTCGAACTTCTCGAAGGCCTCGATACTGCCGGAGTCCTTCGTATTACTCACAGCGCGGTTGACAGCTTCCTGCGCCTTAGCGTTGGCCATGGTGGCCTTCACGGTGTTGCGCCGGGTCTCCAGCGTCTGAATGTCGGAGCTGAGCTTCTCGTACATCTGGCGCATCTGCTCGGCGTTCTTCTTGCTGGCGTCAGCGTTCACCCGCAGGTTGGGCAGATTGCCCTCGATGTCAGCTTTACGCTGGAGCAACTTCCTGGCGTCGTCATCGGCGCCGGCAGCCACAGCATTTCTGGCGGCCGTGTTCAGCTTGGCGACCTCCGCCTCGGCGTCACTGAGAGCCCTGGCGTCCCGCTTCTGATTAGCGATAACGCCGGCGGTCTGCTCCTTGACCTCGGCCAGCTGCTCGCGGAGATTGCGAAGGCTCTGGTCAATCATCTTCTCCGGGTCCTCCTTGCCGTCGAGCCATGCGTTCACATTAGCAGACATGATGTCCTTGAAACGTGAAAGAATAGATGCCATTGATGTTTCCTCCTTAAATAATTTGTATGTAAATGTGGCTTAGAGCCTTACAGCTTTAACTCCACTTATCCGCCAGGTCTTCCGCTTCCTCTTCATCAGAGGTTTGGTCAAGCGGTGTGTTCAGAATACGGACCGTCTCTGCGGCTTTCTCGGCGTCATGCTGTCTCTTCGTTTTCATGATTTTGATAATCACAAACCCGGCGACGCCAATAACCGCGGCGATAGCAATCCACATGAACACGTCGGTCTTAGTTGTGGTCTTCTGCATTATCCTGTCAGCTGTCTTATCAAACACGTTGATGAACACGCTATCTGTCGACAAATCGCTGTACCAGTAGTTATCAATATAAGTCCAGAAGATGTCGACAGCTTCAGAGTCCATAACAGTTGATGCACCATAGCCATTAACATAGCACATGTAGCCAACATCGTTATCAGTGTCTCTCTCGGCGAAGTACACAAACAAGAAGATGTTCTCATTCTTGAAATGTGTGTCGTAATAGTTCTCAGCCCAATCCTGTTTCTGACTCTCACTGTAGAGACTGGGGTCATAGTCCCTCAAGTAGATGAAGGGCTGGACACCGGTCTTTTCCCAGAAGTTGTCACGCAAGGTGTGCTCGACTTTAGAGACATTATCAAACCAGCCGAGCTCGTCGATAATACAGTCGTTGATATAGGCGTTGCCATCGTTCAACTTCTCCCGGTTGACCGTGCTTGCTGGAACATTACTATTGCCACCCCTCGCAATAGAGGCAACAATAATAGCAATGGCGACAGCAACGAAGATTACAACGACCACTGCTGTACCGGCGATTGAGGTTAAGCACCCAGGCCGAGAGTCGTAGACATAGGTGTTGCCATAATATCGCCGAGGACTGCGATAGCTGTAAAAGTCATAACTGCCTCCGCGAGAATAAGTAGGGCTACTGCTGTGCGAGTAGCCTGTCACACGATGCGAACTTCCGCTTGAATGACTGGCGTAATGACCCCCAGAAGACCTGCTTCCAAAGGAGTGACCACCGCCAGAAGAATGACCACCACCAGATGAACCGCCACCTACTCTGCCCATTACAAAGCACCAATCCTTTCTTTAATTTTTAGTAGTTACCGCTCTTCCTCATTTGGAGGTTGACGATAGCCTTATTAGCTATCTCCCACTCGACTTTATATGGAGCCTCGCCATCATAAAACTCTGCGGGAATACAACCTTTAGAGAAGAGATAATCGCAGCTATCGCTGCTGACAGCTGAGCCATCTCCATCAGCAGGACCACGAGACACATGGCACATTATCAGACCATTTTCGGCGCAGCCGTGCATGTATGGAACCAGGGCTGAAGGTACACCGTCAGTGGCTTCGATTTCCTTCTTCCTCCCATCAGTGCGCATATAGGTGATGTGCCCGAAGTAAGGGTTGTAAACCACATAGGCGAACATCTCTCCACTATCGCGCGCCTTGCGTATCCCAGCTTGCTCCCTGCGTTTCTCAGTCGAGGTGGTGCTCGACTTCGTTTCACCAAGTGACATCTTCTGAACGCCGTCGTGGCCCACGTACTCGTCCTCACGGATAGTATCGAGATAGATGGTCATAGCTGTCTCACCATCATACCGGAAAGTCGGGTCATGATAAGGAACCTTCTGCATGATGTAGGCACCACGAGAGGTACAGGTTCTCATATACTCTCGCATCTCGTTCGTAAGCTTATCCGGAGTAAGCTTCTCCAACGTGGCGTCTGAGCGGAAGACAATATATCCGTCGTACTCCGGAAAGAACTCTATCATTACAATCCGACTCATAGAAATCACCTCAAGTGTCGCTTCTTGAACATGGTGACAATTTTGCTGGCTGTCTCCTTACTGGCGAATGTAGTCTGTTCGTCAGGGAACGAAAGCCCTTCCGCACTGTCGTGGGAGAACAGATAGTCGTAAAGCATGTCGGGGTCAGAGGTACGAACAATACTGGAGAGTCTCGACTCGTCATGCTTCATCACAACGCCGTCCACCAGGCAGGCTTCCATATACTCGGCGATATCATTGGGTATCTGGTCGCGATTGTCGACGTCGATGAAAACTTCCTCTTCGTCATCGACTGTCAGCCACGAAAGCTGCCCGACGAGCGGTGTATATGTCACATACAGATACCTGTCGTCAAACAGGTCTGCACGCTTCAACCTCTTCTTCCTGTCGCTGACTGTGTGCCAGCTGTTTGCAAATTGCACGACTTTAGAAGTCGTGCCCTGCAAATTCATTCCCACAATTTCAGGGCTGCTCATGCTTTCTTTTCTCCTTTCAAAGTTTATTTGATTACACGTTTCATAGTTGTCGCTGGAACCGGCTGTAGTAGATTGTGTGCTGTGCTGTCATCAAGGAGTACAGCTTCAGCATCGCCATTGAAGTATTCAACGTATGCGTCTTCTGAGAACAAGAAGATATCGAGAAGCGTGATAGAGTGCTTTCCGCTATCAAAGATCACTTCACAAGTTTCTCTCTTCCCAAGGACTTTGCCAGTCGTTGCACATTCCTTCAGAAACTCCCCAAGCCCACAAGGAGCAAGCAGAGGCCTGTCAGTGAAGTATCGCTTCGAGACTGTGCCGCTAATCTCACGGTAGACGAGCTCATTGAGCTGAGGCATGTAGACCGCGTAGTCATACTCTGTCGTAGTGAACATCGGAACATAGTCGCCGCTATCGCTTATGAAAGTGTGATGTACTGGAAGCTTTACAGCATAGTCGAACTTCTTCACAGATTTTCACTCCTTCAAACAATAAGTGTCTATACGGCAAAGGTAACACCTACCTCATAAGTCGGAGGTAGGTATTACAATATTAAAGGTTTCAGTGCGTAAGACTGGCGGCTCAGTTGACTCACTTTCATCAGACCAAATAATATGGCTTTCGGTCAAAGAACGAGTTTTCAGTATACGGAAACAGCTCCTGAAGTTTATCTCCAGATTCGTGCTTACCCGCAAATACGAACTTAGGGTTCAGATTTACTTTACGCAAGAAATCCGCGGCTTCCTCAGATGTTAATAACTCAAGACTACGCAGAGGAACCGATGGGTCATCATCTTCACGCAGGCTTGCAGGAAGTATACCCTGTGTTAAGAGCAGGCAGTCACATTGTTTGATACACTCCTGTCCACCCTCACGTGGTGTTACCTTTGCTCCAGCGCCTGTAATCTTGTACGCCTGCCCGTACTGAACATACCTCTCTATAGTGTTGCACACATACGCTGAATAGTGAGATATGTCATCATCGGCGAATACTTCTTCATACTCACATGAGTGGCGCATTAGTACAAGAAGTCCGATATCCTTGTACACAATTATATAATCTATGGCATGAGACACATCGTACTCGTCACGCATTTCCATAAAGGAACCCTTAATGTCGTTTACAGATGACACATCTGCTGCAGACACTAAGATTGGAGTTACAACTGTGCTGATACCATGTAGCGCTTCCTCAAAACTCAGTTCTTCAGGAGGGCTTGAAAGCGGGATTTCACTTATTGTAGTACGATGATGGTTAACATAGATATACGTAGTAAATTGCTTGTCAGTAGTGACAAGTTCTCTCATATCGCTGCCGGCGGCACTGTAATGGCACACGCTATAGCTAATTATCGCCTTAGCTCGTGATATCTCTGCCCTACTTCGTGCACCGCACCTTGAGCAGTCCCACAACACATAGTATAAATCTGGCACTTCAAGAGCTAAGTTTTTAACCCTAAAACAGCGAGGCTCCGGATACTGTACCGTACTCAAAACGAGATGGTTAATCTCCGGTGCCCAAAATGCCCAAAGCAGTTCATCTTTAGGTCTGGAGAATCCCAGGGACTGCACCTTCAAAGCACCAGCGAGTGCCATGTTCATAGCCGGAGCCTCAGAACCTTCGCTGTTTCCTGAATTTTCTCCATAGGCTGTAGAGAAGATTAAAATAGTCGTAGTGCCAAAAGGGTTATACTGCGGGCCAGACATATGCCAGTACGGGACAGTGTGCTCTACATAGTAGTGCTTATCGTTGCAGTAGTTTACATACTGCTTCGCGTCCTCAGGAAGTGCATTAAACTTTACACCGCTTGACTTACCGCTCTTACGATAAACATAATATTTCTGTTCCTCATTGTTGCGTACTACATGCACAATGTCTCCAGATGGCGGTACTGGAGACATGGCAGTCTTTCCATCAGGACCAAACGACTCCACAATTGTGTGGCTTGTTCCTTCTTGAGACTTAAGAGTCTCTCCAAGTGACATCTTATTCATATGAGTGACTCCTCCTATATAATCACGCCGATGGCGCGGATGTCATGCTCAGTGATTGTGCTGGCGCCACCGGTCTTAAAACCGTAAACTATCTTTGAGCCCATACTGAAATAATATTCAGAGTAGGAGCTCAACTTCTTCTTTCCACCATCACTGATGGTAGAATTGACATTGCGAACGAGTGCTGTTCCGCCGTTCTTTATGCAGTATGTGATGAAGTCCAGCACAGCCTGCCCGGCGTCCTCGATGGCGTTCACATGAACAGTTTTCTGATATCCAAGAACGCCAGTGTTGATAGTGCACTCACACTCGTGAGGGCACCATAGCACCCAGTTGATGCTCGGCTTCTTTCCGGATTTCTCCTCGACATTCCGGAAAAGCCGGCTGTAAGTTATCTGCTTGACCTGGAGCTTCTTATCGCCCTCAACTCTCCCAGTGTTGAGATAGATGGTGTTGCGTCGATAGCACCCGGCTTCTTCGCACTCGCGAATAAACTTACCGATATCTGTGCCTTTGACCTTGTCCCACCCATGATAGGTTTCGGAGGTTCCGCCGTCGTAGTGAACGAGGTAATCGTCAGTACCTTCAAAATACTGAACAAAAAGGATTGATTGTGTAGAAAGTGTCATTGCAATTCCTCCAAGGATTTATGATATATTTCTGTATAATGCTCAGGTTGCAATCTGAGCAAAATCCTAACAGGGAAAGGTAAACCTCCGCGAAGTGCGGAGGCATCAGGAAGTATCATATCAAAGTAGAGCCCACCCTGCGTAACGCAAGGTGGGCCTTACAAAGGAGACTGGAGCCGCTGTCCAGGACGGCTCCATTCCACATGAGGGCGGCCCTAAAAGATTAGGACCTTCGGCACGGAGGTAGCGCCATGAGAAAGGAGTCACAAGCGGGCTGTAGCTTATGGGCTCCTAAAGAAACACACCATAAACAGATGTGCTTATTTAGAAGTCCAGTATTATAAAGATGGGTGGCGTAAAAAGAGATAACGGAAAACGCCACCCAAGTTCCGGGCGCCGGCTACTGCTCCCGTGCTCAAACTCTCCGCCGTTAGGAGAAAACATCATATGCCTCAGATAGAAACACAACATGGCGGCTGAGAGTGTAAGCCGATAAAAAAGGAGGACGCAATAGAGCGTCCTCCACACCAGAGGTCTGGGATTTCTAATTTATTTTCCCAGAGCTTAACTGTACCTCAATGACGCACGGCTAAGCTCCAAGAAAATGGAGCGAAGGGCCAAGAGTCCGGGGAATTGCAACCGGACTCTTCCCTCCATGATTTTCTTTGACGAGTGATTTAAGCCTCCGTCACCAGTATGTGCGCACTAAATACTGGCCAACATTGGCCTAATATGTAAACACCTCGGACATTCCCATCAATCTACGTGAGAGAACCCAACCCGTTCGACGTCGTAACGGAGCTTATTCCCTCATCGTAGTAGGTAGGGCCGAGGTGTCCACAGCGTAGGAGGGCCCGCATGTGGTGGTATTCACCAGGCCACTACATGCGGGCTTAGCAGTACGGGTGCGCAGACACAACTGAAAGAACGCACCCAAGGCTTTTGATGCGCGGTACTATAAGCACCGCGCCATTGGGATAAGAGCCATAGACACTTATCCAAAGATGCGCAAAATACATCGTATTCTACACACCTGGTGTAACACACCGTCAAACGGAATGTACACCTCGGCAGAGGTCGCGGCCGGTGAATATGAAAATGTGAAAGAAAAGCCCGGTACGACTATATCCAAGCGTGGGAGTAAAAACACGCTTTGCCGACAAAATAGTAGGGTCGTGCGGGAGCCCCACACAATTAAAGGCTCCCGCACCAAAGGGAGTGAAGGAAAAAATAGCTATATGACAAAGGTAGTTCACTGAACAACCAATAATCATCGGGAGTGGGTACGGAGGGACTCCTAAGAGCCCTCTCCGTACCATTGACCTTTAGGGACAAGGTCTAACCGACTGATATGCTACGGTCTGCAGACCGTAGCAGTAGGAGGACGTCAGTCATGCGCCGACGTCGTTAGGACTGGCGTGGTCATTCCCACGCCAGGACTGGATAGAGCCACTGAGTTGCACAATGGCTAACAGGGTGCCGGTTGGGTTTAGTCCAAACCAGAACATGTAGAGCTGAACATGCTACTCTTCTGTAACATGCAGACTCTGGCCGGACCTCAGAAAGAGGTCGTAGAGTACGTTGTTCTTAGCAACGCACGAGTACCAGTGTTAGTACGACATAATCGCACCTATAAAGAGCACATCAAGAGATGTACCCTACTGGCCGTAGTAAGATGGGTGCGGAAGCGCCGCGGACGGCCTCCCGCACCCAAAGAGAGAAAAGACGGCACATGAGCAATGCGCGTCTGAGTAGGTGCTGTGGGAGACACCTACCCCAGTCGGGCGGCCGGTGGCCTGGCGCCCGAAGCACAGCTACACTCAGAGGAAGTATTAGTACAGCTGTACTTCCGACGTCAGTCGGATAGATAGGGTAGACGCGAGCCAATAGATGCTCGCGTCTACCCATCAGTGATGTGCGTGGTATGCCCACATCACACTCACCGCGCAGTTACGCCTATGCCCATGATTCACATGCGTACTGCTGCCCCTCCTCAAGCATGGCATTAGAGGACTCTGCAAAGTCATATGCGGCAGATAAACAGGCCACGTCACGGGACAGACTCACGACTCCATGTCTCATGCTCTCTTGGCTCTGCACTCAAGTGCATAGATAAAAGTTCATCGCTGAGCTCTTATCTCCACACTTAAATACTTCAACAATGCAATGATGAAGCATTATCTTACAACAACCAGAAAAACTTAGGTTAAAATAAGCGAGAATAAGGGTGACCACTGGTGGTTCAGTGGTCACCCGAACTCATATGTTTAGGAAGGCTACTCCAGTATATCCATGATATTGGAGGCTCGTCCCAAGAGGACCCGTTAGACGAATAGGGCCCTTGAAGAGCTTAAAGGTTCTTCGCGGCGTCGTAGTTGTTGGGCTTGACGGAGCCAACATCGACGTCCTTGACGCCGGTGTCGATGCTCAGCTTGCTGACGTACTCAGCGTAGTCAGTATAAGCCTCGAACTTGGCCTTGACGGAGTTGGCGGCGGGCACGAGGTCGCCGTTGTACTTCTCCTGGATTTTCATGAACTTCTCTTTGATGGACTCCACGATGTGGTTGTCATCGCCGAGAGCGCGGATGCCATCATAGGCGGTCTGAATGACCTCCAGGACGGTACCGTCGAGAACCTTGGACAGACCGGCGGCCAGTTCGGTGCCGACTTCGGGTTTAAGATTTACAGTTCCGGGCATGTGTCAACACTCCTTTCTCTTAGTCGCCGTTCAGGGTGGCCTGCATCTTCTTCATGGCGGCGAAGGCGCCATAGAGGGTAGCGTTGGTCACGCTGTCGCCCTCCTCACCGAGAAGCTGCTGGATAAGGTCCTTGAGGGCCTCAAGCTGCTGGATGGCGGAGTTGCAGTCGTCGATAAGGGACTGCGCACCGACCTCTTTGCCGCCCTCTTCGAGAGCGGTAATGACGTTGGGAATCTCGGTGTTGATAAGGTTCTCAACATCTTCGAGAACAGCCGGCATCTTCTGGATGGCGTCTTCCAGGTTGTAAACTGTAGACATGCTGGGTATTCCTCCTTAATCGAGAGTGAATGAGTAGGGTCGTCAGTCCTTCTCATTTCTGAATATACATAAGTGAAACATGTATATTCTCATGAATTTAGGAGGTGAGCCCAACAAGCCTTTTCACAGCGCTGGACGTGCGAGGCATAGGATTGTTGAGTATCTCGTAAAAGTCTTTGATGTCTTCGAGTGGTAAATTGTCCTTCAAATTCTGCATCTCCTGCACGGTCCAGTAGAATTTGAAGATGTAACCGACACGTGGCCCATTTCTGAACCAGTTAAGCATGTCAGTATTGATGCTTGTCAGACCGAAGATATGCGTTATGACATAGTATTCGCCATTCGCATTGTAGGTCTTCATGAGTTCGTTGAAGTCGTCAAGACTGGCGGACGAGGCCAAGATATTCTTTGTCCTGGCTCTGATGTCGTTAGTAATGAGCTCCTGCTGCTTCTTCGTATCTTCCTCAGTGAAGCACATTTTGATGCAAGCATTAGCCTCAAGACTAAGATATTGCGTCAACTCACCGCCCATATATTTATAGTCAAGCACAACTTGACTGGCGTACTCAGGGTGCATACGGAGCATACACTGGAAAGTAACAAGGCGAGAGAACGCCTTAAGAGCTTCGGCGTCCTTAGAGAAGTAGCAGGAGTTAGCCTTGACGAACGGTAACATCATAACCTTGTTCTCGTTGGTCACATCGACGAACAAGTAGTCAATCCACTTCCGCTCCCACTTAACAGTTCCAAGAAATTCCTTCTTAGCTGTCTGCGCACGCTTAGCTTCTTCCTCATTGAGTGCGTCAATCTGCTCGACAAGCTTGGCGAGCTCTTCCTTTACCTGTTCAAGTTGACTATTGTTAAGCTCCCTTGATTGCTCAAGTCGTTTACGCTCAATATCAGCTTTATGCTCCAGCTGACGGTCAATAGACTCGTCGTAGTGAAACTCGTCCTCATTGAGAGCGTTCAGTGCATACTCCTTGGCGGCGTCAAGAAAGGCATCGACCTGACACATCACGTCGTCCTTATCCTGGCGGAAGATGTCTTCATCATACGACGCGTTTAAATAGAGCTTTACTGAGTATAACTTTCGCAATAAGCTCTTAATAGCAAAGCCGTGGATTGCAGAAGTGATACCCATTACGGCGAACGCTGTCAGCAGAAGGAATGGCGCAAAGATAAGAAACACGGCATACAAAAGTGGGATAGCTATGAGAATTTTACTACCAACATTCGGCTTATCAGTTATGACATTCAACATATTGGTCAAGCCGTTGAAGATAGCGCCGGAGAACTTCCCACCCTTAGACGTGGACATGATGCCAGCTTCGATACTACTATATATGCGATAAGCCTCTTCGTCAGAAGTGATGTCGATGGGGTTCATGCACACATAGTTCAAAATCATCTGGTCAGGATAGACCTCGGCCAGATGGTCTTCGAGCTCCTGTATCTCGACCTTCCCGGCGAACTCTGTAGGTTCGAGCTCCGTGAAGGTATCTATGAGCTTAGAAGCATCGTCACGCTTCTTTGCGACAGCGGAGTTAATCCTGGCGACTTTGCTCTCCCGCTTCTTTTGATAGTCCGCTTGAGCCTTTGCTCTTGCAGAGTCTTTGCTCTGCTGAAGTTCGCCAGGTATTGCGTTAATCTTAGCTGTTAAGTCACGAATAGAATTCTCAAGCATTGTAAGCTTTTCATTCTTCTTCGCGGACTCCAGCATTAAATCAGCTTTTGTTGCCATATCCGGTCCCTCCACAAGAGGAAAGTATCAAGTGCATCAAAGAATGAATTATGCGCCTTAAGGCACGAAGGTTTTAACATTTCCATGCAGTTGGTTGATATATTGAGCCGCGAGTTCTCATAAAAGAACTCATGGCGATAGTATGCGAGTTCAGTTGCAAATGTAGCGAGCTTTCTATACGTCTTTCCAGCAGGGAAAAAAGACATGGCGTCCACTGACCAGCGTCCACTCTTGGGCACAATTTGACCTTTAAACGGTTTCCAGTCGAAGGACGCCGGAGCATTAGAAATAGTCTGTCGAACCATCGACATGTCGAATTCGATATTCCAGCCAACGAATACTGTGTCAGGCTGGAAAAACTCCTGGAGGTAGTGCAACAACACTACCTCCAGAAACTGGCATCGGACGTGGCTCCTGATATCTTTTGAGTCGATACCATGAACCTCGTAAGCTCCTTTAGAGGAGTTAGCAGCAATAGTGTCGCAGTAATAGCAGAAGGTCCTGATGGGTTTCATATCTTCCCCTGCTATAATACCGCCAATCTGGCAGACTTCATCACCACGACTTTGGAGTCCAGAAGGACTGGAAAGGTCTCCAGTAGCACGGCGTAAACCCGTCGTCTCAGTATCGAAGATGATGAACTGCCTCGCCATAGTTTCAGCCTCCCGCGTAGATTATCTTTCCAACGTGACCAACACGTTTATCATATCTGGCGCCAACAAGGGAGCGCATGTTGCTCCCCATATGACTTCTTATGTTGCTCGTCTTCTCGGTGACGAAGACAGAGCGTGTACCGTACTCCGTAGGAAGGAGCCAGTCGACATGCACTCCGGTCGGATTTTGAAGCGCCATGATACAGCCGGTCTCCTTATAGACAGCAAGGAAATCAGGCGTACGCAGGAGTGACTCCTGATATGCAGTCGGCTTTACGCCGGCCTTAATGATGTCTTCAAGGAGCTTTAAGGCAACCTTGGCAGACATGGCGGCATAGGGCTCCGTGCAGGTGTACTTACACAGCGCATCACGGAGTCCCTTCGGAGTCCCCTTAGGACCATCGCGAAGAAGTGTGTACGCCTCATACATTCTCTGGTCGACCTTCACGAACTCAGCCTCTGTGCAATAGAGAACGCCGTCGTTTATCATAGGCTCAGAATACCTGGTGTCAGTCTCAACGTCACGCACCAGGGCCATCAAGATGTCCATAACGAGGTCCTTCTTCAACCCGGAATCGCGGTCAGACTGAGCGAGCTGAGCGGTTGTCATCATAGTCCCACTTATAGGGACAAAGGGATAGAAGTCGTTGCGATAGAAGTTGAGATACGCGAGGGTGAGAGGATATTCACTCAGCTGTTTCTCAGGCAGGCTGAGTAACTTATCCTCAAGAGTGCAGGTGTACTCGGCGGAAGTCTCAAGACACGCCGCCATGTCGTCTGCGCTGTCGAAAGCTTCCATAGGGCTGTAGCCGTGTAAGACGGCATTGAGGCAAAGGAACCTCTTAGCATCGTCTGTCAATTTTAAGCACCTCTCTGTCGAAGAGCGTTTAGAGTTCCAGTCATGAAGTTGGTCAGGAAGTCCGGATAGCTCTCCTCAATTTTTCTGAAATCCGCCTGATGTTCTTTCACCATTAGACCAGTTTCACCAGTCCTATTGATGAAAATAACTTCTAAGACGGTAAGTAGCATGTACATGAAAGCAGGTCGCTCAAGCAGCCTCGGCACGACGCCAGGCTGTCCAGGGTCCTCAGGGTTATCGACAAGTCTGAGGCCAAGCTCATAGGACGAGACGCATCTCACATAGAATGTGCGTTCGTCATTCTTCGCTGTGGTTGAGACAAAGTTATAGCCCTCCATCGGGTTGACCTCTTTCAGCCCAAGCAAGTCATGGAAACGGTTGAACCAGCCGTAGGTCAACGGACTTACGATTTCAGAAGTCTCCACAATGATTGGTTGATAAAGCCCGGCGACGAAGTGACTCTTAATTCTCATGCGGGTGTAGCTGCTGGTTAGCGGCTTATTGAGCAGGCACACATAGATGTCGTAGTAGCCAGACATACAGTATGCCACAATCTCTTTAAGTTTCGCCGATGTGTTAGCATCGTAGCGGTCAACAATAGCGTGAATTCGATTTCCGTCCATGCGACCGATGCCAACGCCAGTGAGACACTCATAGATTTCGCTACGGATAATCAAGGCGCCAGTAGAGCGGTCCTCGATGAACTGGATTGTGTTTCTCTCACCGCGCGTCTCACGGTTAATGAGATAGCCGAAGCGATTGTCGAAGTTATCGAGATACTCCAGTATCAGCTCAGCACCAGCTTCAAACTTCTTCTCAGCCGCACCCTGACTGACTGTAAAGAATACAATATCGTACCCCTCACGCCTGGCGTACACGATACGCCGGTTGTTCATCAACAGGCGACCGTTCACGATGATAGCCTTGCGCGCCTTCTGAGATATAGGGAGGATGTTCTTTAGCCAGAGGCTAATGTTTTCCAGCTCGACACCATTAGAAGGTGACCTTTTTAGCCGACTGTCCATAGACTTCTCCTCCCTTCAAAATCCAAGGCAGCTCGCTCCCAGGAGGGAACAATGTGCACTGATAGGCGCGGTGGGTTAACAACTCTAAACCGAACTTGAGTCCATCGCGACGAATGGCAATCATCAAATTCATAGCGGTTGTTTTCCTCCGCACCATTTCTTCCTCGTCCTCGCTCATGTTTCCGTCGTTGTAGTTTTTATCGGTGTACCATGGACTGGTCATGAACTCCTGCAACCACAGAAACGTAGGGATAGACTCAGGCCCAGCCTCCATATAGGCGTTGAGCCGAGAAGCATCGGAGGCAATCCTAAGAATGTCCTCCGTGTATGCTTTCTTGAAGTTATGAATGATAGAGCAGTTCCTCGAAGGTTTCCTGCGTTCGAGCATCATAGGACTGACTTCACTGGAGCGGTCATCGAAGGTGCTCGGTACAAGGTCTTTCATTACCTTCTTACCAATATCGTAATAGGCGACATTGTAGGCGAGGTAATTGAGAAACGCTTCACCGACACGCACGGGCGACGGCTCTAAGAAGGACTGCACGTCGTACACGTCCATCTCAGTTCCGTCAACTTCCATGGTACCGATAAGTCCGACCATTTCATAGAAAGGTCTTAAATCGGTGCCAGCAGGAAACATGGCGAAGAAATGCTTACTGCCTCCGTCCTCCATCTCAAGGAGCGAGTGCGTCCTAAACCTCCCGTCCGGAGCTTTAAACGGCGCATAGATGTTCATAGACGAAGAGGACACTTTGTAGTTTTGGAACGGCACGAGTATAGGTGGCTCCGAAAGGGAACCAGCCTTAAGGTCCGTCTCTGAGTTGAGACACGTGGCGCCGCCGTTCTCCACGCCGAAAAGCACGAGGTCAGTGATGTCCTTCCTCTTCGGCTTAATCCTGGCGTACTCTGCTTCGATGAACGCGACAATATCATTAGAGAGCAAAGTCCTGGCGTTAGTGTCAGAACGAAGCTCACCACTCTCCGTCACGCGAAAGCCACGAGGCTGCAGTGACGGATACACTTTTATCAAGTCTTCGAGAGAGTACATCTTCGACTGTGCGCGACCGGTGTATTCCGTCGGGTCGAAGTGAGTTAACGTAACTCCGAGTAGGGTTCTGTTCTCCTCGGAGAATATAGAATTTGTAAGAAAATCCATTATGCAGTCCCCTTTGTATCCAGCGGAACAATCTTATATCCGCTGTACTTAGAGCTGGAGTTGATGATGTCGTCGGGCCGATTGATAGCCTTCAAGTTACCGACAAGAGTAAGCAACTGACGATATGCACTATCGCCCATCGTCTCCGCCAGGTCTTCGCCAGGCTTCGTACACACATAAATAAGTGTGCGATTATACCCGTCGATGTAAGACCACAGCATAGAACTCGTATCCGTCACGCAACGTTGTGTTGGTGCCTTGTCTCTGAACTCGTACTGGTTGTAGTGCTCAAACACTTTCTCGACAGCGGCGTCTTTAATAGAACCATCATAAGGTTTATCATATACACTGTCAGTCTCATTGAGTTTTAGCTCAGAGCGAGAAGAAGCGCTACTGTACACATACACGCCGAGCGATGGAATTGCAGAGTAAGGAGTATTCTGCGTTGCGTCCCTGAACTCTCCGAGCGTGGCGTAAGGGTGATAGACATTCTGCATCATATTGCGATACGGAAGTGACAAAAACCCGTCGGCCTTTACTGCTTCAATATCGGAGTCCAACGTAAGCTCTGTCCCATCACGAGAGATTAGTTTATCAATCTTCGTGGCGGCAGTTTTCTTACTATCTTCAATCCTGTCCGTATTAACAGCAAGGTCACCCACCCAGCTTAAGACATACTCCCGAAGTGCGTAGCCACTACAACTATTTTTCATATTAGCGCCGGCAATCTTCTCGTCAAACGGAATACTCTGTTTGTACTCACCGGTGCTCGTAGTATATGTATAGCCAGTGTGCATGACTCGAACATACAAGTCGTCCTTATTCTCAAGAGACTCGATAAGTTCCTTAAGCGGAGTGTAGAGGTCGTCCTCCAGATACTTTTGGTAGTTATTTGAACTCAGTACAGGGTAGTCAATCGCCTTATATCTCGTGTGGTCTGTGTTCAGGTTGTACCTCTTGAACGCGCTGGTGTTGTCGCCATTTGTAGAAGTGGAACCACCGGGCCAGTAGTTTGAACTCTGGCCCGGAGTACTATCAGGTACACCATCTTCAGCGGGGCCATTATCCAACATCTCGTCGTCAGCGGCGTAGGCGGCGTTAGGGAAGATACGTATCTTCCCAGGGTTTAAATCCGGGCGCAACATGTCACCTATATTGCACCCGGATAACATGGCGGCCAAGGCCAAAGTAGCTGCGACCACCTTAAAGATTTTAGTACCGTTTGATTGTGCCATATCCAGCATCTCCTTCGCGTGTTGTAGGAAGTGCGCGATACACACTAAGCTCCTTCATCATGCGAAGATTGACGTTAGAGGCCTCGTGTACCATGCGCACGAACAGGTCTTTCGGCTTATATCCGAAGAACACATGTATTACTTCCATTGTGCCAGCTCCGGCCTTCAAAGCTTCCATATACCTTGATACCGATGCTGTCAATGTTTGAACGAGACCAATGTCGTCCTTGCCGCGTTCCACGGCGTCGAGATAGTTATTATGCACAAAAATATACATAACGAATGTTGCAAAGAGGTCATGCTCTTCCTCCATAGTCATGTCATTAGACCAGACTTCGAGGGTCTTGAGCATGTTGTAGTAGTGGAGGCACTGACCTCCGACACGGCCGCTGTAGTAATCCATGTACGATGTCGTGCACATAGAGTATGGCAGATTGACGGTCACCTTGAGATGCTTCTTGATGCCGTCGGTCAAATCCTGATAGATAGTGGACACACTGTCGACAGCCCCGACGAATGTGCTAACCATGGCGGGAGTGGGGTCCTCGATGATAGCGGCGCTCTTTATAATCACAGTCATACCGATGCCATCGAGATAGTTCTCCGAGACTGTGAGCTTGACCACACTATGGATTACCTTAGTGAGCTCAAGCCCGGCGGCCTTGAAGTCCTCGACATCAAAGACATAGCCGGGAATGACCACGCCATGAACATCGAGGAGATAGAGAGTGATGAATGGTTTGCCGGCGCGTGTGAACTTATGCTGTCCCCCACGCACATAGGCGATGCACTCGAACGTTGAGTCTGGACTTATTCTCCCAACGTCGAGAAGCTTCGTTTCCCCATCGTCTCCATAGATGGGGTTGCTGACTTTCTCAAGCATAGCATTTACCTCCGTATTAAATTAAATGCAAGGGTATCGCACACATTAGATATGTACGCAGTATATTACATTCAATTTCAATTGCAAGCGAAAGACATGGCGACTAAATTAAATGAAGCGCAAAGCGGAGTAACCGAAGTTACTCCGCTTTATAATTTAGTTGTTCCCCGTCAAATCGAGGAACTCATTTTTATCCTCGCCTTCCACATAGAACGGGAAGAGGTTAGCCTTAATAGACTTAGCGACGAGGTATACAATATCCGGCACAAAGGTCGGAAGAAACGGCACCAACTGAGTCGTCTTATAAAAGACGAGTATCAAGATGAAATGCACAATGGTCGGTGCCATTAGAGATATAACAGGGACGCCGTCCCGATAGAGTTTGAAGTGCCCAAAACAAGACGCCAACAAAACTCCCATCGGAACAAGCTGAATGAATGCGAGCTTTAAACCCAAGGGATTTGACGCCAGCACCCATATGGTGAACCCCAGGCGTATAAGCACTATAACGCCTGGGATATAGAAGCTCAGCCTCAGAACGGTTTTCTTAGTAAGCATGGCGAACGCTCCTTAAAGGTCGAAGTTCTTCCAGATGTCGGCCGCCAAGTCTTTAGAGTCAGGCATATCAGCGACCTCAGCGTTCTCCGCTGGTCTATCACCGTGCACTCGATTAGTCGCTGCAGGTTCAGACATTTCATCTGGATAAGTAGTATCGACGCCCTCTGCGTCCGTATCATCACTCAAGTCAGGTCTTTCGACTGAGCCGTCGAAGGTAGAGTCGTCGGGAGCGTAATACATGACGATTGCATCGGACTCATTGCTCCCGAACACTACAAAGAATACAGCGAAGAGCAATATAACGAGACCGATAACCATAGTATCACTTCCCAGTCGAGTCGTTCTGGTCAGAGGAGGAAGAGCTACTTTTATCGTCAGGCTTCGACTTCTTCTGACCGGGCGGTGTGATGTCATGGTTCATAATGAAACTGACACCAAGGCAAATAGGGATAATCCAGGGGATTATCTTCACGAGGAGTTCGCCGAAGCCAGACATAGCTTTAAACCTCCATATTAGTCGTCCTCAAGGAACTCGCCGGTGTTAGGAAGCTTCGTGCTGTCGTCGGGCTTCGTAGTATCAGTGGGCTTAGTCGTATCTTCCGGCTTCGTAGTATCAGCTGGTTTAGTCATATCGTCCGGAGGAGTAGTCGTATCAGTGGGCTCAGTAGTGTCGTCATTATTATACTGAGGGTTATTCCCCATAGACGGGTTAGTCCCACCAAACACAGGGTTATCCACAGGCTGATGTGTGATGGGGTCCAACGGAGGTCCCACGGCCTCAAGGGTATTCGGGTCAAGCTCATAGGCGTAGTCGTCAATGATAGTATAGAGCTTGCTGTCGTCGCTCTGATTAGTAGCAGGGGAGTCGAAGCCCGGGTCAGGCGGAGCGTTCAAATCAAAATCCACGCCGCCCTGATTTCCAGACTGGCTACCCTGCGTGCCGGGCTGCTCACCCTGAGAGGCGTCGCCGGAGTTTGCAGGCGGCTCTGTCCCCTCGCTATCACTGCTGTTACCACAGGCAACAAGCATGAAGGCGAGCGCCAAGCACATAAGGAGTACAAGGAACTTTTTCATAGTTAATGCCACTTCTTTCTTTAGATAAATCTCTCCAGAACATCTGGGTCAGTTAGGTCGAGTACCTCCACGCTGTCTTCTGCCAGATAAAGTGTGACTTGAACACCAAGATAGCGTAAGACAATAAGTGTGTCCATCGTGAGAGGCAATGTCCCTATTCGTGATGGAATAGCTCCGTCCTCCATATCCAACCAAACATCAGTAGACCTGTAGGAGTCTTTAGCTATCCCTTCGAGAACTCGGAGAGTGTCTCTGAACGACACGCCAGACAAAACAATGGCTGGATAGGAGAAATCTTTGGCATTGGTAACATCAACAATCGTGGCGATGTTACCAATGCCATCAAGGTCTATCTCGAAGTCTTGCGTTATCTGTCCAAGCTCCAGCAGGTCATCACCTTCGCCTGGCATAGATTACTTCTTGAACACGATGCACTCGTGGCCCTCAATGACCTGATAAGCGGGCTGTACACCG
This sequence comes from uncultured Oscillospiraceae bacterium, assembly GCA_947629245.1. GTDB lineage: Bacteria > Bacillota > Clostridia > Oscillospirales > Oscillospiraceae > CAJOIG01. The sequence goes on along the minus strand of CANRDC010000001.1, from coordinate 81,403 downwards.
AACTTCTCCATGTAGGTGCAGAGGGTGGACATCTCATAGGTGTTGAGGCGGAGGGTGTTGAAGAGGGTGCCGGCGGAAACAGTACCGTCGACTGAAATACGTCTAAGGCCGACCATGCGGAACACGTACTCGCCACGCTCAATCATGGCGGTCGTGGCCTCGGCGATGATGGAGGACAGGTAGTCCCTGTCGATGCAGTCGGTCACACAGGACATATAGAGCTCACCGTCGACCGAGATAATCTCGTAGTCGTACTCGGTGTGAGCCTCGTCCTTCTCCTCCACGGGGAAGAAGTTGGAAGGCTCGGCGTCCGTGTTGTCCTCGTTCTCGCCGTAGCTGATGCGGGTGACGTGGTCGAACACGACCGGGTCGATGCCGCAGGCGCGCAGGGGCATGGTCACGTGATGGAACATGCTGAGCCGATGGATATAGTCCACGAGCATGTCGGTGTTGCCGATGTAGGAAAGCACGGCCATGTTCGGGTCATAGCCATTGGCGAACTTCGTGGAGTCGTCGCTTCCCTCCATGAGTGTGAAGCTGGGGTTCTCAAGTACAGTGTTGGACATTTCTTTTATCTCCTTTTCATTTGTTGTATCCTCCGTCGCAGTATACGCGGAGGTTTCTTCCTCCGGCTCATCAGAGCCGTCAGTATGTAAAGACTCCTGACCAGCCTCGTCAGGAGTCTCGACATCTTCAGTAGTCCTGTCGACATGTGTGCTGACATCGCCGTCACTGGCACCAGTCATAGGCATGGCGAGTTGGCCATCGCCCATAATACTATCCACAAAGTCATCAGTCGTATTGTGACCGAGACCGGGAATTTCCCCGCTCCTCGTAGGAATGTCGCCACTGCTCTCTTCCACAGATGTGTGAATGAGAGCTTCCTCGGCGTCGCCATGCACTTCAGGCTCAGACGCTTCCATAGAAGTGTCGTCCACCTCAGAGCCAGCGTCGCCGTAACGCATGGCGGCCTGCATATCTTCGGACTCCAGGTCCTCCGGGTCGCCGGTGTTGAACCCGCTCACACCGTTGAAGAAGTCGCCCTGATTGAACATAGGGTTGTCCTCGACAGGCGGTGTGGGTGCAGGCGGAGCATCGTTATCCTCACCAACGACTTCGCCGACCACCTCGGTTACTTTATCGTCGTCAGACCTCGACTTCTTCAGTCGGCTGAGGTCTCGCTTTTTACCTCCTAAGTTAAGTGCCACTTTGATTACCTCCCACAGTTTTATAAATATATTACTCGTCGTCCTCGTCGTAATCGTAGTCTCCATCAGGTTCCTCCTCTTCGAAGGTCTCGGCGGAACCCACGTCTTCGGAGTCCACGCCCATAAAGCTGACCATAGTCTCCAAAGGCTTGCTAAGAGAGTACATTGCGACTACTCTGACGAATGGGATAAACCCAAGCGGCGAAAACCTTTTAATGAGGCCGACATCGGAGTGAGTCTGCTGGTACCAGTCCTCTGCAACGTCCTTAATACAACCTGCAATGCCGATGCCCTTTACAATCTGAACACCGACCATTACGACGCCCATAAGCATACCGAAGGCGAAAGTATGGTTATTCACGAACCAGTCACCGAGCACTTTAGCGGCGCTGTAAGGCACAACAGCAAGAAGAGCCATTACAATGGCAAGAGCGTAGAGTATGTAGCAGGGCTTTCTGTACTTCTGGTCAATCAAGGACAGCTCGCACAGGCAAGGGATAAACCTCAGCACGGGGGCCTGCGTGTTGTAATAGCGATAGAGCAAGCCAGAGGTCCTGGCGGTGTAGGCAGTTGCCGTGAGGACAAGGATTGCAACGAGCACCCAGGGCGCCACCTCGAATAGCTTGTCCAGGCCCCAGCTCGCACCTGCGAACAGAAGGGGTACACCAAAGAGAACCAAGAGAATGGCGGTTTTGCCCGCCGGGGAAATTCCACTGTTATTTCCGTGTGCCATAGAGTTTATTCCTCCTCATATAATGTGTTATGAATTAAGCGCACACAGCGCAGAACATCGTCCTCGTCACCGGAGAGGGCAAAGGTTGAAGCGGTCTGATAGACCATGCTGATAACCTGCTTGAGCACTCTCACAGGATTTCCGGAGAACCTGGCGATTGCTTCCTCGCGAGTCTCGGATGCCTCAGGAACATCAGCGATAAGCTCGTCACAGAATGACTCAAGAGTAGCTCCGGTTGACTCCACCAAGGTCACGATACCCACATCGTCGCAGGCTTCTTCCCAGTCCGCGAACAGTTCCTGGACCGCTATGAGGTTCTCATTCTTCGAGGCTTCAGACACACGCTCAGGCTCCGGTGCAGAAGCATTATCGACCTCAGAAAGTAGAGCGGACGTGTCGACATCAGTCGGCTTGAAGTCTGGCGTCGCTTTAATCTCAGGCTCAAACTCTTCCTCGTCATCACCTGTGAGCTGATGAACATCAGGCTGCTCCTCAGGTGCAGGGTCATCGTCGAACGGGTTAGAGCCACCAGAAAAGCCGTAGTCTCCAGCCGGTGTCTCGTCTGACCAATCGGCATGGCTTGACTTATCTGGGTCATACTTGTCGTCCGAGGCCTCGAAGTAGGTAGTATCCTCTTCAGTGACTTCATAGTTGTCGTCGGACTTTTCAGCCGTGCCGTCAGTCGTAGGTATTTCGACATCGTCCGGGATGCCGAGCTCCGGACCATCGTCAGCAGGTTCAGTGCTCTTCGGAGCCTCAGGCATCGGAGGTTCAGGCACAGGCCCAGTAGTAGCAGGAGCCGATGTAGTACCGGGAATTTCCATTTTTAGCAGGTCTTCAGATATAGGTGGAATGTCCGGTGTCTCCAGCATCTTCGTCAGACGGCTGGCGTCATCGTCAGCCTTCGATGTCTCAGGAGCTGCATCATTAGCAACCGCAGGTTCTGGTTGCGGTGCAAGTACCTGGACATCTTTCGGCATCTCAGGTAAGTCGTCATACTGGTCAGGCTCAGGAGGCTTTTTAGGCTCCGGCTCAGGGTCAGGAGTCATCTTCACACGAACAGGCTCGGAAGAGCCAATAGAGTCAGGCTGTCTCACGTCGACAGGTTCACCCCGTGAGTCAAGCGGGATAGGCGTAGCATCGCGCGAAACCTGAAGTTCACTCTCATGTCTCTCAATGTCCTCAAGCTTGGCGGCCGCGGCATCGTTACACAGCGCGGAGTACCGACTAACGAGAACATTCTGATGGAGCATAATGCTCCAAATTCTGTCAGTCTTAGGGATACCAGTGCGGCCGATGGTCATGAGGATTGACTCCGATGTTGGGTCGATGGACCTGTACTTCATCAGGATTTCCTCAAAGTCGGCACGGGTGACCACCATATTTTGCTCAATGGAAGCCTGACAACCCTTAGGAAGCAAAACGACTTCGTCCTGCTCCGGGTCAGCAGACTTAATGTATGCATGTTTTACAAGTTCTTCAAAGAACAATCTGCATTACCTCCTCTTTCTCTCAGTGCAAACTCATGGAGACTTCCAGTAGCGAGGCTGTGTCCACAAACTGCCTCAATGCCAGAAGCTGGGTATACGAAACTCTCTCATAGAGGTCGAACGCGTACAGAGCTCTGTACCGCGATACGTGCTTCTCGTCAATATAAGTATGAAGTGTATACTCAGTCAACGAGCCGTCAGTGATGTCGTGGTACAAACCCAGCAATGTGTCCATCTCTCGCAGTAAATTTTGTTTAGTATATTTGCTATACCAAACTCTATTCTGGTGCAAATACAAGGCGGCTCTACGCCTCTGCGCCTGAGATTTGCAAATCCCAAGCAGCGACTCTATCACGTCGTAGATGTCGATGTAGTTATATTTATCGACATACTTCGAGATATTAGATGACGTGAAGCCGACTTGCTCGCACACCAGGACGCCACTAATTATTCTCTGTGGCGACAAACCAACGCGGGAAATCATGTCGTCACAAAACTTCTTACTCGCTTCTCCATGAGTAAGCTCAATGATAAGGTCTGTCGCATCAGACTTAGTAAACTGATTGACAAACACTTTGCATGGAACGTTCTTCTCTTGACAGATAAACCTGACGTCTTCAGACTGGCCCTTACTCTGACACAGTACGACAGGAAGCATCGTCTTTAACCGAATGTAGTTTATATTAGACTCGAATATTCTGGACGACTCGAAGATTACAAGATACCTGTCGTTATAGACAGGCGCCTCATTTATTCTCCTAAGTGCATCTTTTGTGTGAACATGTATGACCGATGGTTTTTCAAAAGCCTCCTCTAACTTTATTAAATAGGAGTTAGGGTGTAGCTGTACCTCCTGCAAAGCCAGAACATAGCCTTCGTTATCGGTCATACATTAATCACCCCAATCCACCAGCGAAGTTGAAATCCTCAAGTTCGGCGCCGGCGAAGAACGTTAAGTCGAGTACGTTGTCCTTCGCCGCTATATTCCTCGGATGCTGGAACTGCAACGGGTGCTCTAAGAACAGTGTTGCCCTGCTCTCACTGCTCGTCCTCAAGGCGACTTCGTCGAGAGCGATGCCATAGCTGATGAAGAAACTCCCGGCGTAGCTATACATGGCGACGACATACTTAGTCACGTCCGACAGGTTCTCTTCTTCCTTGATGTTGAACAACGAAGTGCCATAGGTGCAAAGCATGTCGAACGCAGCCAAGGTCTGAACCTCGACACCGACACTCGACACCTCCATGAGCAGACCGCTCTGTAGCGCCTTGTTGACAAATGCCAAGTTACTCTCGCAAGCCTCCGCAACAGTCGACTTAGAGAACAGCTGCCCGAACTCGAAAGAACTTATCTTGCTCATGGTGGTTCCGTCGGGTAGCCCAAGCATGGCGCACATGTTCCTAAACTCAGTATTGAGCTCAAGGTCAAGTGACTCCTCCATAGTAGTGAGAATACCATAGAGGTTCCGCTCAAGCAAGAAGTGCTTGAGAAGCAGGTAGCTACTGTTCTTCGTATTGTGGAAGTATGTACGCGTGAGCTCAAAGATTTCGCCGATGTTCTTAACCCTGGCGTTTGTCTTCAGCTTCTTCTCTTTTTGCTCGATGTTGTCAGCTGTTATGACTTCAGCATACGCAGTCGAGAGTGCACTATTCTTCTTAAGCACCGGAACAATATCATCGCCGACAATGCTCACAATCTTAAGTAGCACCATGTACTCCTCAAACATTCTGAGCCGGCCATAGATAGCAGGAATGAACTTGAGCGCATTATACTCCCCAATCGTACTGTCCACAGTAACCTCACTACGAGACAGACTCTGGATAGCGACGACCTTCGGATTGAGGGCATCAAGCCTGGCGCACACGTCACCGACTGTGTTAAGGCTGGCAGCTTCCACATCGGAGAAGATTGCGTTGCAGTTTTCGTCCCAAACCTCTTTGTCCTTGAGCCTATTCTCCTCACCAAGCAGTATTGTAGCAAGGCGAGCGACATTCTCAAGAATGAAGTGGTCTGTCTCAAGACCTGCGGCAATGGCATCACGATAGTCCATGAGCATACGATAGGCAAGGAGATTATCAATGGCGTATGTACCAATGATATAGCGCAGGTCCTTCGACATCGTCTCGACAGCTTCAGCCAGGAGCATATCATAGTCCAAGCCGTTGAGGGAGCAGAGTCTCTTATTGACTTCCCTAAGCTGAGGATTGTAATACTCAAAGGAAGTCCTGACTACCCCGTCCTCAACGAAGTTTCGATAGTCGCCCAAAGGCATGGCGACCGAGGCCTCCACAGGCTTTACCTCTTCGAGCTGGAACTTATCCTTGTCTACGAAGATATTTTGGCGTCCAAGGCCATCGTCATAGATAGCAGAGCCAAGGAGCTCGCCAGTCTCTGCGTCAATGGATACATTACCGCGAGTGGTAACATGGGACTTTCCACTTTCGTCAATTGTCTGCGCGAGTGCCAGCACGTTGCCACCCTTCGCATCGCCAGCTGTTGTGTAGAACAGCGTAGTGTCCTCGGTCTTAGCGATGTGCGCCGTGACAGGTGTGACTCCCTCCTCGAAAGAGTTGCTGTATGAGAGTAGAGTCTGAAGTAATGGACTGAGTGTTCTCGATGTGCCCTTACCAGTGGAGGCGGCCTCCATGTCGAACGAGCCAAAGGACGACGCCATGTTAGCGTTGACCCACTCGAATGTCGGAGTAATGCGATACACGACATTGTCAAGGCGCCCACGTGTTCTAACGATGCCGCCACGCCCACGAGTCCTTTCCTCGGTAGGCATGTCGTCCTCGTCGCGTCTGTTCTGGCTAAGAGACAGTTCGAACACGCGCTGGACGAGTTCCTTCGGAGGAACGAGCAGGCAACCTTCCACGTAGTTATTGTTGTCGTCGCGATGCCATTCTATCTCCACGCATTTCGGTATTACATAGGGATTACTACCGTTTCCGATAACGTCGATAAGAATGTCCTCAGAGGAATAGGGTTGCATGCCGGCGTTGCTGTCATAGAACAGCTGATAGCCAGTCTCGCCCTTCTTCGCTCCAGAGACCATGACGAACGGCTTCGGGTTAATCAACGGGTTCTTATGAAGAATAGCATAAAGGTACCTATGCAACCCCATTACGAACTGCACGGCCTCACTGTAGACTGTGTCGTTATTTATGTTACGGCTGTACGTCATGACAAAGACGAGAGCGAGCATGACCTGCGACAGCTCAATTTCAATGTGAGCCAGGAAGTAGTTCATGAGCTCACTCAACACAGAGTTAATCGTAGGCTTCTCAGAGAGACCCTTAGCAGTATACTCGCCAGCAGTAAACTCGTGCAGTATATACCTGCGAAGAAGCTCACCACGGGTGAAGCTACTGATGTCGTCAGTGTCGAGTCCAAGTATCTTAGACATAGTGACAATGTTCATCATATTGTCAACATAGCTAAGCAGCTGGGCTGAGTCTATTGGGCCACGGAGTCCACGCTCCTTACGGAAGGCGACAAGAGTATCCATGCTCTTCCCACCAAGAGCGCTGTAGTCAGGTCGTATGTTAGGGTCTGTAAAGTCTAACCCGAACATTTTGTCCACCGTCTCAAATACTTCGTAATTCAGACGGTAGGCTTCCTGGTACTTCCTCAGGTCTTCTTCCTTTATCATCAAAGACGCTGGCGAAGTGTCAGACTGATTGTACGCCAGGAGTATCTTTCTGAACGAGTCGTACTTTGTAGCACATGCCACAAGAAACTCATTCTTATGCATACCCGGCGCCCAGCCGTTGATAGTAGTCAGTTGCTCAAGAACATCTTCAGCAACTTCCTCCTTCGGCTTCATGTTGTAGTCAGGGTCCTGGGCGTAGTCGACCAAGATAGCTTTGAGAGCGGCGAGGTCCTTCTCGTCCAGATAGGGGAACTCCGACTGATTAAGCTTTACCATTTCGCTTGCAGATGCGGTTGACTTAGGAGCGAACATCACACGGCGAAGTTGTTCGATGCGACTATCATAGTCATGCAGTGTCTTAACAACATCGTTCTCCACATAGGGTTGGAGTTCGATGTCTTGGTCTGAGCCGCTGAACAAGTCGCTCATGTCGGCGGTGACAGAGGAATCGACACCCTCGAAATCCATCGAGATATTGCCGTCATCAGCTCCATCGAAACCCATGTCGGCTTCTACTCCGAAGCCGACATCAGTCTGCATATTAGGGTCCCAGCCAAAGGTCTCTCCGAACCCCATATCGAGCTCGATGTTCTCAGGGTTGAGTATCCCCTTTACATCTATGTTAGGAGTTGTGTTTCCGTCTTCGGGTTTCTTCTCGTTGTTCATTATTCACACTCCATTTCTTTAGATTACATAGGAACAAAATGGGGTTTCCCGCGACCCTTTACGCAACCAGCATTATAATCATCATCACTGAATTCCGCAACGCTATTCCCGTTCTGACGACGTTTTTTCTTCTCTTCCTCCTGGCGCCTTCTTTCATATTCCTCTATCTGGCGACGACGCTGAACGTCATACGCTTTCTGTGCTTCAGCTTCGCGCCTTTGAATGGAAATTAATGACTCTCCAGGCTGACAACCTGGAGGAGGTGGTGGTGGAGGATTATTATCGTCAGGAGGATTAGCGCCGTCCTTCAGCATTTTATAAAACTCCTCTGCCGTTATCAACTTATTGAGCCTCAGACCAATTCGATACTTATCAGAGTCGGACGGAGCATCTGCAATAACATATTGCAGTTTATCCTGGGCCTTAGTCTCAATGAGTTTGTAGAGTTGGGTGCCCTCCGCATCACGGAAGCTTTCGCACAAAGCGATAAACTCCGCTCGTGTATACGCGACGCCACCAACTGAAACCTTGCCAGTGATGGCGACGAAGATTTCTCCTTTAGGTGTAGCTGTGATGCCTGGCATCACATCGGACATGAGAAGAACAATGTCAGCCGCCGCCGCTTTCAGGTAGTAACGGGTAGATACAGCATTTATTCCAATCATGTCGCATAGCTCTTCCGTCTTATTATCGAGGACGTAGTTCATAAGAACCGAAGGTCCTTTGACGTAATCGAATAAGACTGAGCGTGACCCGATGTTAGGTATACCGAGCGAAGCTATGGCATCACAGAAGTGATAGGTGTGCGTTGAGAGTGTCTCTTTTATCTCAAGAAACAGCTCCAACTGGTACGGTGTCAGTGCTCTGTTCAGTGCATCACGACTGAGAAGGAAAGCACCGAGGAAACTGGCGTACTGCAATTCATTATGGCAGTTGACGAAGATGGAATAGCAGGCTTGTTCCCCGAACCCCTTAAATCCATGATAGGAAATGAAGTAGTTCAGCCTGTGCGCCATCTTTACCCAACACGCCGGATTACAGCACTGAAGCTGCGTGTGCTTAGGTTCTGTAAGAATCATCTCAGCTCCGCAAGTACACGTCTTTGGAAAGATGTCTTTGTAGTATTGAGGTATACTACTACCCTCGATGGTCTCGAAGTCATCGTAAGCATGCGTGACATGCTTCAAGTCTTCGAGAGTTTTAATTACCTGCATAATTGCCTCCCCTTAAAAGCCTGGCGACTTACATAACCCCGGCCCTAACTTCTCTGCGGATTTGGTTTTCTACTGTGCCGACCTGATACTCGGCGTCATGTTCCTCAGTGCCATAGAACTCAATGTATGCGGCCACTCGGTCACGATGGCTCTGGAGCTTCTCAGGTCTGCGCTTCAGCTGCTGGGCAAAGTGCTCAGCAATACGCTGGTTAGCGATAGCATTAGCTTTCGCTACGGGGCATTTCTTAGGACAGCAAGGCATAGTGTATATCTCCTTTATTTAAATATTTCTTAACAGGAAATAGCTACGCGCCGGAGTAAATCCGGCGCGTACATAAAATGCCAGTCAAAGCTGGAAAGCGACAAAATGTCGAAAGAAGGAGATGCCCTTAAGGACATCTCCTTAATATTCGTAGATAACGTTAAGTCTGATGATTAAAGTGAGGCCAATGCTTCAGCCGCACTTTGATGCTCAGGAGACATAACCGTCTCAGGAGTTTTCACGTTCTCCATTGAGACGAACTGTGTTGTGTCGTAGTACATTCCAAACACGGTGTTTGGAATTACTCGAACACCACGCGGTGCGAATGCACCGTTATCATAATTGCACTTTGCAACTATAAAGTCACCGCCCTTACGACCAGTAACCTTAGAGCTGTTCGCATGATATGTGACACCAGAGTGAGACAATATCTCAACATCTTTCAGTTCGTTCGGGACTTCAACCGCAATGTAGTCATCGATGCCAGGTATCGCCTGAACCTTATGCCACTTAGACATAAGCAGTTCATCAGAAGGAAACTCGTCCAAGTCGATAAACTGATAGTCATGCTTCAGGCACACTTTGGATATTAGAGACTTCTCACATAATGCACCAGACACCGCTATGCACTGAACTGCTGTCGTAGTAAGAGTATCTCCAAGAAGCATATTACTGAGAGTAGTGTTGGGCGCATACATTTTAACCCATGCAACGTAGGGTTTGCGCTTAGTGCTACGCCAGGCCTTAGGCATGGCGAGCGACTTAATGAAGGACTCATTCGTGAGCCCAGTATCGGCCTTCGTCTGCAAACCCTCACCGGCAGCGAGGAGCTTCAGGTCAGGTAGTTTGCACTTTGGTTGTTCATCTCCCTCGCAGCAGAGGGTGTACTCAACCCAGTTTCCACCTATCAGGACAAACGTGGCGACACCATTCATCAGTGTCCTCATATTCTTCTGCTTCGGCGAAAACCAATAACTTCTTTTAGTGGACATTGTAGCGATGTTCACCACCTACATTCTTTATTTCTATTTAGGCGCAAATTGGAGTGTATCGAGATATACGTGACAGCTGCTCGCTGGACAGGTCACGAAGTATTCCATTTACATAGTTGATAAACACGACAAGACCGTAGAGTAGCGTGCCCTCGAACTCCATGTTTATCACACCGTCTCGACAAGTCGCAGGCTTATCAATAGCACAGAGACCACCGTCTGCGCTATCGAAATTCTCATAGGTGAGCTCACTGCCAAACTGTTTCTCAATTTCGTCAACAGAATTGAACTCAGTCATAGCGGCCATGCTACCAGGTCTCTTTACGAGGCACAACATATGAGTTTCCCTCCATCTGATACTATAAAAGCTTTCCGTTCTTTCTAACCATCCACTCCGGAAGCTGAACATCTTCAACGACAGGAGTGGGTGCAAGAGTCTCCACTGGAGACCCGTCGTCTATATCAGGCTGCTCTTCTAAAGCGGCTTTAGCCTCAGCTTCCGCTCGAAGTTCCTCCTGATACCAGTCGTCAGTTACAGACAACTTAATAAAGGTCACAATACCACAGAGTAATCCAACTATCAATCCAACAGGCAATCCTATTACAATCGTCAATGAGAGCACCGTTAGCACGAATGCGACTATCACGAGCACTAACAAAGCGATAACAAGTAACCAAGGCTTAGTAGTGTAGAGGAGGGTGAAAAGGTCCCAGATGTCGGACGATTTTGCCTCAAGCCATTCGAACACAGTTCACCCTCCTCAAGTAGCTTTAGAATTTGCAGATGGCGTAGTCACTCCCTATGTACTCGTAGTGCTTAAGAACTATAAGCCCGTAGCCGAGCACCGGGACAAAGACCAGGAGAATCACATACCACATCGGAGTGGCGAAGGCCTTAGTGGTATTCACTGCGAGTATAACATTGAACACCATCATGAGCGCCGTTCCGATTGGTGCGAGGAACAAGGAAACAGCCACAATCACCACATAGGCAATCGGAGCATACCCACCCCATACACGCTGTATGAACACATACATACCGTAGATGGGAATGAGACATTTCCACGGTGCGATGTCCATTCGCTTGAACAGGCACCACATGGCGACCAGAGTAAGTCCAACGAAGACTATCGCGAACACAATAGTCACCAGGGCGTAGGAGAGCATGAACTTCACAAGGAAGTCTATGCCTTCGATATCAGTCATTTCTTTCTACCTCATTTCTTTTTATTGTTGCCTTCCTGCGCATTGAGGATGGCGTTTAACACATCTTCGTCCAGAGTCATGTAGGAGACAACCGTGAGGTCATCGTTGCCGTCCTTGATATGCAGAAGCTCCATCATGACAGGGACAATGCCAGAGTCCTCAAGTTCCTTATAGTATTTAAACGGAACCTGAATGACATAGCGGTTACCGTGATACAAGCAGTCAAGATAGTAAAGCTCCAGACCGCCACCCCAAGTACCACGATACTTAGTGTAGTTAACGTAATCAACGATGTTGTTGATTGCTGTCACTTCATAGTTGACGCGAGTGGTTAGACCCTGCAAGTCTTGAATGAAGTGTTCAGGGTTAGTAAGCGGTGAGTCGCTCACATTATTGGTATCCTGTGTGAAATCCTGGATACCAACATTACCCGGCGTGTACGGCTCGGTACTTGAATCGGACGGAGGTGTCTCCTCAGTAGTCTGCTGAGGAGGGTTAGTGCCAGCATCAGGGTTAGGAGCTGGCTCCTTATTACCTCCCCTGAGCAGGACAAACACGAGGACTATTACGACGACCACGACGGCGGCAAGTCCAATAAACACCATGTTATTTTTCTTGCCGCCTCTATTCATGGCGTTCGAGATTACCTCATCGTCTTCATCGAGTTCGTCCTCGTCTTCATCGTACTCATCTTCGTCATCGACATGTGCCGGTCGAGTATTTCTCGCAGGTCTCTGCTGAGAAGAACGATTAGATGCAGGAGCAGGCTTAGAGCCATTGGGCTTTCTGCGCTGCTCGCTGCCTTCATCGTCCACCTTAAACTTAGGGTGTCCACCTAAATCAGGCATTTTGCTACCTCCTTAATTGTTGACCAAATACTTGTCGAGCCAGTCGAGGTCCTCGTCTGAGCAGCTCAAGTTCGGTACTTTCAACAGTTCTCGGCCAATGATGATGATGTTTCCAGACCCCGCTGAGAAATGCTTTTTAATCTCGCGTATGAGGTCGCGCTCCTTACCGTTGTACACGGTGCCAGCAGTCATAACAGAATAGACTCCCTCACCAGTAGAGAGGACCTTAGTTCTCACATACTTAGTAGAGACATATACATCAAAGGCATTAGTCGGATTAGGATTAAGCTGATAGTCACTGTCGGGCCCACGCTCGTCATTCTCATAGACAAAGCTGTTTGCCTCGTCATCGACAATCAAATCTTCGCTGGATACGTTCTGGTCGAACAGTTGTGTCTCGTCAAACCACGAGTCATTTTCGCGCTCATGCATGGCGTCCTCTTCGGAAGAGTTATCAAACAACTCAAGGCCGAGAGACAAGTCGATATCATTATCGGTGAGGTCCAAATTCATGTCGACATTCTCTGCCCGATAGTCTCTCAACTTCTCAGCCAAGAACCCAACGTGGAAACCATACTCCTCACGAGCCTTCTGCCAACCTTGGAGCTGCTCAAGCAAGGTGGCTCCCTTCTTAGAGAACACACCAAGATAAGCACGGACCACGTAGTTAGAGAACTCTTCGTCTACTTTAGAAACTGCCTCAGGCGTCCACTCGTAGCCATGGTCAAGCTCAGGAATTATGCGCTTGAGCTCCTCGAAAATTCTGTCGCACATATAATGGCGCTTTAGCTTCATAAGGTGCTCAGGCTGGTGCCCGTCACACGGGATAGAGAACTTACCTTCGTCGTACGCGGCAATCATTCTCTGAACCATAATTACAGGGAGCTCCTTGTCGTCAGACTTAGCGTCTTCCCAGTTGGCTCCGAAGTTGATGCCGATGTAGTAGGGGATATGTCCCTCGTATCTCAGAGTGCAGTTCTCATAGAGGACCTTAATGAGAAGCACGATGTCGATATCATCGTCCACGATAGCGTCGAGCTCGTCGTGCACCGTCATGAGCCAGGTGACCTTGTCCCTTATGCCAGCCTTGCAAGAGCCAACATGAAAGTTGTAGAGCATACGACGAAACAGCTCGGCGGCGCCACCCTGAATGATACAGTTACCAGCCTGGCGGCGGATACGACCAGTTCGTGCCCTCGTTAGGTCTTCAAGGATAAACAGACGATAGAAGCCGGTGAAGTTCCTAACGATACCGACATGCGTGTCACCAACCTTAAGATAGTTTCTCAAGGACTCGGAAATCCTGGCGGGCACAAAGGCGTTGTCACGGACTTCCTCCAGCAGGTCGATAACTTCCTTCTGCTTCGTATAATACTGGTCGAGCAAGTCGCGCGTCTTCTTCATATTCTCCTCGTTCGGAGTGCCAAAGATAGACTCGCACATAGACCTGTCGCCCAGTCCATACGGGATGCCGAAGCCGATGCTCTTGTACATCTTACGCTCTTTAGGAAGTACCTGATGCTGACGTTTATTCAACATCGTGGCAGCTGTCTCAATATGATAGTCAGCCTCTTCCTTTTGCATCATAGAGTGTATTGTAGCGACAGCAGTCGAGTTAAGACGGCGTTCCCAGTCGTCAGGGAACTGCTGTTGCAGAAGTCTTCTACTACGAATGTAGGCCATCGACGCCATGTGTCTGTACTCAATCTGACTGGCGTCGAAGGACATGAATAATTTACCCGGCGGTGCAATAACCAGTGACTTAAGCGAGCCCTTCATTGTCTGACCAGGCGAAAGGATACGACGTGTTGCCGCTCTCGCCATGTTGAAGTTGTAGAACATCTTCCCCTCCATATCGTGCTCAATGATAGGACGGTAGTATGCCGTGTATTCCTTATTGAGCGTCGCATAGGTGGAGAAAACCCTGGCGAGCGGATACATATCGGAGTTGAACTTATCCTTATCTATTAAGGTGACTGTCGGGTCACTGGCAGACATCAGAGACTCTCGCAGTATTTCTACCGGGTGTTCACGCTGTACAGCCATGAGCTTCTTCAGGACGAACTTATCCAGTGCAGGTTCGCCGGACTTCTCGTTCCTTTTCATGACAGGGTAGTTCAACATGCCGAACAGAAGCTTCTTATGATAGGCTGGCGTAAATGGATAGCGGAACATCTTTTCTCTCGATGCTATGTCCTCGACTTCCATTTCAGAGTCCAAGCCCATGAGCTCCTGTATCTTATCTGACTTCTGCTTCAGCGTGTCACGGTTAGCCAAATAGGCATAGTGATAGATAAAGTCCTTGAGTCTTTCAAGGTCTTGCTCAACCATGGCGCCCTGAGTCTTCACACCCTCAGAGTCTATGGGCATGCCGTACCAGCTGGCTTTCGCCATTTGGAATAACGTCGTCATATCGTACTTCATGTAGAGTTTGTGAAGCTGAGGCTCAGTCATAGAGACCGCAATCTTTATGACCTTGCGCGTGTAGTCGGCATCGGCGCCACCGTACATCAAGGCGAGCTCAACGTCCTGCAGATAGCGATACTTATCTTTGTGCGCCTTACCGTAAAGCTCCTCAAGCTCCAGGGTTTCATCACCAATGAGACGACGTGTCTGGTTCTTCAAGGAGTTAGAGATAAGATAGGAGCCTGTCTGCTTCTGCCCTTCCTTGCCCTGCACCAAATCTGTGTCAAGGTTGTAGAGCAAAATCATGGCGTCCTCGTCGAAGAACACTTCGCAATCATGACACAAGAACGCCTTTATATCGAAGAACGCATTGAAGCCGCCGACCGTGATATTCTGTCGGCTGAATGAGAAATGCTCGCCGCAGTAGACAAAGTCGATGTCCTGAAAAGTGTAATCCTGATTTCTTGAGAACAGTTTATTGAAAAGCGGATAGACGTCCTGGCTCTCAACGTTAGAGAAGTAATACATGTCGGTGCAAATAACGTAAGCCTCGTCGTCCTTCCACGCGAACGGTATAGATACAATAGAGTCTCTTAGCGGATTTGACTTCGACAGGTTAATCATGTTAAGCCCTGTCGTCTCAGTATCGAGTCCAACAAGAACACGCTTGCCGTTATCGTGTGCGTTCTGGACAAACCGAAGGAAGTTGAGCATCATGTTCTCAAACTTCTCTTTGGTGTCTATGAGTTTGTACTTCTTCTGCTTATACCAGTCAAGACGACTGCCCATCGTCTTGAACAAAGCAGCAGCTGTCTTAACGCCAAGGTTAGCAACCACAGCGGCCTTAGACTTAACGTCCTGCACTGGTTCAAGCTTAGGAAGGCTGAAAGGAAGTCTACCGCCATAGGGGTCAAGATTGATACGGAAGCCCTCGTAATACATGGCGAGTTTACGATAAGCTCCGCCGCGCCATGCCTGGAAGCTGATGAACTCTCCGCTACTATTATCCGTGTACTCGCCAGAAGTGAAGAAACCATTCTCCACCTTAGACTGGTTAACGCACTTATACATCATGGCGGACAGGTTATCGAGCAGTCGGGTCAGGAGGTAAGTCTTTCCACTCCCCTGAAGTGTGCCATTGCTAAGGGAGCGCAGGACTGCAACAATGCACTGCTGTCTGTCCTCCCTTGACATGCCCTCGTCAAAGATATTTCTCTCGGTCAGAACCCATGTCGTCTGATTACGAGAATGAAGGTAAAACCCACTGTAATTTCCAACTCCCTCGATTTCGACTGTGCCGAACAGTGGGGTATTGCTTGAGCTCTCCTGAGCAGCTGTACCTTCGCCCGTCAAATCCATATTGTTAGGCATGTTATCACTCCTTCAACAAATGTTCACTTAAGTGGAAAAGCATAGAGTAAAACTTTTGCATATAAATGCAGTGGCCCGTCGAAGTGACGGGCCACCACAATAAGAAAGGAAGAAAAAATGTAGACTGAGGAGTCTTAGAGAAAATTGTGCAACTGTCTGGACGGTTCATGGTCATAGTGCAATCCAGTCCACATAGTGATTTTAGCACCAACGTAATTGAACTGTCGATAGACCATTTCGCCATTCCAGAAATACCGTTTATCGAGTCGGACAAGTTTGCCCTCCTCAAGAGTAACCCCGTACGAACGTAGTAAGTCAGGGTTGAGTGTTGTCTGGAAACAGAACTGAGAGCCATCTGAATAAGTCAGGGTCACCCAAACAAGCCCAGTGGTCAAGGCACTCCTATCATGAATTCTGGTAGGGAGCATCTTAAGACGCTCCCTTTAGGACACTCTCGTACAGTTCTCGGTCGGACATAATCGGGTCGGTGGAGTCCACTTTGACCAGTGCGCCGTCCCTCATAATTCGTACAAGGTGTCCGGTCCTATGCAGGTAGTGTGCATAGCCATTGTAGTACAGAACTGTCAGTTTGTTTCCAGTCTTGAAGAAGCCACAATCGTTTACAGGTCTTACCTCTCTGAACGTCCTGAGTGTAGGCGTTAGAGCAATAGGCGGACTGATATTGAACGCCGCGTCACACTCTGCAAGCTTCTGCATCAGGTTCTCATTAGAGGTATCATCAGAGCCAGCCATTTCCTGAATAACTTTCTTAGCATCGTCGATGTAGCCGAGCAAGTCATTAAGGAGTTCACTGAACTGTTCGCTGATACAAGCGTGAAGGCTGCTCCAGTTGTACCCGGCGAGCATCGAGGAGCTCAAGCTGTCGATGCCAGCACCGTTCATCACGTTGGAATTCAATGCGTTCTCGAAGTACTCCTTTATTTTGAACTTGGAGTCCATCTCACAGCAGAACGCATTAAAGCTACCGTTATGAAACCTGAACGTCAACTGGAAGCCATCAACCAGATGGCGTATGAATGAGATTTTTGTACAGATGAAGTTGTAGTAGGCGACGAACCTTTCACCACAGTCCTCGATACCGGTCGTCATGTTACGGAACTCTTCCATGAAGCCATTTGGCCGAATATCGTCTGTATTCCAATTATACCAGTTGGTGATGGGGCCATACCAAGGTAATGTGGAAGGCATGTCGGCTGGGTAGTCAAAGAATGATTTAAACTTTAGGGTTCGAGGAAATGTCTCACTACTCTCCAGATGCTTGAACATCACATCAAAGAACCAGTTCAAGTTATCCCTTGAGAACGAGGAGGTCATAAGACTCTCCATCAGATTCCTGGCGTTCGCAAGCTCTACTTCATCGAACGCTCCGTCCAAATTCATAAGGACATAGTAGCAGTAGGTAAACATGTCGTACATTAGCTCGACAAGTCCCAGCTGCATTTTAGAGAGTTCGAGGTAGTATTCGTAGAACTGGCGAACGGGTTTTACATAGTTCTTATTCAGTGTGGCTTCAAGGCGCTTGCACACAGTGTCGATGTCCTGCTCAAGAGCTCCGTCGATACCGATGAACTGAGGGAACCCGATAGAGCGATTGAGCCTACTTCTGACAGCACGGCGGTATCTAATATAGTAGTCAAGCTCGCTTTCTTTTTCCAAATGGTTCATCTTAGAGGGAGCGAAGATTTCAGCGAGCTTTTCATCGTCCTTGATACACACGGCACCAAACACAAGTTTAGCCTTAAACACGCTCTGCAGGTTTCTTTGTTCCTGCAACAACTGGAGCAATGACCTACGTATACAAACTACACGACCGTTCTCTATGCGACTCGCCACATAGGTATTGAACATCGGAATATAGATGAAGTGGTCCTCAACTGAACGACCATCAGCAGTAGAAGTTGTCCTAATGATAGCCGGATAGTTAGCAGCCCCAAGATGCCACTCCAGCGACTTAAGTTCGACCCAAGTGCCGTTGACCATATTAGCGAGGACTTCATCAGAAGGCGGCATCTCGAACGGGTCGAGACTGGCAAGCACTGCATCTCGGTTCCTCGTCGGCTCGCATTTGCCAAGATACTGTCGCGCCACTATCGGAGACTCTACGAGAAAGATATTGCTATAGATGTCATTGTACCTCGCGGACACCATGTCGACGGCTCGGAAGTCATCTGCATAGTAACCTGGGAAATCGCAGTTCGCCTGGAAGTTGAACCTCCTTCGGTCCACCAGTTCGTCCAAGTCACGCGGTACTGCCTGAAGTGCTCCCATCAAGTCATAGTGCTTAATGTATTTCAAGTCACCACGACGTTCATGGAGCAGTCTCGGATTATCGAACAGCCCATACAATGCACCGTAGTCACGGCGCTCTTTATTATCATGGGCCTGCTCAGACCCGGCGTACTTAGTGAGCATGTCCTCGAAGATTAGAAGCTCACCAGGGTTTTCCATCTGTGAGGTCTCCGCCTGAATTGCATGAATGAGGTTGACATACTTCAGCGAGGACAAGAAGTCCATATAGCGAATGATTTTCTTATTGAGGAACCATTCGTTAAAATCATTGAACTCCTTTGTGCAACCACTTAAGTACGTGTCAACAAGTGTCATTCCGCGCTCTTCACAAGCTTTGAGGAACTTATACGCATTGGTGACACCGAGCAAAAGCATGTCGAACGTATCGTAGTTCTTATAGGCTTTATCGTTCAGGTCGATAAAGAAACTGGTATCAGTATCTACTTCCCAAACGGTGTCACGCCCGTCCTTACTTTTGCGACCGAGGCTAAAGCACTCGGCTCTAAAATCAGCAAGATTGCTGATGCTGAACCGCCCGTCGAGAATAGAGTCGAAGATATAGACGAGAAGCTCCTTGGCGTTATTCACCTTGTTCTTCACGCCCCTATTATACTTCAGCGGCTGACCATCAACTATGATAGTCTCGCGTCTCTCATATGGGTCGACCATTTCAAGGTGGTATCCTTTAAGCTCCTTGTTCAGCTGCTCGACATGGCGTTCACATAAGTGCCAAATGCAAAGGTACACCATCTCATACAGGATGCCGTAGTTCTGGCTACCCTGACCAGTGTGACGGAAGGCCTTAACATTGACACGATAAATGCTTGTTAAGATGTCATGTATAGGAAAGTCACTCGTAACAGTGCGAGCAAGATAGCTCTCATTCCTTATTCTTCCGGCGAGCTCTTCTTCGCGCTTGGCGACGTCAACCTCACCGGCGATAGAGAACTTTGTGCCACGACTATCGCCCTTATACATGTGGGTGAAGCAGAACTTCACGAAGTCAACGAAGCTCCCGTACCACTCATAGGCGTGGACGTTTCTGGTTCTAAAGCTTTCCCAGAAACTGTCGAAGACTGCCTCAAATCGACTGGAGCCGATTATCTTTGTGAAGCTCTCACGATTGTTCTCCTTGTACATCTCGATGCGGATACACTCACGCACAGAGGCTCTGGAGAAAAGCTCGGTCATTACCTCGTCTGTCGTCTTGAACAGGAAGTCGGCTTTAATTGACTCACTCTTGGTTCTAAGTGAGTTAGTAATGGCTTTTCCGTCGACAACAGGAATTGTCTCGCCAAGGTAAATCCCGGCGTACTCTATCATGCAATCAATAACAGGGTCTGGTTCAACACCGTCATTAAAAGCTTCAAGAGCTTTAGGGTTGTAATACTCCTCAACAAACTTATCATAGAAGTTGCTGACAAGTATGGCGTATGCTACATCAGGGACATAGGGGAAATGCGTTTGATAATACGATTGCGGAAGTGGAGTCTCAATAGCTGAGGCCACACATGCAGTCGCATGGCGGAGTAACGTTCTATCCATAGTAACGCTCCTCCATCGGTTCAGTGTTTCTCATTAGTCTACCTCTATTTTCTACTTGATTTTTAATAACTATTTTTAGCTACGACACTAAATCCCCTTGTACCGTAACCTGTGCAACACATGGCGGCTAAGCCAGCCAGGCGTCAAACACATGAGTATACTTATTCAGCAAGTAGAGAGCCGCCACTGTATACAAAATCACAAACAGCAGTCGGCTCAAGATGTTCCCCTTGCGTATAGGAAAAGTAACGAGATTAAATGCACCTTTGACGGTTCCACCTATAACTTTAAAAATCCCTCCTATTCCCCACTTGCCAGCCTTGACTGTAGAGTTCACAGCGCCAGCCGTTAATCCGGCGCCAATCCCTATCAGCCCGCCGACTCCGCGGGTTGCTCTAAATACGTTGCTCTCAAGAAACTTGAAAGCTGCTCCTTTTACCACACGGCCATCGACATGGTCACTCTTTGCGAGGTTGCACTTCCTGCATATAGCGGTGCAGTTAGACACCCTATTCACGCCGCCCTTAGCGAGTGGTACAATGTGGTCCACATAGACGTTCTTCTTCCCTATAATGGGTTTATAACATTGGCTACAAAACCAAATGCAGCCAAAGATGCCAGGGTTACGCTTGAAGTATTCCGCTCTGTAATTGTACGATTGTCTGTACTCTCTCAGAGCTTCACCAGAACGAACATTAGGCACGGAGCATCCCTCTTTCTTTGTCCATGGGTAAGAAAGAAGGGAGAGAGCCAAACGGCCCTCTCCCAAAGTTTAGATATAAGTGTACGCGAGCCACCGCATCAAAGTACAGTGACTTAGCCGAGGTTCAGCGTCTTTAACCCAGAGAAATCTGAGTGTGAGCCGCCGTCAGAGTCGTCAGACTTTTCGTGGTTTTCAGTAGTCGAATTTTCCTCCGGCTCGCCGTCTTCCGAAAAATCTGTAGGGTATACAAACATGTCGTCAGGAACAACTTCAACGCTCGGCTCTTCTTCCTCCTCAGCAGGAGCGATGAATTCGAACTCCACGTCAGAAGCTTCTGAGATAGGTCCAAGTGCCATCTGACCGATAGAGCCAGTATCAGGCAAAGTAGGACCGCCGAGACCGAACAAGTCGATGAAGTCTCCATCAGGAGTTTCACCCTCAAGCTGAGGCACCTGCTGTATACCCTGTTCACTCTGAGCAAGTGCAAGCTGTTGGATTTCCGCTCGTCCGACTGGGAGCTCAGCCATCGCCTTCTCAATCTTTCTTCTCCGATTGTGTGTCGTAGACACACGGCCCATGTCCTTCGGGTTCTTCTTAGGAATGAACCGGGGCTTATCTGAGCCGACTGGCGTACCAGTTATCAGATTGGAAAGGAAGGAGTTAAGCTTCAACTCGTCCTGATTGAACACGCTGGACAGGAACATATTACCGACATTCTCAAATGCAAACGCGGCAATACCAGTGTAGCGCATGACGGTCTCAGGTTGGGAGGAGACCATCAGGCGATACATGCCAGTTCTATCCATAGACTCAGTAGCGGTGTCCTTAACCCTCGGAGCACTGGCGCCGCGACTGAAGTCTTCCAGGTAGCAGTTGCTTGTCTGAGCTCTCGCCATCACTTCCATGTTTCTCAAGGAGACTTTCAGTGACTCGAAGACTCGTTGATACTCACGGATTAGCATGAGCCTCGTCTTCAAGGCGGAGTCAAACACATTAGTTGAGTTGTACCTATCGAGCCTCGGATAGCCAGAGAGATACACGTCGCCACGCTGAACCCAGGCGCCACTCGGGACGGTAAGGCGCATCGGGTCTTCCACGTACTTCTGAGCAATGTGTGTTCCGTCAACGTCGATGATGTGAATGACGTTCTTATTGTGCTGGTCGACTACAAGGTAGCCGTCAGTATCCATCACGCACTCCATCAAGTTAGCGTCACGCTGAGTGCCAATCTTACCTTTCAGCAAGTCGGTGTAGCGTTTAAGTCCGCTGAGCTTCGAGGTACCACTACCACGCTGACCACCGGAGTGACCAACGTTAAGTGTTGCCTGAGACAGCGGTTCACACATAGCTTGAGACGCAGGGATGCCGAGACTGGTACCAACCTCTGGCAGATTGTCCGTCGACAGTGATTTGCCATAGCATGTAGAGCAGACTCCATCAGGGCAAAGACAAGTCAAACTGGTGTAGACAGGGACATACTCGAACTGGAACTCTTCGATGTAGGCGAGCGTTTCATCAGTAACGCACTCGTCGGCATCAAGGCGTGCCAGTCCTTCGCTAAACCGACCGAGCATCAAACCACGGAACATCTTCGAGAGTTTATAGCTGATATCCGCCACACTGCCGTTCTTGAACACAATGTGACGAACATGTCGGCTGGTCATATAGCCAAGGGCCGATGATGTCAGCTTACCGCCCTCAAGCAGTCTTTCATACTTAAAGTAGTCAGGACTGCTGGGGTCAATCTCGTACAGATAGAGAGCTTCCTCCGAAGTCGTTTTCCCGTTAAGCGTAATGGTGTACTGAGTTGTATCGTAGTCAACAGGGAGGTAAGCTTCGTTATCGAAGTAGGTCTTATTCTCCCAAGTCTCTTGGTCGAAGGCAGGTATAGCACCAAGGCCTTCGCGTTCAACCCAATCCATCGTCTCGGCGGTTATCTTCATGTGGTCAGTGTAAGGCAAGGCGTACGAGTAGAGGTTGTCAATGCAGTACTTCCTCCACTCAGCATCGAGACCGTAAGTTATCTTCACAACGATATCATCGTCGTTGCTCTTCTCTCCAAGCAGCCTTATTTCATCGAACCCATTGAGGAAGAGCTGTTCAAGGACGTCCTCATTCACGATACCGCCGGTACGGTTGATAACCTGCTTCAGCTTCTCAGGGAATGAGTTATCATAGTGTATAAAGAAGCACTGGTCAATGAACTCTTGCTTTGACAGTGTTCCCTTACCAGGCACTTTGTAGAACGTATTCTCGGTGTCCCACTCAGTGTCCTCGTGCCTTATCTCGATGTCGCACTTATCCCTACTGACAGTCAGTCCAGACGTCATGTAGACAGACTGGCGCGTCGCGTAGCCAGTATCCTTTGTACCAGCCTGAGTAGAGATAACACCGATACGTGCTGAATAGCAGGTCTGCGCCAGGTCGAGAGAGTTAAGTCCCTGACCGTAGCCTCGCAGTATCGGGTACTCGATATCCTCAGATGTTGTCTTAGAGATAGTTCCGACGAAGCCAACCGACTGCATTATCTGGTCGGCGTTACCACGGGCGCCGGAGTACATCATGGCGTACGTGTTAGCCATCGGACTAAGACGATTGATGATAATCTCTTTAGCTTTCTTATGTGCCTCGTTCCACGCCTTTATAGAGGACGTCTTACGAGTTTCTTCACTAATGAGACCCATCTGGTACAATGAGTTAAGCTTAGCGACGGTGTCCTTCGGTTCGTCCATAATTCCGTCGAGCAGGTCATGTCCGTTCTCGGTGGTGTCGATATGCATGTCGTCCAGAGTGATAGACACACTGAACACATCAGAAGCAACCATACCGATTTCGTACAGACGCTGTGCAGTCATAACGGACTCACGAGGACCTTCATCGGGACCAAGCTCATGGTATGTCTGGAGGAGTATATCACCGAGCTCAACGTATTTATCGTTGGCGCGGTCCTTGGGTTTATTTCCAGTTGTCGTCCACACGCAGTCAGCCTTGAGCGCACAGAACCGACGAAGATTTACGTCAGGTCCAAGCACGGCGCGGCAGATACCGTATGGGTCTCTAAACTCCTCGGTAGTGAGGTAGCCAGGGACAGCGGCATTGACCAAGATACGCCCGGCGGTGGAGCAATAGAGGTTCCCTTCAGGACTGCGGTACAACACGGCGTCATAGTATTTCAGGTCGCCGTATTCCAGCTGGACCTTCAACTCTTCAATAGAGTCGAAGTACACATACTGACCGAGGCTACCTGTAAACTCATGTGCATTATCCTTGAAAGACGTGGCGCAATAGATACCGAGTGCCGTATCCTGAGAAAGCTCCAGTGTGAAGGAACCGTCTTTCTCCGAAATCAAATCCTGCAACACCGAGATAGTCTTGCAGGCTTCGACCTTCAAAGAGCCGAGCAACTGGACGTTCCACATCGTGTCGCCATCGAAGTCAGCATTATAGCCCTTACACACGATTGGGTGTATCTGAGTACAATTGCCGTCGACGAGCTTCACGAAGTAGCTACGAATGGACTTTTTATGCAGTGTAGGCTGGCGTCCCACAATAGCGATGGAGGCGTCGATAGTGGCTTCCTCCGACAGGTCACGCGGGTCAACAAACTCCCCATTATAGAGGACCTTCCCGTCGTCGGTTACTACGCCCTCCACAATCTCCTTCACAACTGAACGAAGGCGATTATAAATATAAGCGTACTTATCCTCGACAGTATCGGTGACAACGTTACCGTGTTCATCGAAGGAGGAGTAGTTGAGATTAGGCACCTCGTCGAACCTGAAGTATTTCTTCAGGATATAGGGGTTGTACTCATAGAGTGACTCTACGATTGCCTCCCACTGCTCCAGGGTCATATCCTGCACCATCTTAAGCGGAATGTTACGCTCACGCTCAAAGAGGTTAGAGAGCTGCCCACTCCTCTTAAAGAGACGAATAGCGATTATCCGCGACATCTCGGTCAACACTGTCTTCCAGGGCAAACCGATGAAGAACGGCGACATGTGAATGTCTTGCGCAGGAGTGATGACTGTACGGCCAGAGAAACCAACACGACGGGACAACACGGCGCTACGGACTTTACCATGCTCACCAGCTTTGGAGCCTTTTCCGAAGAAGTAGCCACGTATGGTCTGATGGTCCTCCTCCTTAGTCTTTCCATAGCCGATGAACTGTTTCAGACAGTTGTAAATCTCGTCACTCTGATTGTACTTCAGAATGGCGAGAGTCTGCGTCTGGAAGGGGTGAGCATGCTCTTTCCCGTTCGTCGTAGCAGCCTGGCGGAAGAGCTTCGGGATAATCGGGAGGTAATCCCAAATGAGGTCAGAGAGCTCCATTCCGGCGCCACGCATCTGATTGAGGAAGTTAATAACCTTCGCGATGTTCATATTAGTGATTGGGATTTCGCGCGACTCGAAGAATTTCGCTTCGTCCTCATCTACATCGTGTTCAACCTCTTCATCGTCATCATTAGCGTTGAAGTACTCGGAGGTGACCCAAGCCGTTTCACCGGTGCCGTACTTATCACCCATGAACTTAATGGCCTGGTCAATAGTTGTGTTACGGAGCAGAAGCACGACGGCTTCCATACCGCACAACCAAGAGCTCTGCTGTTCTTCAGTGAGCTTCGACTTCGGCATAGTCACAGGTATTCTGCCGTCACCGACAGAGCTGGGATTGAGGTAATGCTTACCGGAAGCGATGGCCTTGATAGACTCAACGCCAAGCACAGGGCTCAGCGGGAAGTACTCAATCCAGAACGGATTGACAATGCTCTTAGAGAGCTTGCACTTCGTCCACGTGTTCTCGCTCGTGGCAAGGAGACTCTCGCGGTTGTTCCTGATGTCGTCCTTCGTCGTCTCGATTACGATGTCATCAAGGCGCAGAGGAAGCAGACGATAGTGATTACCAGAAGAGTCGATATCGAGACCGAACATACGAATGACGGTCTGCGTCACCAAGGCGTTCTTATTCTCCTCGCGGTACTCCTTGACTCCGCCGCTATCGCCGCCTTCATACTCCTCCCACAGTCCCGGCTTAGAGTCCTCATTTCCTTCGAGCATCTCGAAGTACCTACGGCGAGACTCTTCATCATCAGAATAGTAGGAGAAGAAAGCGTTGACGCAACGATTGGCGCCAGCGGCATTAAGAGCCCAAGACTCGTATTCACCAATAGCCTGACCTTTATCTTTGTTCATAGATTTGACGGGCTGGCTGAACACGGCGTCCATGGCAACAGGGTAACCAAGAGAAGACTCTTTCAGGTTGGACATCTGCTCAAGCTTCATGAAGTAAAGCACGCCCGTCATAACAGGTCGCTCAGTGAGTTTCCCGTAGACAGGATTGAACAGACGTTTAGGTTGAAGCCCAGCGTCCTTATAGACTCCTTGAACTTCACCTTTGATGTTTGGATAGAATGGTGTAACAACAGCATGAGTTCCGTTCTTGGCCATAGCGGCGCCGAGAGCAACCTCAAGCACTTGCCCAAAGTTCATTCGAGAAGGAAGCCCAAGAGGCGAGCAGACGATGTCCATGGCGATGCCATCATCGGGGTCATAGGGCATCATATACTCAGGGACAACTCTGGCGATAACAGACTTATTCCCGTAACGCCCGGCGACCTTATCACCAATCACGGCATTATGAATGGTAGACACCCAGACTTCTGCGTGGCCATGGTTTACATCGACATCGCAGTAGACGACTTCGCCGGCCTGCTTCGCAGTAACAGAGCGCTCAATAAACTTGGCGCCCTTAGCACGGTTCACAGTAATAACAGGCTGACCAGTAGCGACATGCGCATGAAGCCCGATGATGCCGTCCTGCACGAAGGACTCTTTATCCTTGAGCTCGTACTCGTAACGGAAGATTTGCACAGAGGACAAAGTCTTATCGGCGATAAGCCTATCCGAGATAAGCACGGCGTCATCTATAGTGCTGGTGCCATATGTCTTATAGCACATGCGCAAGTTCACACCGAGAGCCATCGCAGGTGCGGTGCAATCCTTAAAGAGCGGAAGCTTGCCCTGCTTCACACGCTCCCAGTAATTATCACCGAAGTCACGCGTGTCGCAAGACTGACTGTAGAACACTATGTCGTCCAAGTTGTAGGACTTCGGCTCAGCAGTATTGAGATTGACATTGTAGCAGTACAACGACCGCTGGTCTGTCACCGTGAACGGAAGTGAGAACTTGAACGAGTTATTCCCGTAGAGCATCGTGTAGGTGACAAGCACCTTGCCCCACATTGTGTCGAGGATTTCGAGCTTTGCGCCAGGCACTTCCTGCAGACCCTGCGACTCAATAATCTGGCGAGCAGTGTAGTAGAGTGCAGGAACTTCGGTGTCAGCACCAGTCGACACCAGAGGTCTCTCAGGATTAAGAACAGGTATCGCCTGTCCATTCATCTTAGTCGCCATGATGGCGCGCTTAGGCTGGGAGAAGCCAGGGAACGGAATACACATACGGGAGATAGACATGTCGCAGAAAGGCGAGACGTCCTTATAGTCAACACGCTCTCTCGCGACAGTTGTAACGTCGCCATTATATCTGGCGCGCACAGTAGGCTCCTCGAAGGTTTCGTCCCAGGCGGCGATATACTTATTGTTCTCCTTACTCGCAGAGATATACTCTATCTCTCCAGTTGGCTTTCCCTCGCTGACACGCTCATAGGGTGTAGTGATGTCGCCAGTCTCACCGTTTATCTTAGCGAACACAGTGAGGTGCTGAACGGAACCGACCTTATCGGAGTCAGGAGAATGCAAAGAGTCAAGCCTACCGTACTGTCCCTTTTGCACCAACATCATGGCGGCCGGAGCTTCACGAAGTCCAGCTGATGCTGTTGACTCCACGATAGCGCGGGACATAATGTTGGTCAGGTCAGACTGCACGGTGTCGATTTTACCAGCGGAACTAAGACTGTCGGCCAAGGACTTGGACGGGAGTGCATTAGATGCAAGCGACTCCATGAGTTCCTTCGGCGTTACAGTACCGATGATGCTGTCAGTGATTTTCTCATAGACAGACTCGACTTCCATAAATACCTGTTGCTCGTAGTCACGAATGACACGGTTACCAACCTCGTACTGAGTTACGTCGTCTCTCTTCTTCAGAGGCTCCGTGAACAGGAAGTTCAAGATGGTGTAGAAGTCACTTGCATCGACAGTGTCGACTGTCCGTCGCAAGGTCTTACGGCCTTCAGGCGTAAACACCTCAAGGTAGGAAAGGTTGAGCTCATTCAGCTTTGCGAGGAGCTCCTCGTCAATGAACAAGCCAACCGTACTATACCGCTTAGACGGGTCGACGCCGAGCTGCTCAAGTCCGTGCTCAGCGACGTAGTCATGAAGCTCTACAACGTCCTGCGCGATGCGGTAACCCTTGGCGCGGAAGTAGACAGGAGAGTCCTCCTGGAGCACAAAGCTCCGCTCGTTGCGAACACGGAGCGTGCTAATATCATGGCGACGTATTTCTCTGGCATCATCATCAGACACGAAGTCACCACGATGAAGCTCAAAGTATTCGACCTCGTCACCAGTGTCCACGGAGTTACCCTTGAACACAGGGATTTTAACATCTTGGTCTAAGCAGGTACCGATGGCGCGGTTACCAAGAGACAACTTAGCCTCAAAGTTCTGCACTGTCTTGAAGTGCATGCTGTTGAGGTAGTTCCTAATCTTGTTCATCTTCCAATGAACAGAGTAGGAAGTGAGCCCCATGTTGCCACGCATGTTTCCGGTTATAGCATTGTACACACGGTCAACGCACTCGCTGGTGGAAGGCTCAGGGTCGCCCTCGTTCTCCCAGTGAGGACACTTTGACATATCCTCATTGGCACCCCTTATCTCCTGAGGGAAAGAGTTCCAAAGCATCTGAGGCTTAAAGGCAATCTTATCCAGAATGACCTTATAGGGAAGTCCAGTAATAGCTTTCAAGAACACGCCTACAGGAACCTTGTGCTCCTGGCCGCTCTTCTTGAAAATGATTTGAACACAGTTACGCTTGTACGACATGTATATCATCGTGTTCTTCGCAGTAACGATGTCCACGCGAGGCTCCGTCACAATGGACTGAATGTTGTCCTTCGTAACTGTCCGGCTTTCAGAGCTCAGCGCAACACCTGGCGCCCTCTGATAAACGCCAAGTGAAGAGAAAACCTTACCGTTGACATAGAAGCCAACAGCAGGGTCCTTGTACGGGATTTCGACAGTCGGGATTATAGCCGACCAGTTGAAGTCCTCGTTAGTGTAGCTTACCTTTGAATAGAGAGTCAGGAGTCGAGACTCCTTAGTGAATGAATGGTCAAGTCGGTCGAACTCGATTTTGACGTGAAAGTCATCGTCGCGCTCGTCCACTGCATAGGATTTCAATCTTTCTTCTAAAGACATAAATGCACCGCCTAACCCTTAGTTTTTCGGAGGTGTTATCCTCCCCAATATCATTTTGCGAGTTTTATAACCCCTTGACTTCACGACGACAGGCTTGTCGCGCATGACGCCTACTATATGCCCATAAGTGCGCTTGATGTACAGAGCTATATCCTTATCGTACAGCTGACCAGCGTCATGCCAGTCGATGTAGATATTCGGAGTAAGCTTGGCTCCTTCCGTGATAGAGCCATCGTCCCCAATGACATATACATCAACGTGCTCCGGGATATCTCGAATGAGTACAGTGTTTTCAGGTGCCATAGAAACCGACCTCACTTAAGAGACATTTTCTTAGTTTCAGTCACTCTGTAACTTGTACGCTGAGGCTCAGGTTCGCTCACATAAGTAACCTCAGGAGTAGACACAGATACCTTATCCTGACGGTCGCTGAAGAGCTTTACCCCGTGGTAGACGTCAACGCACTTAACTCTCCTCTGCCCAGTATCATTATACATTTTAGCAATCACAACCTTTCGACTTCAGGGCATCGGGAAGCCACGAGCTTCCAATCTGGATTTATATTTATCTAACGAAATTGTTTCGTCCTCACGTGCTTCGAAGCGGTTAATCAACTCCTGCGTGAGAACTGTTCCGCGGTAGCCAACGGAGAAATAGAACAGCCAGTCGATTATGCTCTTCAACATTCTACGCGGGAGCATAAATGCCCAGCACGTATACTCAGGAGCATACTCAAAGTCCGGCCGGTTGGAATACATCAGGTGGAAGATAGCATCAAATGACGCCGAGCCTGACCAGTCAATGTTCTTAACCGGCGCCAGGCTGTTAGCATAGATGGTCAGGTCGTCAGCAGTACCAGCGGGAAGCTTGGCAACATCAATTGCCGTGATGAAAGGTGTGCGTATTTCAGGGTGTGCGGCGCGTTGCCACACGCGAGAAATGACCTCCATTACGATGTCATTATACCAGCTGTACTGCGCCAACTTATCCTGCAAGAACTCCTGCACAACGTAGAACTCGTCATGGAAGGCCTTGAACCAGGCATTAGACCTGTCGACCAGAAGTTGAAGCGTACTCTCTTCCCAGCCGAAATTCTCATTCTGCTTAAGTCTGAACATCATCAGGGCACGCATTAAAGCCTCATTTGAGTCATGCTTGAGGAGCTTCTGCATCGTGTTCATGCAGGCGCCAGAGTCTCGATAAATCTCGCGTACAATTGAACGCTCGTCGGAGAGTATATCATAGCAGACTTTATCCATGAACGTCTGTATTTCGGAGTAGTAGATACCATCGAATAGCTCGGCGACCTGCGTCCTCTTCATGCGAATGACATCAGAGTATATGCGTGAGAAGTCATTCGGCTCAGGGCCAAGAGCATGCTCTTTCATCGCGAGCTGCTTATAGTATTGCTTTGTGAGACGCTCGTTGGAACATGTGTCCAAGAACCTTAGCATAAACGGCCGCCAGGCATGGTAGAGTGGATGCCAGAACTCGATGTTTACGCATGTCGGGAGAAGACTCTCAACGAAAGCTGTGTCCTCCTCATTCAGAGCAAAGTCTGCCTTGGACATCACCTTCGTCGACTTGGCTTTCGTAGGGTCAAGGTTCAAAAATCTTACGTCCATATTCGCCCTCCTCGAAACTGTTGTAGAGACAAGTTATTTAGCCTATGCATTATAATCAACGGGAATATACAATCGGTACTAAATAACTGAACTTATCCAACATTATAGGAGCATGGTGCAGAACTTGAAGCAAGTCCAATGCATGGCGCCCAAGTCCGATGGAAGTTATTTCCTCGATTACTTTGGCTGTTCACCCTTTGGCTGTTCGGCTGAAACAAATTGAGCGTCATTATAGTAATGTGTAGCCCAGTCCTCCAGCAAATGTGCTTCAAGTCGAGCAATGGCTTCACGTGGGTCAATCTCAGTTAAGTCAATCCCGTCAACAACCGTAGTAACAGGCACTGCAGTATATTGGGTTATATTTCCCTCTGCCGTCCCAACAAGCTCACGAAACTCAGGCATCGCATCGAGGCAGTCGAGATTGCGGTCAAATACAATAGCCTCGACTTCATTGTAGATGCCTGGCGAGTCCATGCATGTCTCAGAAATATGCATTGGGTGACAACTTGTCAGGAACATCTTGTTACCGATAAGCATGACGGCGTCACCGCCAATCCTGTCGAACTCAAGGTTCTTTAGCGTCGGCTGAATTACAAACCGCACAGAAGCTGTCAACAGATTTATCTGTGTGGCGAGACTTGCGTGACCTATATTATCTCCGGCTTCGAGGACGGAGTCACACATGCTGCTTAGCTGAGCAATCGTGGCACCAATCGGTGCAATAGCAGTTACAGCCGCACGAGCTTCGGTGTCCATATTCATGCGTTGCGGAAAGAGTGTAGGCTCCGGAACAAAGAACTTATTCCATTTAGAGCAACACTCTTTAATAGTTCTAACAGCACGCAACACGATACCCGGATGCAACGTAGAGTACACGGCGCCATCTTTGGTGATTATCGCATTGCGTGACAAGATGTCGCAGCAATAGTAAAGTTTTGTTTGTGTAAGCATTTATTGCTTCCTCCTATGATGCTCAAGACCACCAGTAAACCAACAGTAGAGGCAATATATTAGCCCGAAGCCACAGCAGCGCATGAAGTGTTCATAAATAGTCTCGGCTCCTATGCTGAGCAGTATGCACAAGAAACCACCACTGGCTTCGAGAAAGGCGTGTCGGTACCCAAAGTAGTATCCGCACTTATGACACTTCCCCCGAAGGAACAGACACGAAAACACTGGAATGAGTTCCCAGAACCTAAGACGTCTATGACAGCCTTCACAGAAACTCCTGTCTTTTACCCAATCAAGTCCTTGCGACTTCCTATAAGCTATGCAGTTGCCACAGCTTATGAAACAGCCGCCAAGCATAAAGGCGACAATGAGTTGAAAGATTTCAATCATTATGTATCACCAACCTTGATAAAAGAACCTAATGGCGATAGGATACCTGGCGACTGCGCATATAACGCAAGTCACGGCATAGGGAGGTATCATCGGCATCATCTTACCATGATGCCATCGCTCACCATTCTCGTCTTTATAGATAAGGATATACACTCCAAGTGTAAGAAGGAATACAAGTGATACGCAGAACACCTGCATGAAGCCCTCGTGGTAGCAAAAGTATGCTGTCCACCAATGTGCGAAGATGGCGAAGTCCGCCTGACCGAAATACTTCAGCTCTTTCTCACGGAAAGTGAAGTAAGCGAGCAAGGCGACAAACATGGCGTTAAAGATACCGGACATAAACAAGGCATGAGAAAATAGTGTTATGAATATGCACAGGCATACCCAGCCGCTTACCTCGTGATGTTTCCAATCCTGCACACCAGCGATTATCCAGAAGGGAAGGCAAATACCTGTCGACCAGATACATGACCACCCAATCGCCTCATAGGGCGATATGCTCACGATATATGAAAGTATAGGTGTCGTGAAGAAGTCTAACATTTACTTAGCTCCTTTGCAAATTATTTGGGCAAAGAAATAGGTACCTTTCTTTAGGTACCTATAAATATTTCTCTACACTGACATCAAAGTGTCAATTGATAATCTATTGAATATAAAAAGGGGTGCCTCTTGACATGATGGGGAAGTCATGTCAAGAGGCGATAATTGGGTAGGCTGCTGTAGGAAAAGACAGAACCATGAAGAGTCACTCCTTACAACTACATGCGGGTATGCAGTCGTAGGGACCTCCTCACAGTTTTCAACTTAGAATAATGAGTCGGTTCTCAGCGGCTCGAAAGAAGTGAGTTGGTTGGGAGCGACGTGACCGGGACGGACAATTCAGTCGCAGGCGGATTTGCATCACGGTTCCAGCCCTCATAAATTGTCTGAGTTACCTCATACCAGTAGTTAGTATCCGTCTCAGCTTTCAGCAGCAAGCTGTCCAGACGCCCGAATGATGGCGCCAGCGCACTACCTCGCATGAATTTCACTGGTGTAGCGGAGGTATTAAGCATGGCGACATTTAATTCATCAGTCCCGTAACACGCATTTGCTATCGTAGGTAGCTGAGCTGTCACGAGTGGTGACCATGACTGAACTATCCGAATATCTCCAGACAGCCTATCATCGTCGAGAATGATACACATGGCGTCTGAAATGCGATACCAGCGGTTTCTCACGAGTGCAGGTTTCTTAGTACCGTGCTTATGAAACTCGCTAATCTCCTTATGAAGTCGCTGTTCGTCATAGTCAGACATCGCCCTCATTAGGATACTGCGCAGTTTCAGCAGCTCACGCTCCTCCTCCCTGACCACATCGACAGAGTAAATCTCAGATACGTTCTGCGGTCTCCGCATCGTTGAATACTTCATAGGAAAGAAGTACCGTTGCCAGCTGTCAATCAGGCGAACAACCTGATTGCACCCGTGGAGCAAAGCATGTCGAGTTAGCTCATTTACCTCCGGGTCGTCATAGCCGCCCTCAGAAAACCTGAACAAAGTTTCCACACCGAAGAAAATATGTGCCTGCGTAAACACCCAACAGCACTTCCTTTCTTCTTAGATTAACTCGTCGGGCATATCAAAGTAGGACGGCATGGCTTCGAGAATGATGGAACCCATGGCAATACAGTCAGCATCAGTGACTATATCGGAGGTATCAGTGTAGAGCTTCGCAGATACAGGAAGCTCAACTTCATCGAAGTCGCCAAGTGTATAGTAGCATACATGTGAGCCGCGGCCAATGGCCTCCTCAGTCTCGACCTTCTTAAAGCCGAGACGAGTGTAGAAGCGTTCTGCACCAGCATCTTCTGATATTGCAGAGAGGCGCCAGGCTTCTCCAGGAAACATGGCGACCAAGGCTTTCATAGCATCAGAGCCAATCCCACGGTTCTGATACTGCGGGATTACAAAGAATGGCGCAATGGTTGCAGGAGAGCCTTTAAACAGCGGATGGACAACAGTGACGCCGCCGACATGCTTTCCGTCGTAGTCGATGAAGAATGCTTCACCATTATCCGACTTCAGTGTGCTCACAAGGTCAAGGCGCTCGGCTTCAACACTCTTATGAGGAAACACATGATACCTATCGAACCAGTCGGAAAAAGCCCTATCCTGCAAGTGGCACCATTCTCCAGCATCTTCTATAGCGACAGGCTTAAGTTCAAGCTTAGGGTCAGTCATTCCATTCACCGCCTATCCAAAGTGACGCTCGAGGTAGGCGTCACCTAAGAGGACCTTCGAGGCATTTACGCGACATGCCTTCAAGATTTCTTCGTACACATTCTCGATAGGTATGGAGCCATCGGCGGAATCAATCATCACTTTATCGATGGCAGTCCTCGCTGAGGGCAATGCCTTCGGTGGTACAAACTTCGTTCTCTCCTTCGACTTCGTCTGGTACAGAGCCCAGTCCATCATATGAGTATAGATGGACCTCTCCACATCGGTAAAGGCCGCAACAAGAGGAGTCTTATAATGCTTCACATGAGAAGCAGTCATAGGGTCGGCAACCACGTAACTCTCGCCAAGCACCGAGTTGCCTTCCGGCGTAAATCGATAAGCTCTGATAATAGGGACTCTTCCCCAGGAATAGTCACTCCAGTGACGACTTTCCATCTCAAGAGCGAGAGGGTTGTCAGTCCTATCTTCATACTCTTTCGAGTAGTCGATGATTGTTTTAACGTTATAGGCGCGGCGCTGTAAGTCAGCCATGAAGTCGACAACCTTGCGCTCTTCCTCCAACTCGCTGTCGAACTTCTCTTCATCGTCGCCACGATGTGCAAGGCGCCTTAGCTGCTCAAAGGAATGATTGACCCCATGAGGGTCAACGCGCATAGAGCTGAGATAGAGCGATATACATCTCTCAAATCTACTCAGCACTTTCTCAGTGACCAGTCTATCTTCATAGGTTTGGCCAAGGAGTTCAGGTATGTGCAAAATCAGCCCATACCAGTAATATACATAACACTGCAAAAACATGGCGGCCACCTCAGGAGTAAGACTTCGCGCTGTATTCAGTGTAGTAAATGATGTCGTCGCAGTCAGGTATTTCGGTAGTGGTAGCAGGTAACTCGCATTGGAGTTCACCGTCTTCTCCATTAGAAACGACTGTTATATTATAGGGCCAGTCATCTTCATTCGAGGTGCATATATAGAAGGTGAGAGAACGACCCCAGCCGTCAAGCGGAGTGACGGTGTTTATCAACCAGCCTGTACCCATGGCGCTGATATGCTCCCTATCGAACGTGATGCCCATTCCTTTCTCCTCGACAACGCTAAGGAATGAGTCAAGGGTGCGGTAGCCATCATCAGAGTCAGACGGCATATAGGGGACGCCAGCAGACACGTAGAGCTCACTGATAGTTTCGCCGACACGGTTCACTGTGTTAATCGTAGTGGTCTTTTCATCAGGGTTGAAGTTGGTGCCTTTCTCCTTCGAGCAGTCAACAAGGAGGAGAACAAGGCACAGTGCCAAGACAGCTGTTAATCTCTTTTTCATAGTTTCTGGAGTACCTCCGAGTTTATACTGTTACATCTTTAAAGATGACTATATCGTCGCCGAAGCCTTTCTCATAGGTGTGTCCGACGCCGTCGAACACCATCTCTCCATCAGGTCCAGCACAAGCAAACGATATTCGACAAATAGATGTATCCGCAGGTTTAGCTTCGAACCATACGCGGTAGCGATTGCCCCATTGGTCCAGCGGCTCGGAAATCTCTACGGAGTAACCGTAGTCAGTTATTCCGACGGAGTATTTATCAAATGAAACAATCAGACGACCGACAGACTCCTCAATGACAAGGGACTGGAACCACTCAAGCATAAGCTCCGTAGGCGGATACAACACAGGTATATCGTCTACGTCATAGAACCTGGCGATAGCATCAGCATAGAGCGAGGCTTCATCTTGAGCATGGACAAGCTCAATCTGCTCCGGCGTTAGTGTAGTGGTTCCAGGCTGGCTTGAAGGTGTTGAGTCAGTGGGATTGACGACGCCGTCTGAGCTATCAGACGGCGTTGTAACGGTATCGTTATCCTGAGTGTCAGTAGCATCAGGAGCATCGGGCCGAGAAGGCCTATCAGTGCCACAACCAGTCAAGGCGAAAAGCATGGCGGCTGAGAGCAATGCGCAAAGCATTTTCTTCATATTAGTCTTCGTCCTCCGTTACTTCGCCCTTTTCCTTAGAGCGAAGGTTTTCACTGGCCCGTCTGCACGTGGCGGCCCACACTGAGAGAATGACGTCGCCGCTGTCGTCATTGCAAATGACGTCGTCGACAGCGATGTCTCTGAGCGGCATATAGAGGTTGCGATATGAGATATCGTACATGAGGAAGTTACGCTCACGAAGAGCGTTGTCTATCATGCGATACTCGTCCTCGCGATACCCGGCGATAGCACCAGAAGGAGACTCGCTGAACGTGAGCTTAAGCTCTTTATCCTTCTGGCTGTAGCGGGCCCTCGTTATGTACTCCGAGTTGCCAAACTTCGGGTAGTCATTCTTCGCGAATGTCGCGGCGTTCCAAGGTTTATCCCAGCCGCGGTCGAAGGCTACCTCCTGAAGTGTGACAGCGCATAGATTAGGACAACTACTCTTAACAAGCCAGATGTTGTCGCCCTTTATAACATGCGTCATTTCCTTCGCAATGGCGCGCAGAAACTGTGCTGTCTCCTTAAGCGCATTGGTATGAAAGATAGGTGAGGAGGCGTCATACATGGCGACCCATGTCTTAGCGCGGTACTTTATGCTGGTCGCAAGAAACCTGGCGACATCTTCCATAGACAGCTCGGTGCTGTCGTAGCCGGCGAGTCTCACACCAGTCTCATATGTGAGTCTCCCGCCGTCGAAGTCTATGAGTGCACGGCACTCATTATAAAGTTTAGTTTGCAGGAACATTTTCTCTTTCTACCTCCGTGTATATCTATCAGCCGACCCAGCTCTCGTAGATGTTAAGTGTCACCGACGGTATTGGCTTAATCAGCTGTATATCAAGTGGCTTGAGCTCACACACCGGGAAGTCAAGATACCCAATGCGTGTAGCGGACACCTCTAAGCCACGATTGCGAAATGCACTAATGAGCATGACTTCTTCCTCCGGAGTATATGCTCCGAAGCACCCGCCAGGATAGTCAGAGGTAAAAGTCCTCTGATGTTCAGCCTCCGAGGGGAACGCTTTGAAAAACCTTGTGAACGATGTCTTGAGGACTTTGGCGCGTCCGGCGTTTCCCCATAACATGGCGTCCATAGTATCATAGAGTTCCCCATCGAAGGTTGCAGATGTGGAAATGAGAAGATGCTCAGGCTTGAAGTGCTTGATTTGGTCTACGAGGGAAAGGAGACACTCAGCAGTTTTATCTATGAGGTCAGTATGCGTAGACATATCTGATACCTCATAAGCATCGAGCCACTGGTGCGCCATGCCTCTCAACTTTTTCAAGCCGCGGATTTCTGGAGCATCGCTATCGACTCCTTTAGGAGCAAACTCTCTGCAATAGTTCTCGAATAACTTCGGATTCTTGCAAGAGTATCGGACAGCTTGACAACTCCAGTAAAGCCAAGTCTGTAGAAACATCTTACTCAGCTCCTTTCTCCGGCTCAGGGTCCCAGTTGATTTCCTCACTGATGTCGACATAGTCCTGACCAGCAGGGAACGTTATGGGTCGAGGGGAAATGATGGTACCGGAGAAGTTGACCGTGACATGGCGCTCCAGCACTGAGACACTCATGGGGTCATCGTCGCTTCCACGCACTTCGTAGTGATACCAGCCATCAGGAACTGAGCTGTCGTCAACACGAGAGTCAGTGAACCGCGCACGAATGCCGAACAGCTCGACACCTTCGAAGTCAACTGAACCGAGGGACATTCTCTTCATCTTACTTCATCTCCTTTCTCTATTTCTTCGAATTACCCAAGTGAAGGTAGTCAATCTCCTTCACAGGATAGCGAAACGCATAATCATCTTTGAAGCTCTCCCACAGAAGCTCTGTAGCGTGAATGCTCTGATGGTAGATGGCGACGTCGACAGGTGTCAGGCTATCGAGACGCAACGCAATTTCAGATAGCTCGACCATCTCCATAAACGGAGACTCAGTATTGAGAGTCTCGATAAGACGGTTCGTCTCTTCCTCATATATCTCAGGCCCATCAGACAATTCAAGACCGAAGGCGTGAACAGGAGTGAGGACGAACTGATTAACTTTCGATACATACGGTGCTTGGTCAGGACGAGGACTTCTCCGTGCAAGCACTGCAAAATGCTTGGAGTCGTTCCACTTCAGTTTCCTCATGACGCCGAGGCACTTGGCATTTACAACGTCGTGTAGAGCGTAAATCTGTTCACGGTAGCTCGGAGCTTCACTGACAATTTTTACAACACCCCGAATAGATTTGAAGGCCGCAATCAAAGCTTCCTCTTCCATGGAGTGTTCCGTCTGCGTAGCCATCACGTCGCACCAAACTTCCGTACAGCTGATAAGTTCCTCGACGGCTGTAGTAAGAATGGCGCGATATTCTTTAAGGTTGAGTACGAACTCAACAGGCTTCGCCATGATGTCGCTGAGCATTAAGACGAGCCAATAGATACGGGTCTGAATAGGCATAGGTTGATTCCTCCTCAAGTCGGCGCAGAGCGAAGAAGCTCCTCTTGGAACACCTCAGTTTCGTAGCCGTCGGAGAGAAACCTGGCGATATATGTATTACCACCCTCAGCCATGGCGCTTTCACTGCGAGGTATTACGCTCACAATTACAACCTGCTGGCCGTTGCGTTCAGCGATTGCATCACAGTCCTCTGTATAGAAAACTAATGTCTCCCCTTGGTTGAAACAAGTTTCCATGTCTTTCTTCCTCCTAAGTGTTTATGTGCCTTTCTCAGGTTGCTTGTGTAATCCTCAGATTTCGGAAGGAAAGGCGCCCTAAATGGCTTGGGCTGATACTCCTTCCGCATGGTTTCCGGCTCAGGCTCATACATGGCGACCACTCCTTTAGAAATGTATTTTTATTTGACCGTCAGTCTTCTGAGGCGATGCTGACGGTATTACTTTCTCCCAGTGCTCAACTGTCTGACCACGGAGATAGTTAACAAGTGGACCGATGTCCTCCTGCACATCAAACAGCTCGATGCACTTCTGATACTGATTTTGGTCTGCGCTCTCAATGATAATAGGTGGGTGGTCATTCAACATCAGCCAGTAGTTCATAATCATACGACTGGTCATGCCATTACCGATAGCAAACGGTTTTAGGAACAGCAGTCGACAATGAAGATACGCGGCGGCTATCAGTGGCGTGTTCATAGAGGTCACGCGAGGCATCTCATCAACGAGCTTTTGAAGTTCGTCCTCGATATCTTCAGGTGTCATTCCCGCATCAATGAGACCACCTACATAGTCCATTGACTTGAACTCGCCAGGCCTGTCTTCATGCTCTACATAGTCTTTCACATCATAGAGTCCGCAAGTCAAAGCGTGCTGTACCCCGCATATCAAATCGACTGACAACGGGATACCGCCCGCCTGACACTGCTTAAGCATGGCGTGCGCAACTCTATGATTTCTCGCAGCTATAAGAGGATAGACTTCTCCGCTATACCCAGTGAGCTTGCCGTGGTTGTAGGAGGCTTCAAAGTCTCTAAACCCAATGGTGTATCCATCGAGCCTCGTGGAGTGATAGGACTGCAGTAGCCTGAAGTTTACCAGGCGTTCCTCACACTCCTCCGGAGTGTTGTGTTGCCAGTTAGCCCATACTGAAACACATCTGTCATAGATACCTATTGGGCTCACCACCTATCTATTTACTTTATGCGCTCAACATACAGAGGAACGACTTCGTTACCCTTGATGCCATAGCGAACGATACGAACATCGTAGCACTCCTGCATGGCGTGCTTCAAGCAGTTCGCTGTTCCACTCCGTATGTCTGGCTTCATCCAAGTATTGTCTCTATCAGGCCACAAACCGATACACATACCGGAGTCCGTAAGCATGACGTCATTTCTGCGTTGAAGCATCTTGCACGCCATGCTGTAATCCTGTGGATTAGTTCCGGTCGTAAAGATAATACTCGAAGCATGGTCTTTCATTTGCTGGTAGTCTTCTTTGCCAAAAGGTCCATACTCACTCCACCTGTCGGCCTGAGCAGGAAACGGGAGATACACCTGATTTAGAATTTCCTTATCGTTAAGGTTCTTCCTCGCCTTTTCAACAGCCCAGAATACTAACTGGTCAAAGCCTTGAGCGCCGCCAGTTATGAACTCAATGTACTGCGGATAGAGCTTCCTTTCGATGTAATCCCGCATGAAGTCAACCAACTTAGTGTAACCTTCTCGATTGTATCCGACAAGGTCTTTTGGTCTTCTTCCAGTGAAACATACTGAGCTACATATCTCTTTCATTAAACAACAGCTGCCCTTCATTTAAATGGTGTACTATGTATAAAGTCAAGAGTTACATTAGCTCACCAGACATTTAGGAACCAGCGAACAAAGTCATTATGAACAAAAATCAGGCCCTGATGGAGAGTATCCATCAGGGCCTTCTTTTCAGCTCACAATGCTGACGCTTAGTTTATTCGGTGGGCTGAGTGTCACCAGTATCCTCCGTGGCTGTAGGAGGTTCGGTCACATCAGTGCCGTCCGTGGCGGTGTCTTCAGTATCTGCACGATACTCCTCAGGTATCCACCCAAGGAACACATCGCACTCAGCATGAATGGTAGCATAGGGGACGTGAATGACGTCGGAGTTATCCAAGTCAGCAGGAACAACAGTACCATACTCCTTCTGGACATCAGGGTCGGTCACCCACAGATTGCCACCCTCAACAAACTCAGCCTCGTTGTACTTCACGATGTCATATTTATCAGAAGGCAAAGCCCAGGGGTGGCAGCTATCAGTGCCGCGGTCGTTAGTCCCGTCCATTATAGAAAGCGGGAACACGAGGCCGCAGTTCTGGCACACAATATTTTCGCCCTGCTGACAGTAGAAGCCCATGCCAGACATGAAGCACTTCGGGCACATATTGTAGGCGACATGATATCCACCGTCAGGGTCACGATATGCGATAATCTCCATACCCCAGCCGTCAACTGAGATAGGCATAAAAATCATCTGGTTGTCGTTCAGTGTGCCGATGGGTATGTAGAGGTCATGCTCTTCGTTAATTTCCTGCACCGGCTCATATATACCCTCGCGCTGTTCATTGGTGAAAGGCACGGCGACTTGGTCGATGGCCTCAGGGTCAGCCAGCGTAGGTTTCGTCGTATCGTCGTCATCGCCGGTGGTGCTGTCAGGCGGTGTCGTATTGTCGCCGTCGTCATTCTGCTCCTTCTGGCAGCCACTGAGAGCAATGATGCTCAAGAGCATCAGAATACACAACATGGCGGCCAGAACTCTGGTCCAAGTTTTCTTCATAGTGTTTTCTCTCCTTTAGATTTTAAATTTATAGATAACGCTTAGATGCGTTATACCCTTTCTTCAGCAGGTGAAAAGCATGTCGGCTTAAGAGTATCCTGACACTGCGGCAGAGGTTTATACCCACGCGACTGCCTGGCGAAGCTCATAAGCTTCATCATCAGACCAGCTTCCTTTCGCCAGCTCTCCCATATCATTCGCAGGATATAGGAGTCACCATCGAGCGAGTTTGCACCACGGAGCAGAGAAACATTGGTCCCGTCAAGGTTCAGCACTGTCACCAACTCCGTAGCGCGGACCCAAGAGCCGTCGATGCCAAGTCGCTCATAAAGATTAGTGAACATTTCTTTCTCAAGCGCCGTATATGCACCAAGGGTCTCCGCCGGTTCTACAGTGCTTATCATAGGGTCAAAGCTTCGGAGGAGTCCGCCATCAGGAGCCATGAAACACATGGCGCTCACGCCGCTGAAGAAGCCCATCGTAACCAGATGCTCATACCCAGCCTCGCGAAGATGTGAGATAGGAGCTGCGATGCACTCCTCAATCATGGCGTGATAGCCCTGAGTGCAATGTACTTTCATCGCATTATGCATCTGCCTGAGGTACATATCGAGAAGATGACAGAGGTATTTGGCATCAGGGTTATCCTTCTCAAAGAAGCGTGTCGCCTCCTCATATGCTGACTCAACATGCTGCATATGATTGAGAATGCTGTTTACGCCGTGCTGAATTGCAAACTCGTGAAGTGCGAAGTCACAGCTGTGACTATAGTCCCTTGGGTTACTTAAAACTCCGTCAAGTGTCTTGAGTTCGTAGTAAAGTTGTGTCTGTGCAAACATAGTGGCCACCTCAAGTTTGTTTAATTTTACAAGGGAAAGCTTACGCATGTGCAGGTGCACATGCGTAAGGTGTAACGTAATTATTGGAGGTTTAAAGCTCCAATAGTGCCAGGCGAAGCTGGCGTAGATTTCTCCTTCTTCTCAGGCTCCGAAGTAGTTGGCTTGTCACCCTCCTCTTTATGTGAGCTTGAGAAGTCAAGGTTCATCTGTTTGGCTCCGACGCCAGGAGTATAGGTCGGTGCATCGCCGGAGTTGCCCGTCGCGGCCTGTTCCTGAGCTTCGAGTTCCTCAGCTGTAGGAATGACCACACAGTCGAACCCATCATAGCTGGCAGTCTGAGGCGTAGGCGTCGCAGGTTTTTCCTCAGCTTTGGGAGTGTCGTCAAGTTGCATCGTAGCGACTGGTGCATCAGTATCAGGCGTCGGCGTAGAAGATGATGGCTCAGGGTCAGGAGCAACAGACCCGGAGGGCATGGCGGCCGAGTTCTTTGACTTTATTTTCTCGGCACCGAGAGCGACTGCGCCTGCAACAGCGGCGCCACCAGCCACGAGTTTATCGTGGAGTGCAATACCTGCGCGAGCCATAGCAGGCACAGCAGCATTGTTAGAGTCTCGCATCTGGTCAACTTCAGGCATTGCAGGGTCGTCTTCTGTCCCAAGTTTCAGATACTCAGGGACATACTCCTCACGCTCTGCCACAGCGACATTATCTGGATGCAATGTCTTCAGTCCGCCTTTATCCCAGCAAGACTGAGACATACGCCACTCCGCCTTAGACTTATCAGTCTTTGGCTTCATAGATGTCCAGTGTTTTACGACTGCGTGCTCAATGAGTTGAGTGTCTGCGATACGTCCGACAGGCGTCCAGCGGTTCTTCCTACAATGCTTATAGATTGACTCGCCAAGCTTTCCGAGGATTACGTCACCGCTGTCGATAAGTTCGTCAACTGTATACCATTCAAGGTACTGACCAGTCTTGGCAGAAAACCTGGCGGACACAACTTCCTTTTGCTCCTCATTGCAAGCAAAGCAGTCGTCAACTGTTTCACGGAACAGCTGACTAAATGGACGAGGCCCACCGATGTTAACATCTTTGCTGACCTCAGGTGTCAACTTCTTAGGACGCTTGGGCCATTTCTTCAATGTCTCGTCCATGTGCCAAGCATGGCGCACAAAGTCGGCATTAGGGTCGAAGCCATAGATGAAGTATGGCTC
The DNA here is from genome assembly GCA_947629245.1 of uncultured Oscillospiraceae bacterium. Lineage (GTDB taxonomy): Bacteria > Bacillota > Clostridia > Oscillospirales > Oscillospiraceae > CAJOIG01. Next base: position 37,939 of record CANRDC010000001.1, on the reverse strand, counting down.
CTGATTTTTCTTATAGATTGGGTCGACCATCATGGGTACAAGCATATCGAGTGGTTTGTCGTACCCAAGGGCTTCCATCTCTTCAAGGATTGCTTTGATGTGTGAGCGCTTTCTGAGACCGAGTCTGTAACCGTCTCCGAACACGCGTCCATTCTTCCCGCCATTGAGGAAGTTCAGAAAGTCGACATGAAACTTTGGCTCCTGCTGCAGATACTGCTCACGGAGTTTCCTATTTGAACCACCGCCAGCACGACCTCCCCCAGAATGCGACATTCCTTCAGAGTCTGTCATATTAGTTTCCCAAAATGATAGGTATCTGGTGATATGTCTTCTAAGGTCATACATGGCATTAGAGAGTGCCTGTGCATGTCGTGTCGACGGCACAAGCCGGTACTTGTCATACATCGAGGGCAGAACCTTCAAGTACCAGTAGAGATACGTCGGAAGAAGCATTTTTCTTTTTCTCCCTTTTCGTCATGTATTCTGTGAACATCTTACGCTTCGCCTCGTAGATGTCCAGGGTCCTAAGCCCAGTGGTGTATCTTGACCGAGCGTACTCATAATATATGTACTCAAACATATAATATTCGTGCAAGGTCTTAGGGCCCTTAAGATACTTAAGCATCGCCTTCTCGGCAGTAGTCCCATTCTTAACTGCGGCCTCTGGTGTCACAACGTCATAGACAAAACGTGGCGACATAATGCCAGGAAACTTAGTTCGGGACTCACCGTCTCGATTTAGCCAGAACGCAACAGCATGGCGAATAGCGTTGCACTCAGCGTGCCCGAACCCGGCGATGCAATCCTTAGGATATTGAAGATTTGAGCGGTCTAATACATCAGGCTTTCTCGTGAACTTACACGTGATATCACCGTAGTAATACTTTTCAGTCTTACTCAACATTTGAGGGACTGCACCCAGCAAAGGATTTTGATACCCTTTAATCTCCATCATCCATTTCAAGCGATTATAGTAAGCAGTCTGCCCAATCGTAATAGGCAATTTGCTAAATAGTTCAAAGTGAGTTATCAGATAAAACAGGAGATAGGGCAAGTCGTCATAGTTATCAGAAACGTCAGTCTTTAGACCAGGATATTTCTCGGCAGGAGTACCAATGCATTCCAGGTCGATGGCGTAACTGAAGTCTTCCATTATGGATAACTCTGGAAGCATATACATAAGGTATAAACGCGCGTAGTAATAGAATATGTCGAGCAGGACACCAACGGCGCCTGAGGTCTCGTCACATTTCCTCTCGTCATATTTACTAAATGCAAACTGAAGTTCGAGGAGTGTATAATATAACCACGTTTGAACAACCATTTGTATTTACCTCTATCTCTTTAACGCAGAGTTTTCTTCTTAGAATTTAATCTCCATCTTCTTTGTAGAGCCAATCTTTGGGAGGTGTTTCTGTGATGTGACCCTATTTCTCTCAGAAGTGTATTTCTCGGATAGTGACTTAATTGAGGAGTGTTCAGCCGCGTCGACAATTAACTCGATGGGGTAGTGACTCCCCAGTGGGTCCTCGCCCTCATGAAGAGCTGGCTTTCCCATCGGGTCAAAGAATGAAATACGCCTCATACGCATCTCAGATGGAATGAAGCTAACTCCATTCAGGCCACGCGCTTTGCAGACCTCAGACGCGATACGCTTATCTTCCTCTGAGAATACTCCGAGATAGGGTTCTCCCCCTTTCGGAGGTTCAACGCCAAACGGGCTCATACCCAGTTCCTCAGGCGACCGGTTAAATAGTGTGTAGTAGTCATAAGTGACCGCAATAGCACTACCATGTGACACCATATCAAAGTTAGCATGATACATTTTGTCGAGCAGCAGACGGAGCTCGTGCTCCTCGTCCTCAGGAAGTTCTTTTAAAGTCCCAAAGCGAAGTCCGCTCGACGCCTTAAGAACAAGCTCAGGCACGCTATCTTCGGCACCCGGCTTTTGACTCTGCTTAAAGACAGAAAGATAGCGCTGGGCGTAGGTGTTGAAATCCGAGACAAGCATGGCGATAGTGTCAGGAAGAACTCTATCGCCGCCGGTCAACTTATTGATGTCAGGGCGTGTGTAGCACTGCAGTATCGCAGCAAGTGTCCAATACATAAAGGTTTGAATATACATAGTTTTACCTCACACGAGTTGCATCATGCGTAATCCGGTTGAACTTGCCGCAGCCTTCTGGGGAGTGGCGCGCACAACAGAGGCGGACTCCTTAACCCTCTCAGGTGCAACGCAAGAACACGCAGACTCAATGATATCATTAATGTAGTATTTCATGGCGTTGACATCTCCCTCGCACTTGTAAGCACGCTCTGCTACATCGTAGTTTGAAATGTCAGGGCGGTCGACCACTTCAGCGTAGCTCTCCCACGAGAGAGGTTCTCTATTAGATGCTCCAGCTATGAAACGTTCAAGTACATCGACATCGTTATTACTGAACGCAGCGAAACAACTAACAGGGTACTTCCCGAAATGACCGTGAGTAAACTGTTCACCGAATATGGCCGGGTGCTCACCAGAAGCGTAAGTGCATATGAGATATCCTCGGTTGTAGACTACGGGTACAGAAGCATACGAGGGTGTGTCCCATTTGCACCTATGGAGCATGGCGATTGTATTATATAGCGCAATTAGTCCATCACCACCAAGAAATTCCCAGTCCCCGTTCTTAGTAGCGTTGACTGTATCTCGAAGCGCAACGGTTACCCTCGTATTCATATCGAACACGAAGAGATAGCGATTTGCAAATCTCTCAAGCCAACTGGATAACACGTCGATACCTTTGCGGAGACGCTGAGTAGGACGCTTGTTGTACTTCATAATCGCAACGTACATCGCAGCGATTATGTAGAAGATGTAAGTTTGGATAAACATAAGAGCACCTCCTTAAGTAGTAACGTTCTTCGTATACTTGCACTTCGGATAATTTTCACACCCATAAAAATCTCCGTAAGGCCCGTGACGAAGTATTAACTTTCCACCGCAGAACAAACAGCGCCCTGACACTGCTTCTACATGTCGCTCCCGGCCTTCGCCATTTCCGGCGTCGCAGTTATTGAGTAGCGCCTCTATTCTGCGAAACTCGCTCTTATCGAACTGTACACCACCACTGTAAAAAGCCTGGCGCAATCTGTTGCTAAACTTATTTATTTTGCAGAGACCGAAACTTAGTGTGTCAGACTCAGGCCCATCGAAGCTCACTCTAAGAGTGCTACGGTTAGAGAATACTGCAAACGACATGATGTCAATTGGCCGCAGGTTGAGGTATTTAATAAGTGCATTGGCATGCGTCTTATTTTGCATCAGAGGGTTATAAAACTGATATCGTTCATCATCTGTGTAGTAGACTTGCCAACTGCGACTAGTATCACTTCCGTAGATAGTTCCACCGTAGTCCTTACACTCAACGACAAGTAAACACTTATTAGTCAGAGCAACAACATCGACCTCGGAGGTTCTGTCTCCGTTAGGAATGAGTATATCTCTGAATATCTTTAGCCTTGAGAAGTTTCCGCTATTAGCGATACGCCTGGCGACTTCCTCCTCAAAGGCCACCCAGTTGTTCTCCATGCTACCACCTCGCTTCACTCGAACCAGATGCGGAGCTGATACTTAACATGGCGGTCAATTTCAGCATCGCTGTAACGTACATCTTCACCGCACTCCTTAGCACTACGCCAAGTTAGAGGCGTGCCGAGCACGCTATATACATAGCCGTCGATATAATTAAGCTCGTCCTGTGTGAAGGCTGCTTCGTAACCGTAAGGATTGTCATCGCATGAAAAGACTTCAGAAACAGGCCTAAGCATTATACCGTCGTCAAGTGTCACGGCAACCTGAGGACGCTCAAAATATTTCTTAACCTTATCACTGCTAAGCAAATCTGCACAATCTGTCTTAGGACTCCAGCCGCACAGAATTCTGGCGCCAACGTTTACATTAGGAAATGGCAGGTCAGAGAACATCGGTATTGCTGCTTTTGTAGCATCACAATATATTGGGGCCATCTTCTGCTCCAGCACTTCCAGTATGGTGTAGGCGGCAAGATTTATTTCGCCGTCCTTGCCAAGTGAGTTAGGGTCCTTGAGCATGTACTCAATCTTCAGACTTAGCAGATACAGTGCTCTGTAATCATCGTGAGATTTGAACAAACTGCTCACGTTAGCATCACTTGGTCTCAGGGCGATAAACCTGGCGAGGGTCTTTCGGACGTCGCAAACAGCGTCGTTGAACTCAGATGCGAGTGCCTTTCTTGTGTCAGTTGGATAGCTAAGGTAAGCCGTGCGCAAAGCTTTCAACTGAACATATGCTTGTGTACCGAGCAACATTAGTTGTCGCCTCCATTATCTCTTTAGTTAGATAACAATCTAACTGGAGGAAGACATGACGCAACAATCTGAACCTGCAAAGCAAATAAAAAGCCCAAGTACGTTTGACGTACTTGGGCTTAAGCTTTTAGTTAGTGTCTAATACCTCTGAGCATCTTTCTGCACTGCTTCCAGGCGTCGACTTCTCTTGTAGCAGAGTGCGTGGCGATTATAAGACTGTCGGTCTCAAACCTTATGTTGTGGACGCAGTCTTCATCGAACTCATATTTGCGCAACAACTCCTCACGTGTCCACAGCCAGCTAAGTATGCGCTCTGCACCGTGCATTTCTCTTAGGAGTCCAGTGTAGGTCATAGCTCCTGCAGTTGAGGCATCGCTAAAGGCAACTGCATCTTCGGGGACAAACATGGCGACTAAGTCTGTGGCATTTACGGCATTAGCCTCGACACCGGCTTTATCAGCGCGCATCAGAATAAACTTGTTATCCTCGGCTTTGTCCAGTATAGGAAACTTTGCTTCATTTACATCGTCCCAGCCGTCCTGCTTCATCATGGCGATTAACATGGTCAAGCGGTCATAACTTCTCATAGAGATATAATGACCGTTACCGAACCTGGCTCGTGACAGAACGGACTGAATGGCGGCGGAGAGCTCCCTTCTATCATCATGGAACAATGCCTCCCACTTAAGCATATCTTTAACAAGGGTGGTTACAAGCATACCAAGATAGTCGACATCGCACTGGTCGTGCGTCTCGTAGTAATGCCTTATAGCGTAGGCCGTGCGAAACATTCTGCATTGAAGTATCATATGTAACCCTCACTTTAAATTCATTTGGGTGACCTGTACTGCGGCACAAGGCAATGTACTGAGAGACGGTGTCCAACCTCCGGTGTCAGTGTAGAGAACCTTATCGGCGAAAGACGTGGCGATTAAGTCACGAAGTGCTTTCTCTCTGCACTGCTGTATTGGCTCGTCATACTTCGTTAGCATTTCCCACAACGTGTAGTCTGTGTTGCCAAACCTATCACACATTGTAAACTCACCAGACTCAGCAAGTTCATCGAGTATCTTGATATACTCGTCTGAAGTTGCGGCGGCAAAGTTAATCTTCTCACCACAAGCAAGTGCAGAAATTAGATACTGAGTGTACTCATCGCGCATATCCTCTAATTCTTCAGCACTCGGTCCAGAGTCCCTGAAGTCGTAGAACCTGGCGGCCATTACGCAAGCATCAGTAATAGTATAGAAGCAACTGAGAGCAAGTCTATGCATCGCATTTGTGTCAACAGCTGGATACTTCGCGACGCGAATAAACTCAGGCTTTATCGCCCCATGTACGATAGTCTCAGTGTAGCCATCATACTCGAATGTCTCAGCTTTCACCGTAGAGAAAGCTTTGTCACTAATCTCAAGCATGGCGCCAGGGTCAAGCAATATTCTCCAAAATGGCATACTCTTCCTACTCGAAAGGAATATCACATTCTCAAGTTTTTCCTCAACGAGATTGGAGTTATCTCCGCGTCCAGGCAATAACCCTTCTCGCAGAATATGCTCGACATTCTCTGGTTTGGTGAAATGGAAGTAGGACATCGCAATCAGCTCCTAACTTACTTTAGATTAAGTCTTGACAGTAAACCGCCTTTTGGTTTATTATATTCAGGCTCAACATGACTCGCCCATTCGTCATAGATTGTCTTGGTTACAACCTCGTACGTGGGCTCACGCCAGTTCTCATAGCAAGAACACATGAGAAATTCAAAAGTACTACCGTAGTCGGCGTGCGGAGTATAGGCGTTGACAACCCATATAATCTTGGGTTCGATACCGCAGACCTCATAATACTTACGAACCATTTCAAACTCGTTAGCATTGTAGACTGCATGTGCGTTCATTAAGCGTGTTGTAAACAATCCGACAGAGCCACGCACCTTGATGTTATCAATCATAGTCTCGCGCATAGGACGCACATGTGGCAACTTGTCTCCAAGCTGCAAGGCGTAGTAATCAAGGTATGGGTCAAACTGGTCAACGTACTCGTAGTTCGCACCGAACCGCAAGTCAGGGCACTTAACAACACCAGCGTTATTGTGTATTCTGTCGTATTGCAAGGCGCGCATGTCGTAGAGTATGTCACTCAGATGGGTTATCTCCTCCGGCGCCATGTCTTTGTATGGAAGAAGTGTCTCGCTTCCAGAATGGAGCCAGAGCCACTTTACTTCCTGATAGACTTTAAAGTTGTCCTCGTTCATTATCTTGATTTGGCCTGGGACATCAAAGCCTGGCGCATAGGTTAACCCGCAGGCATCGAGCCAGGCATTTTCGAGAGGATGCTCTTTATCGAAGTAAGTGCGTTCCTGCAAATACTTCCAAAGAAGTCTAAGAATTTGCTGTTTGCCCCAGGCGAGCACATCAGGGTGTCCCTTTGGCAAGTAGGTATAGTAGGTGTGTAAATTCCAATAAAGCTCGACCTGCGTAAACATGCTAACTCCTCCTAAGTGAGATTAAGTTGTAATGCACCTACGAATAGTATTGTATGACAAAAGTAAAGCCGACAGGCGATGAACCTGTCGGCTTTACTTTTATTCTAAATTCATATTGCTGACACCAGCGGAAGACCTAACATTATCCACTGCTTCGCGTCGCCAGTCGTCTATCATAGAGCGCGTGACAAAGTCGTCTGCCGGGTTGTGCCATCTCTGATAAAGTGCGCTTTCAGCGTCTGTGTTCATCACCATACGCGGATAACAATTAACATCTACAGTATAGTAGCGTAACTCACAGGCTTCAAGATATGCACGAAACCTCAGGTCCTCCTCGCAGGAAAATGTTGCTCTGGCGTTCAACACGTTGTCAGTGAATAAGCCTGGCGCGCCATGCATTATAACTCTGCCGATTTGGAAGTCTCGGCTAAGTCTATGCTTCGGAAGAACCTCACCTTTTCTCTTTAATCGCTTAATTTGATAGTAGTCCTCATAAGCATCAAACTTATCCATGAACAAGATTTCTCCGTCTTCGCAGTCACCTTCGACGAAGGCACTATCAGCACATCTATACATATGGACACATGTGCCAGGCTTGTCATAGCCAAGGTCTTCCATCAGATTAATCATGTTGGTCACAGAGCTCCGACCAGCTTTAGTTAAGTACCCCGCATCAGTCAGAACAACTGTCGTTCTTTCCCAGAAATACTCGACATACATCAACAGAAGCTCCTCAGCCCGACCAAGCTGTTTATCGAGTGTGTACTCTTTGGACGACTCCTGATATACCTCCAAGTATCGCTTGAACATAGGGTGGTTATTACGCAGGAACTGTCTCTCACGGAGGTAGCGCCACATTACTCTTAGCAGAAAAGAGCGATATTGGTCAACCAGCACTGTCTCGTCATCGATACATTCTTTATAGACGCGACATGCATAGTAGAGTTCGTTCTGAGTAAACATCGATTACCTCCAGTTCAGGAACAGGTGAAAAGCATGGCGATTAAATCACTCCAAGAACATCTTACGAAATCCGTTGCCAGCAGGTGCATCTTCAGCACGGTGGCGCTTCTTCGCTGCTGCTTGCCAGTCCAAAAACATATAGTCACAGACAGCGTAGGTGTATACTGACAGCCAGTTTGAATATAACAGTTTCTCGGTGTCCGTTCTTCCTTTCAATGAAAATCCCTTAAATGTATCATTGGTATAGAAGTTACAGCCACAGGCGAAGAACCAGGCACGCACGCACAAATCCTCATACGGAGTAAATGCAACTCTACAGTCGAAAGGCTCCTCAGTAAACAGCCTATCAGCAGAATGTACAGTGGCACCATTAATTATGATGTCGCTGTCCTGACGCTCTATCGGAAGGGTGACTCCGTTCTCTTTTGCCTTATTTAGTAGATAGTAATCTACGTATGGGTCGAACTCTCTGACATATCTGCTTTTGCTCGACTTTCCATATATGGCTCCATCACTACATGCATATGTAACATGGAACTGTGGAGGAAGTTGGTAGTTCAAATGCTCCATCAACTCGATTAATTTATCAAGTGTTTCGAGCCCCTCATCTGTTATTTCTCCTTTATCATCAAACATGTTGTCAGTCCTGTCCCATAGGGACCTGGCGAGTTCATATACAGAGCACTCAGTCTTTATCATCGTGTTGTCAATGTACGTATCCTTCAGCTCGATGTACTGCAATGAGAATCTGGGGTATAGAGGGTGCTCTCTATCCATGTAGAGACGTTCTCTGATGTATCTCCATACACTGCGAAGTAGTTCTCCATTGTAATCTTGGAGGAACTTACGCTCACACGATGCCCTGTATTGATAGGTCTTACAGGCATAGTAGAGTTCGTTCTGCGTAAACATTAATTACCTCCAATTCAGGCACAGGCGAGAAGCATGGCGACTAAGAAAGAGACATTTTCTTAACAGACCCAGATGCTACCTCAGAAGCGTCAGCTTTAGACGCTTCTTGCTCCCACATGTGAAACATTGCGCCAGTTACTTCGTCAATTGATACATTGAATTGGTTATTATAAATTATATCCTCGACTTCATTAGCTGGCTCAATCAGCTCTTTAGCAGTTCTATATCCGTCTGCACTAAAGAGCTCAGTTCCACAGCACATGTAGTATGCTCGCAGGTCGAACTGCTCCTCCTTGCTGAAGCCAACTCTCGCATTGAGCAAGTTATTCGTGAAAGACTTAGAGAAGCCCCTTACGACTATACCATCTATAACAGAGTCATCGATTGGTCGTGTCTCGGGCAGCAGTCCTTTAGACTTGAGAGGCCGAAGAAGATAGTAGTCCTTATAGGGGTCGAACTCCAGCACAATGGTTCTCTTAGCTCTACTATTAAACATAGTGTCCTTGGTCAAGAAACGGAAGAAGGCACTCCCAGCAACTGAGTAACCCAAGGCGCGCGACAGTATACGTATGCTTTCAGCAATCTTGGCGCCAGTGTTAGTAAAGTTGCCACGCCTGTCAAACATCTTTCCACTACGGTTCCAGAACTCCTCGCACAGAAGGTAAAGCTGCCACTCATTATCAAATCTATACTTAGAGTGTTCCTCATTTGGAATACCAAGTTGTTCCCTGGCGTCGAGCCAGAGCTTGTTCATCGGGTGCTTATCAGAGAGAAACTCATGGCGGCTGATGTGATGCCAAATAGCCTTCAGCAATTTATCCTTAGCGAGTGAGACAACAGGTTCACTGACTCCATTACGGTCAACTCTATTTATGTAAGTTTGCAGGGAGTAGAACAATTCATTCTGCTGAAACATCACTTGACCTCCTTGGTGCCAGTTTGACGAAGTAGTAATCCTTATCGAGTCTCTCTATCTGAAAGCCTCGCTTTTCATACATGGAAAGAACAGATTTATTTGAAACACCTGAAACGATGGTATACTCCGGATAAGTTTCAATGAGCTTGTCAAGCATGGCGGCCGCTATTCCACGGCGTCGCTCTTTAGGAGTGACGCCCATTAATACTGAATACATAACTTTACCAGGAGTACTGTCAAGGCGCTCAACAAGCTTCTCATACATCGGAGGAAACACCTCTTTATAGAGTCGCTGGCTTCTCTCTTCCTTAAACTTAGTGTAATCGATATATGCGAGAAAGCCTATGAGGTCGCCATACTCCATGGCGCCATAGATGTTACCATAAATCAACGAAGCCCATAATACAGGCGATAGCATCTCATAAACGAAGTGTTTATCGTTCAGCTTATCGCCATGCTCTTTACGATACACGTGGTCGTCCTTGAAGCAAACGTAGACTAAGTCGTTCAGCTGGTTAAACTTCGTGAACGGAAACTTCTTAATCTTCATAGAAGGTGCCACCGCCATTCTGTTAAATCTTGCAACGCAAAGAAAAAGCCGCCAGGCAAAAACCTGGCGGCCAATCTTTATTCAGCAGGGTAGCTGTACGCAGTATCCTCGCTCTCATTCATAGCATCAAGGATACCAAAGCCTAAAGACGCATCGCCAAGATAGGCGGGCATTTTCCCGTCCCACTTATTGATAACGTCCTGGCGCTGTGTAGACGGAGTAACTGACTCCGCGATAATCTTATTCGCCTCGGCTTTAGCCTCGGCTTCAATGAGTTCTGCATCTGCGGTTCCCTGAGCTTTTGCACGAGCAGCCTCAGCTTCAGCTTTAGCCTGCTCTATTCGAGTCTCATTGAGTATCGCTTGCTTCTCCTGCTCCACAATAGCGGTCTGCCTCTCACGTATAGCATCATTGTACTCAGGCTCGAAGTCCATGTCTGCAATAGCGACATTGTGAATAGTAAGGACGCCAGGGCCATAGAGCGAGTCGACAGTCTCCTGAAGCGCTGCCTTTATAGACGGACAGACTATATCACGCGCAGTTACGTGAAGCGTGTCGATAGCGCGAGTGCCGGTCTTAATAGCATCGTCCACGATACGCTTAGTTAGCAAGGTGTTCTCATAGTCATTAACGTTGGCGAACACCCAAGCTGACTTATTCGCATTTATCTGATATGTAATCTCCGTCCCCTGCGCATATATCGACGTCTGTTCAGAGCTCTCGCTCCACACCTGGTCGTTCTCGGTAAATATCTGATATTTATTATTTACCAGCTGTACGTCAGTCACAAAGGGTGCAATAGGGTTAAAGCCCTTAGGCAGAGGAGTTTCATCAATCAGACCGAACACTGTCTTCACACCCGTGAAACCACTCGGAACGATGACGAATGAAGAGCTTATAACAAGCATGGCGACACCCGCAACCATCGTAAGGATAGGGGCTACGATAGTGTGACCTTTCCCAGCATACTGCTCCGCACGACTACGTCTGTGCCTGGAATAGATGTTAGAGATAAGCAATACAATGCCACCAATGATTGCGAGAACACCGATGGTGCCGAGAGCAAAGTTCATTTCTCTTTATCTTCTTTCTTTATTTTATTTTATTTCAGGTTCATAGCACGAACAGTGCCGAAGCCGTTCTGCGTCAGAGAATTAGTCTGACCGAACATAGATTGTGACACGCCGATGCCAAGTTTATAGCGACGGAAAAGCATGGCGGGTGAGTCCGTCATAAGGGTGTGCGCGGCGGAGTCAATGATGCTGTCGATGTACTCCTCCGTCTTATAGGGATAGTGAAGGAAAGGCCTGGCGTCAACATTGAATGGTGACACTTCACTGAGTGCCTCCTGAGCTGATACGAACACACCACGAACATTGGGGCACACGCGATGGAACTCCTCGACGACCATGTCCCTATTCTTAGAGCCGAACAGCGCATAGCTACCGTCCGCAGTCTTATTAGATACCGGAGTATTGCTAACGCACCCAAAGGTGGTTAGTTTGCTCTTTCCCTTAAAGAAGGCATTCAGCATAGGATACCCGGCGTATGGTTCACCGGAGAGACGAAGAGCAAACGCATTGAACGGGTCGTCCCAACCGCTGTCATCACGCAATGCGTCACAGAGTCTGGATATGTCCTTGAGCTCCTCCTGCATAATATCGGCGCAATCTCCAAAACGAAGTTCACCAACCATGGAGAGAAGCTGGTTATCAAGCTCTGTCGGCTTAATGCTGGCGAATGTCTCGTACCTCGATGTCAACTCATTGAGGAAAGCGGCCAGTGCACCAATGGTGTCCCTGTCTTCAAGGCTCTGCGCAGGGTTATGCTTGGTGTACATGCGCTCAATAGCGCAAAGAGTGTAATATATTCTATTCTGTAAAAACATGGCGACTCCTTTCACTTAAGGTCCATCTTAGATGTAGTGGTAGTGGAGGTAGCAGCTGCGGACGCGGACATGCCAGGCTTAGGAAAGCCGTTAAGTAAGAACTTTACAACATTGTGCTTAGAGTCCCAGTCAGGCACTTGGTCCTGAAGAGGACGCCATTTCTCCAGCATCGGCGCGAAGTCCGCCTCTGTATCGAACACATTAGCGAACATTACACCGGGTATATGCTTGAACGACTGACCGTAATCATTTAATTCACAACAGGGGACATAGACACGGTCAGTGCCGTCGCAGTCAAAATAAACGCCCTCGCAGTCATAGGCAGTGCCATCGACGTCGACCCATACGCAATGAGCTATTGGTGCAACGAGACACACTGTTCCACGTTGAAAGACGTTCTGCAACATCATGGCGAAGTGCCAGCAATACCCGGCGCGATATGTTCTGCGGAGTGCTTCTTTCCCGATAGCAGCTTCCTCACTGCGGTAATCCCAGCCTGGTACTTCGTAAAAGTTCCAAATGAACCGGAACACCTGGAGGTCGACCAAACCGTACTTTGATGCCTCTTTGGCCCAATCCATAGAGTTGGGCATATACCTATGCAGGGCTTTATAAACCTCATCAGTCATTTCGAGATTACCTCCTCAATCTCTCTATGCAGGGTATCACACATGTCTGGTGTGCTGGACGTGATATGTAAATTACATTCATCATAGTTCAGCACAACAATAGTCGGTCTCCCTAAGCACTTTCCATTAAACTTTATATAGGATAAATCTTTTCTATTCTGAAGTTCGATGAAGCCTTTGACTGTAGGAAATGTCCGCCTATTGTCAAGCTTTGGCTCATCACCCTTTGTAGCAGTTCTTATCTCACCTACTACAAAAGTCTGTAAGCGAGAAATGCCAGCGCAGTATATAGCTGGGTCTTTCCGAAGCTGATATGTTTTCTGTATACGCCCATCGTACATAACCTCAGGAGTGCCTCCTAAGTTAAGAGTCTTCACAGTGGTAGAAGATGACTGCATGTTCTTCTCAGCCTCTTTAGCAAGTAATGACAGTGCGGCTATTCCGAAGTCGCGTGCCTCATAAGGGAGGACACCCTTCAAGAACTTTGCTGAAGTACAGATATCCGTATACCACATCAGATGTCCAGGCTGAGAAGAGAGTTCCTGCATGAGCGCTTTCCAGTCCATCTCACCTAATTTAGTTCTTGAAGAGTGTACACAGTATCTCTTCAGAAACAAGGCGATTGTAGCAAGTGGCAGGAGTGTCTGCATCATCTCAGCAGTTACCTTTCTCTCAAGGTCATCTGACTTCCCGGACTCCCTGTAAATCTCCTTAAGTAACCTTATGGAGGCGAGACGTCTTTCAATCTGTAATGCTGGTAGCTGATTGAACCTTCCATGCACAGTGCTGATACCATATACATCAAAGCCATAATCATCTTTATACTTGCTATCATAGTGCTTGATGGCGTCAATAGCACCGAGCGTGTAGTCGAACGCTGACAGCGGGTCCAAGATATATGGGTACCCTGCAATTATGCTTTCTCTATACCCATCGTACTGTGTCAACATGTCGAATAGTTCAGGCGCAATTGGATTGCCCGCACTAAGCGCCTTAGATATATTTATGACTTCAGTTGGTGCGGACTCGGTCCACTTGCAATGAAATAATTTCGGGTTTGCCATTACAGGCTCTCCTTTCAGAGCTTTGTAAGCTTCTGCTCCAAATCTGATTTAGTCTTTAATTCATCAGAAATAATAGAAGCAGTACCAATCATGCGCTTAAACAGTATCAAGCCTGTTTCGTGATAATTAAAGCCTTTACCTGATGAAGCACAGTAGAGGGAGTAGCATCGGTCTAATCCCATGGTCAAACAAATCAATTGCAGTGGCGAGTACACACGAGTCCGTATCTACACCGCAGAGAAACAATCGGGTCGGCATTTCACAATCATTCAGACGACAGCAAACATCAACAAAGTTATCTGTAACACAAGAGTACGTGCACTTCTCGAAGATGACGTTATATACCAGGCCATCAATTAGTTTGAGTTCATCTCCAGACATCATCTTATCCCAGCCAAGTATATTCACAAATGAGCTGTCTGGCTCATTCACAAAACGTGTAGCTATGACTGCATCAAAGATGTTACTGGTTGTCAGGTGCCTGACTCTGTCAAGCATGGCGCTATCTATGTCTCTGACAAAGCCATTCTGCATGTCGATTACAACTAAGATGTTCTTCATTTGCTCTCCCAAATAAAATGCCGAGGTTGATAGAAATCAACCTCGGCATTCTAATTTCTTACAACTAAATCTGCCTGATAAATTCGAGCCTCCACGCCACTTGGCTTACATCCTATGGACGCATCACTCCGACAGCTTCAAGTTATGCAACGGGTTTACTGGCCTTCCCTTTATAACACCCATTGATATTCCCCAGGTCTTTATGGTTTGTAACTGAACAAAACGTTTTAAATCTCCATAATCACTCTTACTCTGACCAATTTCCAAGAATTGAAAATAATCAATCTTATCCTCATCATATATTACCGTTGGCGGCATATCGTGAGTCATAAGAAAGTAATTCATTAGAGTGCGCCCAGTTCTTCCGTTACCATCAGAGAATGGATGAATTCCCTCAAACACCCCATGAAATGTAGCAGCTACAAACGCAGCGTTGCTGTCGTTAACATTAGATATAATTGCCAGCAATTGATTTAATTCGCTCTCTACCAGTTCGGGTGGTGTAGTCTCGACATGGAGTCCAATGTATACAGGATTTTTCTTGAAAGTGCCAGGTCTTTCTCCAGCGGCCCAGCGAGAGCTATCATAGCAACCACGCATTAATTCATAGTGAATCCGCTTAATGAACTCCAACGTGATTGGAGCTCGCATTATCACATAAGGCATAATGTAATAATAACACTCACGCTGATTTTTAGTTTCGAACAGTGCACGACCATCTGTAGATGTGAACACCTGGCGCCCATTACCAAAGACCGTAACAGTGTCATGTAAATTAACCAAAGGGTCCTCTATTTTTCCGGAATTATACGCAAACTCGACACGAAAATTTTCAAGACGTGCATCTAAGTCCTCCTCCGTTCTTATATTCCAGGAGCGCCACACATCAACACATTTAAAATATAAATCGTTTATTTCCTTATTTGTCATTGTTATTCCTCCCTAATGCTATAAAAGAAATCACCTACATTTCGATTACTTAAATTATTAAGCATGTCGAGTGGTTTGATAGCACTTTCACTAAGAAACAATTCAACCCACAAGGCTCCGAGATAATAGGACTCGAGAAATCCTATATACTGTGTAGCGTACAAAGCTGTCCGTATATTACTTTCGTGGCTGAACCCAAGTGACTTTCGTAGGCTCAATACATTATTTGCAAGTTCGTTGCCATTCAGTAACAGACACTGAGTGAGTAATGCACAATCATATTCCCTTATTTGTCTCGAATAGTCAGACTGTACAGAGTGCCATTCCACAAATGTAGCCCAGCCTTCAATGAGAGACATGGCACCATGGTCAAATGCGTGGCTATTGTGCGCTAATGTCCTGTAGAAGTGACCATGACCAGGATAAATCTCATGTGCGAGCGTGTATCTTAGGTCATTCAGATACATGAAGTCATCATTCGCATGAATGACAAGTTTATCCATATTTTCACAAAGAAGGTCACGGTCCCACCACTCACCATAACCAGTATCGATGTCGACTTTCAAGTCAAACGGTGTTACGTCAAACCTTTCAAACCTCGTCTTCAGCATGTCGTCGCCAAGGAGCAGCTGTAACTCGTTATCAATGTCAGCTCTGGTTGCTGTATATAACCTATTCCCGTGCTCAATGTTTATAGGTGCTTCACATAAGAAAGCAACGGTCAGCATTTCGTCATAAAGGTCGCCGTATAATCTTCTGTAGAAAGCATTAGTGTCTTGGCGAAATTCCGCATGTCTTGAGTAATCAAGCAAGTCTAACATATCTCGATGATATTCCAATGGTAATTGGTCAATCCGCTTTACCAGGCAATCAGCTATAATGCATGGCGTCTGAATTAATACATCTCTGCAATGTTTAGAGTAATTAAGCAACTCCCTCGTTTTAGAGGGTTGAGCTTCGACCGCGTCTATCAGTTGCGACATAGAGAAGAAGCTAAGAAAGAAATCTCTTACATCGCAGTACACTCTCTGTTCACTATCAGCAAGCTCGCTTATAAACACATTGACGCTGTTAAGTACATCTTTGTCAAAGAAAATTCTGTAATGTCAATCTCATATTAGAAGCTTCTTCATACGTGGCTCACCTCCCAAACATGGTGACTAAATGATAATGCCGAGGTTGACTTTCATCAACCTCGGCATTAGTTTTGCTATTCGAGCTTCATTGAATTTAATGACTTACCATGCGTAGCAATCTGATTATAATCATAGGGTCTTCCTGTGATATTAAATTTCCAATACTCACCATTCCATGTCAGCAGCGATTTACTATACCTGTCAATAAACGGTTGAAGAAATGGTGTCACCATCTCTATTTGCTGGTCATAAGAGTAGATGTAGTGTCTTTCCTTATCTTCTTTTTCAAATTGAAAACGTGATGCTGGCGTTTTCTTCTTAAAACTATCAAAATGCCCTATTCTTCTTCCGTCATTTCTCGCTGACTTAACAATGTCTTCCTGTGTGAACCCATCTTTTTCCATTAGGAGCAACAGGGTACACATATCTTTTACACGATAGTTAAAGTCGTCGCAGGATATGGAACACACTCTATCACCTATTAGAGCTGGTATACTTTGACATGTTATTCTTGCGCCACTCGGTAGAGTGTACTCAGCTTTATCAGCAGTCTTCTTAAATGCTATGTCACATTTAAATAAAAACTGTTCACCACTATACACATAGTAGTAAGAATTGTGTGTCTCTGTTGCCTCCTCGACGGCTATTGATATGTCGGTTCCAAGTACCTTAAATGCATCTAATATACTATTATATGCAGTCAGCTGTGTCTCATTGTCTATTGATACAGATAACCAATCAACATCCATATCCTTTGTAACCAGCGCGTCTCGACCGAATATCACTAACAATGCAGCGCTGCCATGCACAGTAATAGGAAGTCTGGCCCTTGCGATTGCCTCTAAGGCTGCAAGTATTCTGCGCTGTCTATCTAAAGCCTTACGCGATACACGCATCAAATACATATCAATACCTCAACATCGCTTTTACGGCAGGTAGGTGCTCCTGCAAAACTTCCCACTGCTCCTTTGTTAAGAAGTATCTAAAGTGCTCAAGGTTGTTGTCATAATGAATGTAAGCTGCGGTCAAAATCTCCTCAATGGCATCAGACGACATTCCATACCCTGGCGTTAATATATCCTTAAACGTCTGTAACGGAGATGTACACCAACACCCAAGGAACCTGACTATTGACTTATCTGCAGGTGCAGGCTCACAAAGATGTATAACCTCCAGGTGCTTAGAAGTTATAGGCTCGGATGCAAAAACCCTCACGCTCTCTACATCTTCATCTGTGTGTACCATGGTTAAAAACTTGGACGCGGAGTCTAAGCCAATTATAGCATGCTCCTTAACTGGTGATACAAGGCTCGCAATATTTCTTGCGGTCACTGTAACTCTATAAGCCATAATTAAACCTCCAAATATGCATATTCGAGATAAAATAGAGACACTATAGCATAGGTAAGAAAATAATGATTTGAATTTCTATTAACCATTGAAGATGCACGTCTAACAGACATGGCGACTAAATGATAATGCCGAGGTTGACTTTCATCAACCTCGGCATTAGTTTTATTATTTTAAGTGCAGTTCATGAACGCTATTCTCTTCAAATGTAATTACTTGATTATCGTAAGGTTTGCCTGTAGCAGTATATCTCCATCTGCGACCGTCCCATGTTAGTGACTGGCTGACGTACTTATTCTTAAATGGCTGCAGGAATGGAGTAATTAATTCAATTTGCTGTCCAAACGTAAGGGTATAATGTCTTTTTCTATTTTCCAAATCAAATCGGTCACTTGCTGCTTTTGTCCTTGCATCAAACTCAGTAAATCTGCCAAGCTTTCTACTATCTTGTTCTGCTGCTTCAAGAACAGCCATTTGTGTGAACCCGCTTTCCCTACTTATTACAAGTAGCAAAGTGCACATATCTTTAACACGATACTCAAAATCCTGACATGAAATGGAGCACACCCTATCAGCAATTAAGCTCGGGATGCTCTGACACTTAATCATATTACCACTCGGTAATTTGTAATAGTCGCTTTGAGCAGTAATTTTATATGCGATATCAAACTTGAACAGGTACCTATCGCCGCTAAACACACGATACACAGCATTCCTATCTTTAGTTGCATAATGCTTAACCTTCAACCTTGCATCTATGCCAATATTGCGTAATGCAGTTACCAGTCTGTCAACAACAGCTTCTTGATACTCTTGCTCAATAGACAGAGATAACCAGTCTACGTCAAGGTCACTTGTTATCAGTGTGTCACTTCCATACAGAACAAGCAGTGCTGCACTTCCATGTACCGTCACTGGTAATCCTGCCAAAGCGATGGCTTCAAGAGCCATCATCATATTCTTTTGCTGATAGGAATACTCAGCAGTTACATCCATTAGCTGCATATTAGTACCTCAGCATAGCTTTTACGGCGGGCAAGTGCCTCTGCAACACACCCCATTGCTCAGGTGTTAAGAACAATTGAAGATTATCTATTCTTTCATCATAGTCGAGATAGAGCGACGTGATAACATCTTCAATTATATCCACTGGTACATGATATGCTGGTGTCAAGATGTCCTGAATTGTCTGCATTCTTGAGGTGCACCAGCAATCCAAAAATCTCACGAGTTCCTTATTTGCAGGTATCGGACTTCCAAGATGTATTACTTCAATGTGCGGAGATGATACGGACTCTGACGCAAATACCTTCACGCTCTTCACATCAGACGCAAGGTCTATGATTGATAAGAAGTACGCTGCTGACTCAAGACATATTATAGCTGATGCCTCAACTGGTTTGACTATTTGTGCAATCCTACGAGAAGTCGCAGTAATCTCAAAATCCATGATTAAACCTCCAAATAATCGTATTCAATCTGAAATGACAGTATCATATCATCTACAAGAAAATAATGATTTGAAATCTTACTGGTCATTGTAGGCTGTAACCGCATAAACATGGCGACTAAATGATAATGCCGAGGTTGACTTTCATCAACCTCGGCATTAGTTTTATTCGAGATTAAGTTTACTTATAGTTGCCTTCTGCGGCTCATTCTTCTCTGGAGGAAACGCAGTGTACTGACGACTTCCATTCTCCTCGCAGTAGATGACCTCGGACTCCTGAATTATTCCAAGGCCACGATAGATATCAGGCGCATTAATATCGTCTATCTCATAGAACAAGTCGGTAAGCTGGTCTAAGGCCCACACACCTTCCGAGACTTCATCAGACTCATAGTCAAGTATTGCATCAATAGGGACAAGCGCCTCGTGCAAAAGCCACAGAATGTAAGTGAACTCTACAACCTCCTTGCAGTAGAGTAACGTTCGATTGCCGGCACGAAGTGTGCGATATGCGCGGGTATTAGCTATGAGAACATCAGCCATATACTTGTAGCCAAACTCACCAAATATCTGCTTCTGCAATTTCTTGGCGTCGTCCTTTGACAAGAAGCCCTGCGACTCCCTATAGATATGCATAGCGTCACAGTACCGCGCACGTCTCAGTGTAGGCCAATCAACGGAACTACGGAGTGGCCCATACTTCTCCTCATCCCACGACGTAGTGGTCAGTATCTGAGCAATCTTGCACTGGTAGACGGAGTTGATGTCAGCTATCCAGTGGATTACAGCTATAGCTGACTCAATATCCGAGTAGTTCGGATAACCCATGCGCTCCCACTCAGGCAAAATGTTAAGGAGCCTGTTATATGACTCGTGCTTATTCTCGAAGTTTGGCACACCGCATACAAAGTAGAAAGCCTCAGTGATGATGGCCGCCATCTCATTACGACCGCGTTCGCTGAGGGTGTCCTCGCTGTCAGGGTCACAAAGGTACTCCGGCCAAATCTCGGCGGCAATAGTATTGGGCCTAAAGGTATCTTCACTTGACATATTTGACCCTCCTTAATTGGCTGCACTGAGTTCAATCTCAGTAGTGTTGTGCTCCTGCATGTAGACGAGGAAAGACATGGCGATAAAGCAAAATGCCGCCATGCGCCTGGAATAGTTAAGGTGGTTCGGGATATTAAATTTATCGCTATTTACAGTGCCGCTGACATTCGACAGCATCAGTGCATACTCGGTAGTATCAGGATTGTCGCTGTTGTAGCTTCTCAGCAACGGAGTCATGAACTCCATCAGAGGAGCCACCATCAGAAGCATGACTTCAAGCTCCTGCTCAATTCCGAGTGTTGCACTGTCGTTGTGACACAGCGTGAAAATCTTGCGATACGCGTCACCGAGATAGAGTATACGCTCGGCGCAGCCCTTGAAGTTGGACTCGTCGCAAATTGCAAACAGCTCCTGCCTGCCAGGCGTCTTAAACTGAAGTTTGAACATCATAAGCTCGGAGAATCTATCAAGGTTAAGATAGGGGGTATGTTTTCATACTCCTCTTTCTGGACTTCGTCACCATTCTTGACAAACTCGTCGACCCCAGCGGCAATAGCACCGAAGTGCGCCACTGGTTCCTCGCCGTTCAGACGCGGGAATAACTTATTGACATAGAGTATCTCCTTAGCGACAGTGCTAAGTAGCTCAACATCACCGGAACCACGTCCACCGTCGAGACTCTGGATATACTCAGTGAGGGCATAGATAGGCGCATTGAATGGACCACCGCTATACCCTATAGCATTGAGGAAAGCCCATACGACTCTCTCGTGGACTGCGTCATATCGATACCCGGCGAACTTAGTGTATGCTATCTGAACCTGGTTTTTGAAATTCGGGTCCATTATGTCCAAGTTGAAAAACATTAGTTCCTCCTAACGTTAATAGTCATTGCAGATGCAGTGTGCCAAAGCCACTCGACTGTCTCGCGAAGTTCTCAGTCTTAAGCATCAGTGGGCCACGGTACTGACTTCTCCTTACCCACTTCGAGCCGTCCCAGATAAGCTCTTCTGACTGTGGTTTTCTGAAAGGTTCGATTAGAGATTTAACAGTCTCATAAATAACGTTCATATCTGTAGACAACCCATAATCCCGAACAAAGGCCGTGTGCGCGCTGTACAAGTCATCAGCACGCTTATCGAATGTCGAGAAATCCTCCAGCTCGCCGCCAGTATCTTCTATGATGTCATCGGTTATCTTCGCTGACCACCCGCTGTACTTACCGAGAAGCGTAAGGTCATAAAGGTCTTTATATCTCCAAAGTATCTTACGCTGAGAAGCCACCTTCACCTTATCCGCAAAAATCCTCGCCATGCTTTGCCCATAGAAGTCAAACCCGTACGCAGTATTGTATTTTACCTGATACTTATTTCGACCAACGTTTATGTCCATAGAGGCAATAAGTACCTCTTGTCCACTCTGCCTGGTAACAACGCCAAGATTAAGACCGGAGCTGCCTGGTTTATATGGACGTATGATATCAAAATCATACACGTAACCAACTGAGCTTAGCTTACTCTGAATTAATGCTCTCAACTCCTCCGAACTTATTTCGGAGGAGCCCAGCTCAACATCTGCATCTATGTCAAAGTCAATGTCACGAGTACCGCGACGTAGAGGAAGCTTATCGCCGTCTAAAATAACATTGAGAAGCATGGCGCCCTTAATAGTTATACTAAGGCCGCACTCTGTTAATGCCTTTAGTAGACGTAGCAACTCTTTATCTTCTATTACTGCTCTTCGCTTTTCCCTCTTACTAATAGTCATAGTATGTCACAGCCCCCTCCTTCAAGAACTCAAAATTTTTGCGTGCCTTACCATTAAGAAGGACAGCGAGGTCGCTGAAGCTCTCACTGTGCTTATAATAGTAGTTAGCTAAAGCTGGCATTAATACAGAGCTATCGCTATGTGGCCACATCTCAAGCATGTCGGCGATTGTCTGTTCAGCAGATGTCACATAGAAACCCCACAGTCTGCCATATATCTTAGAACTAAAGCAGTCTTGGATAACGCAAACACTTACCTCAGGTATGCTTATCTGCGAAGGTGAGTATACAATTAAGTGCGACCGTATATTCATGTTAGAGATTGGTATGAAATCAGCAGCGGTCTCCCTGCATAGTATTACACGGTCTTCATAGCCTTCAAGGGCCTCTGATATCTGGCTTACACATGCGGACATACAATGAATATTATCGAATACTGGTTGGAGTCCCACATTTACTCCTCCTAACGTAATGTTGTCACTTTTATGATACTGGATTTAAATAGCTGAGGAGTGTAGAAATCCTCCTCAGAACATGCATTGTAAGTTCATCTTTTCCACGGGGTGCGCGTTCAATACAGAACTTCCAAGCGGTGTATGCATGACTCGCTCATTCTCGACATGCCTGGCGACCATCTCACTCATGTTGATAAGCATTACTGAGCCAGGATAGCCAAAGCGACGTGACAGCATCTTACGAAGTGTCCTCCAGGCTTTCTCCATATCGTTTACAAGAGTCTCGACCGAAGGTATCACGTTCTCGCTGGACTTAGGATGCTTCTCTATATAAAGATGGTTATACATGGCGTACAGCTCGATGAGTATAGCGCCGCTGTCGAGCGTCTCAAGCATAAGGTCGAGTTTAGCACCTGGCCAAGACTTATCCCAGGTATCTCCAAGCTGAGCCGCAACACCGTTAATCTTATTGACGCGTTGAGCAAGCTCAAGCTCGGCTGTCGCCATTGAAATCATTTCCTGCGGAGTGATTTCTTTATGGAACGCCGCCATGCTTAAGCACTTAGCCTTCAGAATGGCATTAGGTCTGTCGTCCTCCCATATCTGTGTGCGATAAAATCCATTGCGGGATTTCTGACGTACACCGCAGATAAGAGCGTGAATTTCCTCAAGAAAGTCAAGTGCAGCCTCAAGCCGCTTCTTACACTCTTGCTCGGAGGTACTGCTTCCAATATTAGCGAGGACTTCGGAAACCTCGGCTCTTCTGGCCTTCATCTCTTGCACGGTGTCTTCGTCACAGGTATCGTCCTCCATGAACTTGTCCATGTAGATGGTAATGCCAGCGAGTTCAAGAGCTTCCTCTTCCCAGTGCTCCGGATACGCAATACGTGTGTAGTCACTCACTATGCGCTCGGTGTATTCAGTGAGAAAACCGCCCATAGTAATTGATGCTTGCATAAGAATTCTCCTTTCAGCCGAGGTTCATCTTGCAAACAGAACCAGACTTCTTTCGTGCATCGTCCTCACTAATCATGCCTTTGATATAATCAAGTGCATCAACGTAGGGTGTACCTCTGCCACTGCAGCCCCAGGCAGTTGCAAGCACAGCAGTGAGCGTCATGAGCTGCCGTCCGTAGATAGAGGCAAGCGCATCTATCTCTCTATGAAGTGTAGAGTACTGGAGCCAGAGTTCAGACCGCTGCAAATCCTCCCAGGCATTGTACCTGTTAGCAAGTACATAGATACCGTCGTGAATGTTGCATAGCCCGGCGAACGATGCCAGGCACTGCGTTATTGTCTGCATGTATGCCGCGGCATAGAGACCTTCCGACGCGCCGTCCATCGTCTGTATACCACCACGAAGTTCGTAGCGTCGGTCTCCAAACTCCAGCTTGGCTTCCTTTGAGAACAACTGCTCAGTTATGTCTAACCAAGTCATAGGCGAGTATGTGTCCGGAACCAGATTGAGGCACAGGTGAGCAAAAGTCGCCGGGTTATAATACCAGCGCTTAGAAATCTCGTCCCACTTCTTATCAAGCTGCCTGGCGCACTCATATTTATCAGCCAGGATAAGTCGAAGCGGCTTCTCAGTCCAGTGAATGGTTTTATACTTCTCCGCAAACTCCGGAGTGTTGGGGTCGAGGATTGTTGCCATAGTAAATAATGTCTCCCTTTTATTTAAGGCACATTGGCCCGACTGTCAGCTTAGCGTCCTCAGGCCTTCTCTGCTTCGTTGTCATAAAGGGTGTTACCTCTTTACCATTGAAGTATTCAGCCTTCAGCGTAAGCGGTGCATACGTGCCTTTAAGCTCTGCAGGTATATTCTCAATTCTGAGAATAGGTTCACGAGCTTTATCAGAGGCCACGCCATTGATGTTTGTCCTATACAGGATATCACGCAGTTTAACGAGCTGTATCTGGCTCGGCATTACGAAACGTTCATTGACGTGTGGAGCAGCATAGAAGCTGGTGCGACTCATGGCGCCAGTAACTTCGAGAAGCAAGGCAAGCGGCTCATTGACAGGCTCGGCACCTACATTGAAGTTAGGATTTGGAGATGCCAGCATCATAATGTCACATGCCTTTAGCGCGAAGTTCTCAGACTCGTTGAGTATCCATTTGCACTCTTTATGTCCAAGGTCGTAGTGAACACCATCAGTATCCATACGCCTGGCGGCCAGCATATTCATAGCGTCCATGGTGAACTTCATATACCTGGCGGCTGAAGCGGCACGTATCTCAGCAGGCTGAGCGCCAGCCTTTGTAGGAAGGCTGGCGTATCTCGTTTTGAACTTCTGTGTATGCGCGTTGTCATCAAGGTGTGCTTTGATGACGTTGAGAATTTCAGAGGGTGCGACGCCAGTCTGAATGAACAAAGAGCTGAGTGCATAAAGGCGCTTGAATGTCCAATATACCCAGTACTGATAGTTGGCCTCAACAGCATCGTGCTCGCCAGGCTGACACCTTTCGAGTTCACTTCTGGTGTAAGTCATGGCGCCAGCTATTAGGTACAGAGGCACAGGGACGCTGTCGCCATAGTCAATGCGCTCACTTTCCTGCAAGCCGTTCGCTTGGTTTTTAAACACCGGCATGTTGTCTACTCCTTTCGTAATGTGCTTAAGATTATATACTTGGTAGAGATTCTACAATGGCTAAAACTGAACTGCAAAAGAAAAGCCGAAGTACCATGAAGGTACTTCGGCTTTTCTTTTAAAGGAGATATACAAGATGAATGTAGGGTTATCTGATGATTTCGTCCCAGTATTCTACCTCACTGACTTCAATATAGGTGTGGCTGTTCGTCGCCTCCTGAATAGCGAGGTAGTACCACTTCTTCTTACCCTCATTGTCTGGCCATGTAATCATATCCGGAATGTCGCTAAAGCTATACTCCGTAAGATGACTACGACCCAGCGCTCTATTTACAAGTGTGATTGCCTCGGCACGAGTGATGTTATCTTCAGGGTGGAACAATCCATCATCGCGTCCGACAATCCAACCATTCTGAGCAGCTGTCCCGATATAGGTGTACGCCCAATGAGCTGAGGGCACATCAGAGAAGTAGGTTTTAACTGAGGTGTAGATGTGGTCGAAGCGGACAACGATGGCTGCAAACTCAGCCCTCGTTATCGGAGCGTTCGGGTCAAATATTCCGTTACCTTTACCGTATACAACACCAAGATTTTCGAGTGTTGCCACAGCTTCAGCATACCACGCATTAGCCGGCACATCTACAAAGTCTGTCTCAGTCGTTCTGTACTGGTTACGCACATCGCGACGAAGCAGACGGTAGAATATCGTAGATACCTCAGCCCTCGTGATATAATCATTCGGGTGTACGAGTCCGTCGTCACGTCCAACGATATAGGCAATGTGTTCATCAATGAAACTACTATTGCTGCTCCACCTGGCGTACAGGGTCAAATTGCCAAGAACTCTATCTTTAGAAAAGTCGAACAGGTCACCGTCCTTAGTGTACCAGCCGTCAAAGGTGTAACCTTCCTTAGTTGGGTCCTTAGGCCGGCTAACCGTAGAGTTCCAAGTAACGTACTGACCAGCGACCGAGCTACCACCCTCCGAGTCGAAGGTAACATAGCAGTCAGGTGCAACATAACCACCAGATGAAGGTTTCTTCTTCCAGTGAGCTTCGAGGTTGTGTACTCCACCGTCGTTCAGAGAAGACACGTCGACAGGACTTCCATCTTCGTACCAGCCATCGAAGTTATAGCCATCGCGCGAAGGTGTGGGCAACTTATCAAGGCTTGGTGGGTCAATGACGTCCCTCAATGAGGTTCCATCATCAAACTCACCGTCGCCAGCATCAAGATGAAATGTAGTATGAACTTCATCAGCCTTCCACTGAGCCACAAGTGTGTGGTCCAAGCCGTCTGAGAAGATGGCGTTAGACATGGCAGCCCCATTCTCGAACCAGCCAGTGAAGGTATAACCAACACGTGTAGGAGTCGGAAGGTCAGCAGTTGATTTCGGGTCAGTAACGTCCTTACAAGTTACAAGTCCTTCAAACTCGCCGCCGTTAGCATCAAGATGGAATGTCACAGATGTCGTAGGTTCTGTCGGACCAGATGGTGGAATAGTAGGACCGACAGGCGGTGTCACTGCATTCTTAGTCCACTGCGCCTGAAGATGGTGGTCAAGGCCATCAGTGAAGATGTCCGTACTGATGGCATGGCCAGTCTCGAACCAGCCATCGAAGGTGTAGCCTTCGTAAGTAGGGGTAGGCAAGTCGGACTGAGACTTTGGGTCAATAACGGTAGTCTCCTCAAGCCCGGCGTCAAAGGTACCGCCGTTAGCATCAAGGTAGAAGGTCACATGAGTCTCAGCAGGAGGAGACGGAGGAACAACAGGTTCGGCCTTAACTTCAACAGGCTCACTTTGAACGGTTCCAGCAGGACCGCGTTCACGGGGAGACTCTTTAATCGATGACTTATAGAACATAGAGTTAGTGACTTCAGTGCCTACGTCAGACTGCAAGGCGGTGTAACTCACCAAGAAGCTCTCACTTTCTCCTGGCTCAAGCTCAAGAACTGTGACAGCCGCTCCACCAATATAGATGTTCTCACTAAGACTGGTGGCGCTTACACCGTCAAGCTGGTCAACAAGTATAATGTTATCCAGCGTAGTGTTACCTTCATTCTTCACAGTAACAGTCCATGGGATTTCTTCGCCAGGCTTTACTACTGTCTTATCCGGCTCCTTAGTTACGGTGAGCTTAGTGCCGTGTGGCACAAAGTGGTACGTGAAAGTTTTACCGTCGTCCGCCTTAGTAAGTGTACGAGATGAAGTGATGTGTACTCCAGCTTCATCTTCCCAGTAGCCACCATCAGAGATATACTTATCGTCAGGTGTCAAGTCGATACCTGAGAAGTCTAATGTAGCAGTCCCAGAGATGTCATAATCTCCGTCCGTATAAAGTCCATAGACAGCAGAAGAGGGCGATACTGTGCCATGAGAACCAGCAAATTTGACTGTTATCTCATAAGCATCAGCAATACCATTATCATTAGAGTCTGAGGCCCACAAACAATAGATGATACCGCCGTCATCTGGCATAATATACGTGATTTCACCAGACTCGAAAAGCATGGCGCCTGAGTCACTAACAGCTTCCTCGATTTCATCATATGTACCGAGCAGGTCCGAAACCTTAGTAGTGGAATACCCAAGCAGCACTGCACTATCACGAGTAATAGGAGTCGCTCCAGAGTCACTGAACCCACATGGCGTCAGAGTGACACCATCACCAACCTCAAAGTTCTCAGTCAGGTTAGATGGGTTGCCAGCGATGTTCCCTTCGTTGAGGTCAATAATCAAGTCAAAGTGCGTCGGCTTCAGTACTGTGAGTGTACCGTTAACTGGCGTGACATCGTAGTTAGGATTAGTGCCTGGCTTCACAATGATGTCGTAAGTATTCGGAGTATCGGACGACGCGTCAGGTGCAAGCTCAACTGTGTAATCGAGAGCGATGCCTTTATCTGGTTTACCATCGACTTTAGCAGTTGGACTCGGAAGGTCATCTCCAACGTAAATAGTTTCGTCGTTGGCCGTAATAGTTACTGATGCCGGAAGGATTTTAAAAGTACGGGTGAGCGTACCAGAAACAGGGTAGCTCCCAGTTATCTTCACTGTCATTTCAGTAACATCAGTAACACGGTCATAATTCTCTCTATCCCTGGCATCAAACTCACCGGTCTCATCTTCATATACGATTGAGTAGTAATTACTACTCAGTAACCCGGCGTCATGGTCGTAAGTTACTTCAGGCTCGTATCTCCTTGGCTTACCAGTATAGACTACGCCGGTGCTCTCTTCGACATCATCTTCCTGGAGCTCATAAGTGATAGTTACGTAACGTGTCGTTGGTTCGAGTTCTACAACCAACGGGTCTTCATCATCACGTTGAATTGTGACAGTTGCACTGACTGTATATGCATGAACACCAGGAGTAGTGAAAGTTGGCTTTCCTTCATCATCATAACCCTCAGCGTAATCAGAGCTGTACTCTACTTCATAAGTAAGATTTTCTCCGAGCCATTCAGATATCGGCTTCGGTGCATCGCTGCCGCTCTTCGTCTCGCCTATAAACTCAACTTCGTTAGTGGCAGGGTGCTCCTCTCCATTGTAGGCATAAGTGGGTCCTTCACCAATATAAGCCCAGAAAGCATCAAGTGTGTGCTCATGCGCAGTTATAGTGATAGTATCACCAGGTGTATAAGTTAGACCGCTATGCTTATCAAACCAGCACAACCATGTTACATCATGTTCATTGTATTCTTCTACATACGCCTCTTCAGAATACTTCTTTGGATAATATTGTGCAATAGCATATCTACAAATCTTCACCTCTGCTCCCGGAGAAGTGAACATGCCAGTTTGCCAATACTTACGCGCGCCGCTCGCCGTGGACTCTGTCTGTCTAAGTAATATTCGTGGCACTTCACTGTACGCACCATACGTTTCATTACCATGATATTCTTTGTCTTCATCGTCCTCTAATCCAGTAGCAGCTGTCATACCTACCGCAAACCCAAGGCGGTATATTTCAGAAAGGTTTACAACAACAGGATAAAGCTTAACGTCATGAGAAATTGAAATTGAGATTGGGAGACTACTATCACCCGATAGGTCGCCGACTTTATCCTTATCACCGTAGGTGATATACATGTCGCCAATATAGCCATATTCAAGTGTGCCGCCTTTAGTCGTAGACCACCCTGCGAGATACTGACCCTCAGACACAATTTTACTGAGCATACCTTCGCTGAACCAGGCGTTCCACCCAGCGTTGTTATCCAAATACTTTCCAACATTCTCAAGTCCCCAAGGGTACATATACTCTTTCGTGAGTGTCTCCGGTGCCATACCGAGTAGCTTATATGTCACTGTCTCCAACGGGCCTTTAAGACGGGCTGTCTCTGTCCAAAGTACATTGTCTTCGTTATCGCAATATTCTAGTTTAATATCCTGTGGCCACTCCAAACCTTCAGGCTTAGTAGGAGGTTGTATCAGTTGCTGAATAGCGTTACTCGTGACTGTGGCGTTCTCTGTGCACTCCTTCGTCTCTACGACTGCCTCGATGCCATGTATATAGACGACAGGGTCAATATAGTTTACACCCTTTTCGCAGTCAGCTGCCGCCACTGTGTGGCGATACTCGACAGTGAAAGTCATGGCGTTAATACTCTGCTTCAGCTTAGAGGAGTCAATGTAGACGTAGTTACGACCATCTGCCTTATGATTTCGAGTTACCGTAAAGTCTTTACCGCCTTCGCTAAAGTTCTTCAAGTCTTTGTTGTCATTGACTGAGTACGCTTTCATCTGGTCTTCTGTCAGCCAGTTTCCAGCAGAGTCGCGGAGTGAGATATGTATGACCGTCGCCTTGCTTGTGTCCTTGTACTTTAAAGTCTTATTGACTGTAACAGTCAATTTAAGCTTTATGATGTCGCCGACGCCATAGCACATGACCTTATTGTAGTCCTTGTTCGGCGTGGAGGTCTCCTCGAACGTCAGTGAAATATAATCGTCTCCGGCCACTTCATCTGCATATGCCCTCTCAGCCGTCTTATATACTGGGACGAGTGCAAGCATCATCACAACAGCTATCGCGACTATGGCATACTTCGTAAACTTACTACTCATAGTGATACACTCCTTACTTCAATTCAGATTACGAGCTTGCACTCCAAATATGTGCAATCCTTGCAATCAAATTAAAGGTGTGGCACCAAAGCAAAAAAAAAAAAAACGATTTCCACTACGACCAGTATGGTTCATGGCTGAGCAACTTTATAGGGCAAATAAAAAGCCGAAGTACCCCGATGGTACTTCGGCTTTTTATTTTACATTTCGATGTGAATTAGAAGCAAGGAGCCTACGGTTAGTTACCCTCCCAGAAGCACCCACTGTTCTTATGCTCGGCGCTGAACAGGTGGTAAAGCTTCCCCTGCACTGCTATGTAACTCCGAGGGTTAGTTACTTTATCCGGTGCTTCTGTGAGAGCGCGCTTTGACTCAAGATCAACGACTACGTGCGCCATCACAGAGAAGTCGTTCTCTGATTTCCCGACACACACGTAGACGCCTATAACGGTGCCTTTGGAGTCTGGGTGGTCATAGTAGGCGCTGGTGCGTACGGCAGAGCGGAGCAACGTAGCGCCATGTTCATGACACTTAGCACACTCTCCCTCAAGGTCAAGCGGGCCGTAGTTGTTTGCTTTTCTGGACATGATGATACCTCCATGTAGTTTTAGTCTCAGGTGTTAAGACCATCAGCACAGAGACATGTATCAAAATAGTTAAGACTACCTGGCGTTAAATCACGCCAGGTAGTAATGCATCAGACACAGGCAATAGACATGGCGACTTAGTCGCCATGAAGGCTTACAATTGAGATTGAGTTCTTTCATTATGTTTCCTCCTCAAATAGAAAAGGGTTAAGCTTCCCAGCCATGCATCTCACGAATGTTCGCTATGAGTCTCTTTACAGATGGTTGCTCAAGGTATCTATCGAGCTTCTGTTCCTTCGAAAGATTAGCGATGCCCTCAGGAAACAGTTCACGAAGTGCTGAACCATCAGGGCCAATCTCACGATACATAGTTTCGAGATAGCTCAGTACATCGTCCTTCGCGAGCTCGATAGACTCTTCCTCCTTCGACTTGAAGAGCTTGTGAGCATCTGCATCGAGGTCCTTGAGAGACTTCACAATATTGGCGAAATCACCGTCGAGGTCGTTTCCAGCAGCACTTGCGCAGGCGTTATAAAGGTCCTTAAGTGTCCTTCTCACACCAACAAGGTTCAACTCCAGCGTAGATGTAGCAGCACGCTGTCCGATGGCATAGCCCATATACATACTGCTGCAGAAGTGGCAAAGCACCATCAAGTCAGAAGGATTAAGCTCTTCCTTCTTCGGTGCATCGTTGAGATTAAGCGCTTTCATTATGTTTCCTCCTCAGGCGGAAGGCATGGCGTGCTCCGCCTCAAGAAGCGCCCTTCCACGGTAGATTAGCCTGAACACGACTGGCTGCTCGGCCATGACATCATATATCTCGTCGATGGTTAAGTCGTCAGTGTCATCAGGGAATGCTTCTTCCCAAAGCGTCCTTTCGGGATGCTCATACGAGCGATTTCTCTTGAGGTACCACCCCAGCCAACCGACGGCCTCTTCCTTTGTATCCACATCTGCAACAAGTACAGGCAGACTTTCAAAGACTTCATGCATGTAGTCACAGAGGCTATCAATGGTCTCCATTGCGTCGACAACGTCCGACGAAAGGATACCTTCAGATTTTAAATCCTCGCAGGTTCTGACTCCGCCGCGCATGATACCGCTTATAAGTTCCTTATAAGCGAAGTTGAGAGCCTCCCTCTCAAGCTTAATGCCTCTGCAGAGGCATTCGAAGGTAGAAGGTGCATTTGTTGTATCCATTGTATTATCTCCTTTAGTTTTAATGAATTGATGTAGCCGATTTAAATAGCGTCCTCTTGTTCATAGAGGATACTGCCGCGATAGATTATCCTCCTGATGATAGGTTGCTCAAGCGCGATGGCATAAACTTCGTCGGACGACATTCTGTCTGTGCCATTAGGAAATGCTTCCTGCCAGAAAGACTTCTCGATGCTCTCATGCTCGTGATGTGTTTTGAGGTACCACTCAACCCAGTTCATGGCCTCTTCTTTTGTTGTTACGTGGAAGGTCATAATATAGAGTTTATCATACGCGGTGGTTATGCTGACGATTTCTTCGTCGAGTTTCTCCTTAATCTTCTGAATTTCATCACGGAGTGACTTAGCTACAGGTGTCATAGTTGCGGCGCTCATCATGTCGCTGTAGAGCTTGTTGCTCTGACGCTGGAGCTTCTTGATAAGCTCCTTGTATCCGAGTTTGAGAGCCTCACTCTCAAACCTTATACCTTTGCAGAGGCAGTCAAGCTCAGAGTGGCTCTTAGGGGAAGGGAAGGTCTGCGTCACCGGTGACGGTACATCAGACTCGACAGGGTCTGCCAGTATAGTAGGTTCAGACTTAGAGCGGACCCCAGCCAGGTTGATACTCATTAGTGTTATCTCCTTTTTATGGTTGAATGTTGTGTAGCCGAAAGGCATGGCGACTTAAAGCTTCATCTCCTTGACGAGCTTTGCGCCCTCCTTCGCCATGCCTTTTACCTCCTCAAGTGCAAGGAGTGCGTTGAGGCGTTCCTCGATTGAAAGACCGTCAGTGCCGTTAGGGAACACGACGTCCAGCATCGTTCCCTTTCCATCATCAGACGGAGTCTTGGCGAGGTCCTTCTCCAAGTAGTTCACAAGGTCCTCGTCCGTCTCAAGCCTCCAACCCCTGTTCTCCGGTTCGTTAGCGCCGAGGGTCATTCTCTGTATCTTGTCGAGCTTCCTCAGGGCTCCTTCAAACGCAGGGGCTTCGCCTTTCTCCGTCAAGGAATCATCGACTTGCTGGAGGCCGATGCGTACGCCAGCAAGACCCTCGAATAGAGTGGCGAGCTTCTTGCACTGGTACCAGTTGATGTATGTACGGACCAGTTCAGGCTCGCTATATACTTTGCTCATTGTGTTTCCTCCTTAATTGAAATACATGTCGACTTAGCGCCTGTTAGTAAGTGGTTGCATCGCCGTGACAAAGTTGCAGGCGTCCTTCACAGCCTGGCGTATCCCGTCGGTGTACCCCTTAGGAAATACATTAGCCAGGCCTCCAGATGCATAACCCCACCACGCGTCAACGGCTTTCATACAAAGGTCATGAAGCTCGGAAGGTATATACTCGACGCCATAGTTATTCGCCTTGATAGCCGCGGCAACGGCCTCCATCTTTTTATCCAAGAGTTCCAAGATGTCAAGGCGCCTTCCAGCCTCAACGGACTCAGAACCCTTCGGAAAGAGACGGCGGATAAACATGGCGGCCTGAGGACCATCGTTAATTCCGTACTTCTCCTCAAGCTCATTGAGACGCGTACGCCTTTCCACATAGCTTCGTTGCCAGCTCTCCAGTTCTTCTGGATTGGCCGGCTTAGAAGGGTCGTCGCTATCGTCGTTGCTCTTGAACGTTCCAGTAGCGAGTCCAACCTTAGACGCGGCAGGCACGAGGTTACTAATGGCCAGTAACTCTGTCATTGCATCCACGGGGAGGTTATCTTCAAGAGCTCCCCTGAACTGCAGAAAGCGATAGAGCAGCTCGAAGGCATACTGCTCGGTGTCCTCCATCTTGATACCGTGACCGACTGGTGCGCTACTGCGCCTCACATCATCAAGGGCGAGTGTCAGTCTCGCCATACACTTCTCAAGCGCTCTCAGCGTCTCATAGCGTTCAGATGGCAGATATGCATTCATGTGCGGATAGAATATCAGCTCCATCAGCGTGGGTTGACCCTTCACGTGATGAAAGCTGTATTTATCCTCCAGAAAGGCAAGGGCACGCTGGTCCTCAGGAGAGATGGTGGCTTTTGGCGACTTACTGCCGCCAAGGTTGAGTTCTTTCATATGATTTTACCTCCATTGAAATACATGGCGACTTAGCAGTGGTAGACTGCGCGGGCGTTGCCTATCAGGTAGACAACCGGTGCACTCCGAAGATAGGCAGTAAGCTTCTCCTTAAGTACCATCTGTCTGTCACCGTCCGGAAAGACAAAACGCCAGGCTGTGGTACCATCGTCGTGTTTGATACCTTCGAAGATAGAGTCGAGAATATCTACGACCTGCGCCTCTTTCTTCTGCCTTTCATCGCTTGTGAAATGCCCGGCGTTCTCAGCCAACGTACGGCATACGCCAGCAGCCTCGGGGTCGATAGAGTGTGCGAACTTTTTCTTCATTCTCGTCATTCTCCCAACAAAGAAGTCGCCGAGAGTAGAGTCGTCAGTCTTCGGTATGAGACTGAATATGGTACATCTATACCACACTTCTGTCGCTACCTCTCTGTCAGACTCCGTAAAGAGTCTGTGAAGTACCTCTACGTCAGTAGGGCGCCTCTTAGCTTTAAATAGTTCCATCTTTATACTCCCTTCTTAGTGACCACGTGTCACTAATGATACATTAGTGTAAATGGAAGTAGGATACGAAGATACTGAGGTGCGAAAACATGGCGATTAAAGCGGGTTCAACTGAAGGCGATTAGCATGGCGACTTTACAGTGCAAAAGAAATGGGGAAGTGCGAAATCTCGCACTTCCCCATAAAAGATTTAGTCGTCGTCCGCGTCCGCATCAATCGGAGCCAGTGTATTTCCCGTCAGCGCACTGAAGACAGAGCCATCAGGTACGCTATCGGTGTTTCCACGAGTGCCACCGATGATGTAGATATCAGCAGAACGGTTGGAGCTATGATAGGAACTGGTGCCAGCATTTTCATCGGTCTTCTGAGCACTCGGAATAGACCCGACGCCATTGGTACCGCCATTCAGACCCATAGTCGCAACGTCAAGGTCCTTAGTCGCTTCCTGACCCAGATTATCGATGGCCTTCAAGTTAATGGTCGTAGTTCCCTCAGGCACAACAAACGGCCCGGTGTATTCCACGAACGCACCGCCATTCAAGCTATACAGCTTTCCGCCGGGGTTCTTAATACCAACGACATTAGAGCTGGCGCTGAAGGTCAACGTCCGCGTCGCAATATCATAGGCGTAAGTAATCTCAGGCTTCGACACCGATGTAGAAGTGTAGAAGTTCTGAGAGCCCTGGCGATGAAGCTGCGTGCAGGCTTCGTCGTCCCACTCAAATACTTCAATCTTAATCCTGGCGTTCTTATAGTCCTTCGTGATGTAGCTCGCAGGAATGAAAGCGTAGCCGTGCTGCGTAGTTCCATCACCGCGAACCTTCTCAGTTCCAGTCCCGGCGCCAGTGTAGTTCCACACTGCGTTGAACACGTTTCCGTCATAGGTTACCTTAGCGGTCGCCCACTTATTCCTCGTCACCTCAGCATTGAAGTGAACAGGAATACCCTCAAGGCCATCAGGATACGGAGTGAACTCGCCAGTCTTCGTATTGTACGCACCAGTCGGGCCAAATACAAGGTCCTCAAGGTTCGCATCATAGGGTGAGCCAGCGGAGCCATGACCCCAAGGTTCAGAACCATCAAGCGCAGGTTTAGTGATGCTGGTCTCCTGACTCGGTCCGTCGGGTGACTCACCGAGGTCAGTCCAAGTCAGCGTCTTATCCGAAGTCGTCGAGTTACCCACTTTATCCGTTACAGTGACGGAGTAGGTGCCAGCGGTCTCCAGCTCAAACACCTTTCCGACAGTACCGTCAACGAGATTAATATCCCACTGCGGGTCGGAGGAGGTATAGGACTGGCCATTCCACTGAGTAGTCATCACATCGACGCCGGAGCCAAGCACACCATCGTTAGCCGAGATAGTCAGCTTCCAGACATAGTTTGCCTCAGTGGCGTCAGGCATGTCGGCCGGAGCACCCTTAGAGAGTACCATCGAGACAATAGGAGCAACGCCGTCGCCGCCAGTATAAGTCTTACGAGAGGTCGTAATTGTACCAGTCGAGTCACGAACCATAACGGTGTACTCGCCATTATCCGTTACGACATGGTCTTCATAGGTGCCCCAAGTATGACCACCGTCCCAGGAAATCCAGCCGTCGGGGTTCGGGTCGAGACCATTCCAGTCAACGTCCGCATGGAGCGTCAACGGGAGTTTAGTCGGGGTAGAACCATCAACGGGGTTGGGCTTCTCAGTCAGCGAAACTACCGGCGAAGCAGAGATGATAGATGTGATGTTAATCTGAACAGGTACGGACTCGTTACCCACGGCGTCCTTAACCCAAACAGTGTAAGTGCCATTCTCATGGACCGTCTGAGCAGTGGAGCGTCCATAGCTGGACGTCATTCCAGTACCAGACCACTTAATCGGGTTGTTCGCCAGGCCAGACGACATACCTGTCGACGGGTCCTCATTATCAATCGGATGAACGGTGATAGTCACACCCGTCTCCGCCGCGACCTTCTCGGAGTTAGAGACGCTCAGAGAATACTCGGCAGACGGGGCAGTCACGTCGACGTTATTCACATAGTAGGGCGCAGAGGTAGTCTCATTACCCAAGGCGTCGCGAACCTTTACAGTGAGCACGCCAGGCTTGGCGACCTGGAAGGAGTTAGAGGCAGTCCAGCCATTAGAAGTGATGGCGGCGCTACCATCGTTCGGCTGAAGTGTCCAGCTATAAGCAGTCACATTCAGCTTCACATCGTCAGTCGCATCGACAGTAACTGTCACAGGCTTATTCGTCCAAGCCTCAGTATTAGAAGCCATGGAGTTAATCACCGGCGCGGACTTATCAATGTTTTCGACATAGACGGTGTACTCACGGGTGTTACCCAGTTCATCGCGGGAGATAATCTTATAGGTGCCATTTTCCGTCACAGTGAACACAAGGTCATTCGGCGACCAGTCGGTGTAGCTCTCGACCATAACAGGCGTGGCGGAAGGATGTTCGTCATTCGGGTCGACATGAATTCTCAATGTGACCTGTTTCGTAGGTGTCTCCGGACTGCTTGGGTCTCTCACAACAGTGATAGTCGGAGCAGTCTGGTCGATGTGGACTTCAACCACGATGGCATACTGAGCCCACATTTCAGCCGGGTCGCCAACGTTATAGGTATCATCTGCGGTCCACTGTTTACCCTCGCCAGGGTCATCGAACCAACCGATGAACTTATAACCGTTGCGTCCCTTCGTCTCCGGGATTACAAGCTTATGCGTGTAAATCTGGAACGTAGTCTTATTAGGCACGCCCTCGAAATAGTGCCAGGTGATATTATTACCAAGCAACTCATGGCACTGCGGGCAGTACCCCTGAGCATCAGGCGCGCCATGCGGGTCAAGCACATCCCAGGTCAAGCCGCAGACAGTGCAACGATGATGTGTGATGTGTTTAATCTTCTGGTTGGCGCCGGTCGTCGTAGAGTAGCCAGTGATAGAGTCAGTATGCTTCTCCTCGAAGCTGGTCGTATATGTACACAGCGAGCACTTCTGATTGTGCTTATGGTTCACCGTGTTACCAGCAATCTGAGAAACCTTCGGGCTATTATCTATGATGGTGTGATTTGCAAGGTACTTCGTAGTGTAGGTACAAGTTCGGCACTTCTGATTGACATAGTGCTGAGAGGAGGTATAATTAGTATACCCCGTGATATAGAGGTCGTGGGCCTCAAGCACAGTCTTAGTCAGTCCGCAGTCGGAGCACTTATACTTAATATTGTGCCCTGATGCGCCAGTGTCAGTTCTGCTCTGCTCAACCCATTTATGCGCGGCGTTATTCTGCGTCTTAGTCTCACCACAGACAGAACACTTCATATGCTCGACATGGTTAGAGTTGATAGTGCCCTGGTCCCAGTAGTCATGGGCCCAAGAGTGCGCCGTGGTCGTGCCAGTTCTCGTTTGGCCGCAGGAGCTGCACGACTGCATATAATGGTGACCCCCGGACCCATCTGAGATAGCATTGCCGTAATTTGAATACGAATGCGCCTCTAAATCATAACCATCATAA